>JBEVOM010000088.1:0-59033 GCA_040507575.1 Ilumatobacteraceae bacterium
AACAGTTGGCAGGATCGGACGTGTCGTGGGGGGGTCAGGGGGTGCGGCGGCGGACCGCGGTGAGGGTGGCGAGGAGGTCGGGCGTCGCGGCCGCGACCGGGGTCCGGCGGGCACGATGGTCCAGCGCGACGAGGTCACGCCCGTGTGCGTCGGCGACCACCGCCCCGGCCTCGTGGCAGATCAGCGTCGCCGCGAGGTAGTCCCACACGCCGTGGGCGTCGGCGCTCATGTCGACGAACCCGTCGAGCGTCCCGGCCGCGACCAGGCAGAGGTCGAGGGCCGACGCACCGAGCGCCCGGAACTGGGCCCAGCCGTAGGCGTCCCCGGGCGCACCGCTGATCCCGACGATCGCCGTGCCGACGTCGGTCAGGCCCGACGCCCGCAACCGTCGGCGGCCCCGGGCGCGACCGGCGCTGTGCCACGCCCCGTCCCCGCGGACGGCGCTGAAGCGCTCCCCGGACGCCTGGTTGGCGACCAGCGCGACGAGCGGACCCTCGTCGTCGACGAGGCACAGTGCCGTGGCGTACCACGGCACGCCGCGGCTGGCGTTCGTCGAACCGTCCACCGGGTCCATGACGACGAGGTCGGCGCCGTCGGGTCCGGTGCGACCACTCTCCTCCGACAGCACCGCGTAGCCGGCCGCGTGGAGCAGCGCGACGGCCTCGCCGTCGGTGTCGACGTCGAGTTGGTACTGCCCGACCCGCCGGCCCGACAGGCCCCGGTCCGTCGTCGCCCGCAACCGGTCGCCGACGACGTCGGCGACGTCGTGGAACGCGAGCAACGCCGGGTGGGTCACGCCGGGGACGGTAGTGTCCTGGGCGTGCGCAGCGGTTGGAAGCGCCACGGGAAGGATGCCGGTGGCGGTCATTGACGTCGCCGGCTTCGTCGCCGACCTCAAGAGCCAGGCGATCGACCACGGGTTCCACGTCCACGACGAGCGGCATTTCGTCGAGACGTACTCGCTCCGCCAGCTGTGGGAGGTCGACCTGCACCCCGAGGAGGCGTGCAGCGGCCCGATCGACCTGCACCTCTCGCTCGACGTCGATCCGCGGGCGATGCTCGGCTTCGAGGACGAGGTGATGAAGCTCGACGACCTCGACGAGTCGCCGCCGGCCGGGTTCACGTTCCCCCTGGTGTTCACGTGGACGCTGCCGCCCCTCCCCGAACCGCCCGACCTGCTCGTCCTGGCCACCGAGCTGGCCGGGATCGGCGGGGTCGACCTCCCGGTCGAGGTCACGGCGCTCGACTCGTTCCCCAGCGTCACCGACGCGCCCGAGCGGTCGTTGTCGATGGTCGCCCGCACCAGTGTCGACCTGTCCGACGTGTACCTCAACAACGACGAGTCCGTCGCCGCCAACCTGGAGCGGTGCAAGCACGTCAGCCTGTTCCTGCTCGACCGGGCGAAGGACTGGTTGGGGGAACTGTGAACCGCCGCCCCGCGATCCCGAACGAGGAGACCACCGCATGCACGTGCGCGAGCTGATCGACATCCTGAGCGAGCAACCGCCGGACGCCGAGGTCGAGCTCGCCGTCATCGCACCGGTCGACGAGGACTCCGACGACATCACCGTCGACCGCTACCCGGTCGACGGAGTGCTCCCGTGGAGCGACGACGACGAGGAGGGCGTGGTCATCTGGCTCATCGGCGGTGAGGACGACGACGTCGACGCGTTCTTGGACGCCGTCGAGCAAGACAGCGCCTGACCAGACATCCCGGGACCGTGCCGGGATGACCGACCTGGTCGGCCGTAGCATCCTCGGGATGCACGGGGACGACCGCGCCGCCACGTCGACGCGCCCCGCCACCGGCTACCTGCCGGGACTCGACGGGCTCCGGGCGATCTCGGTGGTCGCCGTGCTCCTCTACCACGCCGAGATGCCGTGGCTGCCGGGCGGCTTCCTCGGGGTCGAGGTCTTCTTCGTGATCAGCGGCTACCTGATCACGATGCTGCTCGTGCGCGAGTTCGAGCGCTCGTCGACGATCTCGCTACGGACGTTCTGGACCCGACGCGCCCGGCGTCTCCTGGCCGCCGTCTACGTGCTGCTGGCCTCGGTGTCGGCCGCGGTGCTGCTGTTCTACCGCGAGGACGCGAGCACGCTCGCCGGCCAGGTGTGGGCCGCTCTCGCGTACGTCACGAACTGGTTCCTGATCGTCACGGAGCAGTCCTACTTCGCCGCCGTGGAGCGGCCGCCCGTGTTCCAGCACCTGTGGTCACTGGCCATCGAGGAGCAGTTCTACCTGCTCTGGCCGCTGCTCCTGCTCGGGCTCCTGCGGCTGTTCCGCGGCCGACCGCTCGTCATCGCCGGCGTCATCACTGCCGGCGCCATCGCCTCCTTCGTCTGGATGGCCGTGCTGTTCGAGCCGGCGATGGATCCGAGCCGGGCCTACTACGGCACGGACACCCGGGCCTCTGGCCTCCTCCTCGGGGCCGCCCTCGCCATCCTGTGGAAGCCGAACCGGACGTTCCGCGGCGACGCCGAGGTCAAGTCCGTCTCCCTCGACCTGGTCGGCATGGGCGCGGTCGCGGTGCTGGTCTGCTGCTTCGCCACGATGCGGGACACCGACTCGTTCCTCTACCGCGGCGGGTTCGCCGTCGTGTCGGTCGCGTCGTGCGCGGCGATCATGGCGACCGTGCACGGCTCGACCGTGCTCGGCCGCCACGTCCTGTCGCATCCAGTCCTGATCTGGATCGGGGTCCGCTCCTACTCGCTGTACCTCTGGCACTGGCCGATCTTCGTGTACACCCGCCCGGAGATCGACCAGCCGATGACCCGGTACCCGACGCTCGTCCTCCGGCTGGCCCTGACCGTGCTCGCCGCCGAGCTCAGCTACCGATACGTCGAGGTGCCGATCCGCAACGGGGCGTTCAGACGGTGGCGCACGCGCCTGGCCCGCCGCCACGGTGCCCGCCGGGTCGCCGGCCCCGTGGCGCTGGCCAGCGTGGCCGGCCTGCTGCTCGTCGCCGTCAGCACGGTGAGCGCCACCGACTCGTCGAGCGAGGAGGAGCTGCTCGGCCAGGGTGGATCGGTCCCGGCAGCGACGTCGACCACGACCCCGGCGGCAACGACCCCGGTCGAAGGTGTGACCGGCGCGGGGAGCACGCCGAGCGACCCGGCGGCGACGCCGGCCGCCGTCGTCGCGGCGACGACGACCGTGGCGGGTCCGACGACCACCCTCAGCGAGCAGGACCGGACGGTCACCGTGCTCGGCGACTCGGTGCTGCTGGGCGCCCAGGACACGTTGACGTCCGAGCTGCAGGGTTCGGGGTACATCGTCGACTACCGCGCCCATCCGGCGTTGATGCTGCACCAGTCCAACAACGACCTCATCGGCGCCAACACGCCGGTCGGGTCGACGGTCATCGTCGGGCTCGGGCACAACTCGCTGTGGGAGAAGGACCGGGTCGACTACGACAACTGGGCGGCCAAGTTCGACCGGGAAGCCGACGCGCTCATCACGACCCTCGAGAGCCTCGGGGCGAAGAAGATCGTCTGGGTGACGCTGCGCGAGCCGTCGGAGTCGGTGATCCCACCGGAGGGTCGCAAGCAGTACCAGCTGTACGTCTGGTACTTCCCGTACGTCAACGAGCGGCTGCGCCTGCTGCCCGAGCGCCACCCGGACGTCGTGCTGGCCGACTGGGCCGCGGTTTCGAACGACGCGGGCCTGACGTACGACGCCATGCACCTGACGGCGAGCGGCATCCGGTTGATGATCGACACGATCCGGACCGCCGGCGGCATCTGAGCGATCCGGCCGCCCCGGCCGGTCGGGTCAGGCCGGTCTCGGGAGCTTGATCCACGTCAGCAGGTCGTGGATCGGCTTGGCCCCACCGCCGATCGCCAGGGCGGTGACGAGGATGTCGGCGCCGTGGAACCAGCGGTCGTCGGGGTCGGACGACGCGACCTGGGCCAGGAGACCGGCGTCGAGCACGATCGTCACCAGGCAGCCGAGGAGGATTCCGCAGCCGAGCAGGATCAGCGCCCGATCCATCTCGCGGCCCGGGGTGTCCTTGAACGCCCACCGGCCGATCGTGAACTCGAGCACCCGCTCGATCGCCAGCGCGCCACCGTACAGCCCGATCCCGAGCAGGCCGACGGCTCCGCCGACAGCGCCGATCGACCGGTCGGACCCCGGTGTGTCCCACCATGCGTACACCGCGGCGATCGCCACGGCGACCAGCAGTGCGATGACACCGACGCGGCGGTACCCCTTGCGCATCGTCCCGGCGCCCTGCAACGCCAACAGGAGCGGGCGGCTGAGCCCGACACCCCACTCGGCGTCCCAGGTGCTCCCGCTGGCGACGGCACGAGCCGTCCGGTTGGACTCGTCGACGACCATCTGCAGCTCGGGCGTGGCGTCCTTCGGCACAGGGAGCTGGTCGGTCGCCGAGGCCAGTGCACGACGGTAGTTGGGGTTCGCACCGGCGTGCGCCTGCATCTCGGCGCGCACCAGCGCCCCCGCGTTCGCCGCCATGCGGTCCCGGGTCGCCTGATCCTGGCCGAGGCGGATCGACGCACCCATGTCCCGGCTGACCTCCAGCTTCGACCGCAGCGCGAGCAACCCGCGGAACGCGTTCGCCCGCAGCTCCGCGCTGCCGTCGGCGGCCAGGACGCTCGCCAACGCACCGGCGAGCCGATCGCTGGTCGACATCGGGGTCTTGCGCGAGAACACGCCGTCGAGCGTGGCGCGGTCGATGACCGGCCCGCCGGCGTCGATCAGCGGCGCCGCCAGCAGGCGACCGCCGTCGGCGATCCCCGGTCCCCAATCGGTCGGCAGCTCCGGGCGAGCAACCGGCCAGGGACGCGCGGTCGTTGCCACGAGGTGGGCGAACACGCGCTGCACCTGGTCGCCGGGATACGCGGCGCGCAGCGCGTCGACCCCGTGATGGGAGAGCCAGAGCGCGGCCAGTCCCGAGATGTGCGCGGTCGCGTACGTCGTGCCGACGCCGGGATCGAGGAGCGGTCGCGGTGGCGGCCCGAGCTCGAAATCCGGTCGCAGGACGTCCACTCCCGGCGCTGACACCGTCACCTCCGGGCCGCGGGAGGAGCCTTCGAAGTACGGCTGACCCTCGAGCGTCACGCCGGCGACGGCGATCGTGTTGGGGTAGCTGGCGGGCTCGATGACGACACCGACCTCGTTGCCGGCGGCGCACACGACGACGATCCCGGCCTCCACGGCGCGGTTGATCGCCGGGGCCAGCTTGCGGAACGCGAGCCCGCCGAGCGACATCGAGATCACGTGGCACCCGGCGGCGATCGCCAGGTCGACACCCTTGGCGACGTCGTCGTCGAGCAGGTGGACCGGGCCCCGCATGACGCGGATCGGCACGATCGTCGCCAGGGGGGCCACGCCGACCATCGGACTGCGCTCCCACCACTCCTCGCCGAACTGCGGCCTGGTCGGGGACGGCGCGCCGCCGGCGGCGATGACGGCGGCGACACCGGTGCCGTGCCCCGGGGTCCCCATGACGTCGAGGCTGGCCCAGTCAGCACCGGGGATCAGGGGGTCGGTCGGGTCGTCGTCACGGCCGATCACGTCGGCGCCGGGCACGGTGCGGTCGACCCGGGCCGGATCGACGCCATCGGGGTGGGCGAGCCAGCCCGTGTCGAGCACGGCGACCCGGATGCCGGCGCCCCCGCCGCTGGCCTCCTGCTGCGCGGCGTCGACGCCGAGGAGGCCGAGTGCGCCACGCGGGGCGACGGGTGCGGCGAACGACGTCCCGGCGCGGACGACACCCGGCGCCACGGTCACGTCGAAGCCGGCACCGTGGAGGCGGTGCGCGGCCGAGAACACCTCGCGGATGTATGCGCTCGAGCCCGGTACGGCAGCTGTGACGGTGTGCACCAGGATGGAGCCGGGCGCGTCCGGCGTGTGCTCGGTGTTCCACGTGGGCAGGAGCGTCGCCACGGTGGACTCGACGGCATCGACCGACGTCGATGGATCGGCGCCCGGCGCATCGGGCGCGGCAGCGTCGGACCGCGGTTCCCGGGCCGTCGCCACCGTGACCGCCATGCGGTAGGCGCCGCCGGCCGGCGCCCGACCGACGGCCGGGTCGGGGGCGGGTGGTGGTGGGCTGTCGGCGGTCGCCGAGGCGTCCTTGCGGGTCTGGACGCTGGTGTCGAGCCGGGTGATGAGATCGTGCAGCGGCTTGCCACCGGACCCGATCGCCAAACCCGTGGCGAAGACCTCGACCGATGCACCGAGCCAGCTCACGTCGGCCGGGTCGCCGCTGAGCAGCGCCAGCATCCGCAGACCGAGCAGACCGCTGACGACCACTCCGATCAGCAGCGCGAAGCTGCCGACGAGGATGTTGCGGTCGGTCCGGCGGTCACCGCGGCCGACCCACGGCGCCACGAGCAGCTCGGTCATCCGCTCGATCGCCAACGCGACGACGAACAGCCCGGCCGTGGCGACGTAGACGTTGGTGTCGACCTCGTACAGCCGGTCCCGGCCCCAGATCCCGAAACCCACCGAGATGACGACGGCGAGGGAGATGGCGACGACCACCGTGCCGATGCGGGCGTGCGGTCGGCTGTCCATCTGCTCGGTCAGCCAGGACGGACGTTCCTTCGACGCGGCAGCCGCGACTGTTGCCATATCGGCCTCCTCCCTCGGACGACGGCGTTCAGTGTTCCACGCCCGACGACCGTGACCGACGAATTAGGGGACGCCTGGTCCCCGTCACGTCGCGGCGGCCGGCGCCGGCGTCGATCAGGCGGGGAACGTCTCGGCGAGCGCGCCGGCGATCAACGCCGCCCGGTACGCGTAGCCCTCGGCGCTGTAGTGGATGCCGTCGGGCAGGAACCAGCGGTCGGCGGCGACGAGCGACCAGTCGAACACCCGCAGCGCCGGGTAGCGGGCGTGGGCCTTGGCGAGGGCGGTGTTCCAGCGGCGCATGTTCTCGGCGGCGTACGGGCCGCGCTCCCGGAGCGTCTTGACGTCCACCCACAGCACGGGATCGTCGCCGATGATCGCCATCATGCGGTCGATGCGCTCGCTGTAGCCGTAGCCCGACCCGACGGCGACGTTGGCGGCATCGTTCGTGCCGAGCGCGATCACCCAGCATCCCTCGAAGCCCTGCCGGCGCAACTTCCGGGCCGCCGCTTCCCCGCCGAGCTGGCCATCGAGGTGCTCGACGATCGAGCGGGCACCGGAGATGTCGAGCTCGACGTCCTGCACACCGATCCGCTCGTACTGCCCGCCGATCCGCGAGGCACGGTCCGGGATGTACGCCGACGAGTTCATCCCCACGGAGATCGAGTCGCCGATGTGGGCGACGGCCCGGCACGACGTCTGCGGCACCGCGGGCGTGCTGGACGCCGGCGTGCTGGACGCCGGCGTGCTGGACGCCGGACCGTCGTCGTCGGCCGCCGCCGCCGGGCCGGTGGTCGGGACGAGCAGCGCGAGCATGGATCCGAACGCCAACGCCATGGCCAGCGGTCTGGCGCGCCGCGACCGTCGCCGTCCCGTCTCGCCGTGCACGACACCCGATGGTACCGGCCACCCGGGTCCGGATCGGGGCGCTTCGGTGCGGCGGCGCGCGGGTCACGCCGGCGGCGGCGCCGCGGTGACGAAGCGGTAGCCCATGCCGGGCTCGGTGATGAAGTACCGCGGGTGGGCCCGATCGGGCTCGAGCTTGCTGCGCAGGTGGGCCAAGTGGACCCGCAGGTAGTTGCTCTCGTCGCCGTAGGACGGGCCCCACACCTCCTGGAGGAGCTGGCGCTGCGACACGAGCTTGTCGGCGTTGCGGACGAGGACCTCGAGCAGGTTCCACTCGATCGGCGTGAGACGCACGGCCTGCTCGTCGCGGCCGAGCACCCGCTTGGCCGCGAGGTCGACGGTGAAGTCGTCCGTCACCACCACGGCAGCGTCGGGAGCACCGGCCGACCGGCGGACGGCCGCCCGCAGCCGGGCCAGCAGCTCGTCCATCCCGAACGGCTTGGACACGTAGTCGTCGGCCCCGGCGTCGAGCGCGGCGACCTTGTCCCGCTCGGTGCCCCTGGCCGACAACACGACGATCGGCACCTGTGTCCACCCCCGCAGCCCGTCGATGACCTCCAGGCCGTCCATGCCGGGCAGGCCGAGGTCGAGCAGCACCACGTCGGGGTGGTGACGGGCGGCGGACACCAACGCCTCGTCGCCCGTCTCGGCGAGGTCGACGTCGTATCCGCGGGCCCGCAGGTTGGCCGCCATCGCCCGGCGGATCGGCGCTTCGTCGTCGACGACCAGGACCCGCGTCACGCGACGCCCCCCACGGTCGCCACGGGCAGCTCGAGGACCATCGTCGCCCCGCCGCCCGGTGTGTCGTCGATCATCAGCTCGCCGCCCATCGCCTCGGCGAAGCCGCGGGCGATGGCCAGCCCGAGGCCGACGCCGGCGCCGCCGCCTCGGTTGTCGACCAGGCGCTGGAAGGGTTGGAAGACGAGCTCGCGGTCGGCCCGCCGGATGCCGGGCCCTCGGTCGATGACGCGGATGTCGACGCGTGACCGACCGTCGTCGACGACCTCGCCGGCCGTGACCCGCGGCGGGCCGTCGCCGGACGCGTGACGGAGGGCGTTGCCGACGAGGTTGGCCACGGCCCGCTCCAGCAGCGCGCCATCGGCGGCGACGTCGGGCAGCGTCGCCGGCACGTCGACCACGACATCACCGGCCGACGGGCCGAGGCTGGCGACGGCCGCGAGCACGACCGCTTCGACGTTCGTGGCGGCCACCACGACCTGCAACGCCGACGCCTGCAGCCGGCTCATGTCGAGGAGGTTGGCGACGACGTCGGTGAGCCGGTCGGTCTCGTCCTCGATCGTCCGCTGGAACTCGGCGACGTCCTCGGGGCTCCAGCAGATGTCGCGCTGGCGGAGGCTGGAGATCGACGCCTTGATCGAGGCCAGTGGCGTGCGCAGGTCGTGGGAGACCGCGTGCAGGATCGACCCCCGCAACCGGTTGGCGGCGGCCAGGTCGGCGGCCCGAGCCGCTTCCGTCTGCAAGCGCTCACGCTCGGCCACCATCGCCACCTGGGCGGCGAACGCGTTCAGCACCCGTTCGTCCTCCACCGACCAGGTACCGCCGGCCAGGGCCAGCGTCACGCCCCGCCCGAGGTCGCGGCTGACCTCGGCGTCATCGGGTGTCGCCGGCGGCTCGGGCCCCGACGAGTCGGTGACCGTCCAGCCGGCGCCGCCGGCCTCGAGCAACGACGCCGCCCGCACCCCGAACGTCGCTCGCAGCTGGCCCAGCATCTCGGCGACCGTTCCCGGCACGGCGAGCGCGCCGGCCAGCGATGCCAGGGCCTCGGCTTCGGCCTGCGAGCGGGCGGCGCGGAGGCGGCTGCGCCCGACACGGTCGACCAGCACGGCGACGATCCCGGCCGCGACGACGTACACCACGAGCGCCAGCACGTTCTCGACGTCACCGATGTCGAGGCGGTAGTACGGCGGGGTGAAGAACCAGTTGGCGAGGAAGAACCCTCCGACGACGGCGACCGCGGCCGGCAGCGCGCCGCCGATCAGCGCGACGACCATCGCCAGGACGAGGTACAGCAGCAGCACGCTCGTGAGCCCGAACACGTCGCGGGTCTGGACGAACGTGACGGTGATCACCGGCAGGCCGATGGCCGCCACGAGCCAGCCCCAGAGCTGCCGCCGGGGGGACAGGGGCGTGAACACGGCGCGCGTCGTCGGCAGCCGGCTGACCGTCTCGCGAGCGACCGGCGCCGGACGCGAGATGACGTGGACGTCGATCGGGCCCGACAGCCGCGCGACTCGGTTGATGACCGAGCCCCTGAACACCTCGCGCCACCGCGGCCGCTCGCTGGCACCGAGCACGATCTGGGTGGCGTTCTCGGCGCGGGCGAGACCGACCAGTGCGGCCGCGATGTCGTTGCCGGCGATCCGCCGGTACTCGCCGCCGAGCTCCTGGACGAGGTGACGCTGGGCGGCCATGACGGTCGCGGTCCGCACGTCGGCACCACCGGACAGCCCGGTGTCCGCGACGATGTGCACGCCGATCAGGTCCCCGCGAGCCCGCTGGGCGATCCGGGCGGCGCGCCGGATCAGGTGGTCGGTGTCGGGAGCACCGGCGAGCGCGACCACGACCCGCTCGCGCGTCTCCCAGGGCAGGGTGATGCCGTGGTGCTCGCGGTAGTCGAACAACGAATCCTCGACACGATCGGCAAGCCACATCAGCGCCAGCTCGCGGAGCGCGGCCAGGTTGCCGGCCCGGAAGTAGTTGGCCAGGGCGGCGTCGGCCCGCTCGGGCCCGTACACGTGGCCGTGGGCGAGCCGCCGACGCAACGCCTCGGGGTCCATGTCGACGAGCTCGACTTGCGCGGCGGCCCGCACGACGTGGTCCGGCACGGTCTCACGCTGGCGCACCCCCGTGATCCGCTCGACGACATCGAGGAGCGATTCGAGGTGTTGGACGTTGACCGTCGAGATCACGTCGATGCCGGCGTCCTGGAGCTCGTCGACATCCTGCCAGCGCTTCTCGTGACGGCCGCCCGGCGCGTTCGTGTGGGCGAGCTCGTCGACGAGCACGAGCTCGGGTCGTCGGCGCAGGACGGCGTCCAGGTCCATCTCGTCGAGGAACGCGCCCGCGTGCTCGACCGCGTGGCGCGGGATCACCTCGAGGTCGCCGATCTGCTCGGCCGTGCGCTCGCGACCGTGGGCATCGACGAATCCGACGACGACGTCCCGGCCGCGCTCGCGACGCCGGTGGCCCTCGTTGAGCATGGCGAACGTCTTGCCGACCCCGGGCGCCGCCCCGAGGTAGATCCGCAACGTCCCGCGCCGCGCCGGGCCGCCGGGGACGGGTCGAGTCGGGTCGCCGTCGGGCATCGCGCCAGTCTCGCCCGCTGCATCCTCGTCGGCGCGGACGGACCTGGTAGACGTACGTCCGATGAGCGCCCGAAGCGATGCCGTGATCATCGAAGCCGCGATCAACGGGGCCACGACGAAAGCCAGCAACCCGCACGTGCCGATCAGCGAGGACGAGCTCGTGCGCGACGCCCATGCCTGCTTCGACGCCGGCGCGGCCATCGTCCACCACCACATACCGGGCGTCGGGCTCAGCGGGGGCGACGCCGCCGACGTGTACCTCGGTGTCTGGCGACGGGTGCTGGCCGATCGCCCGGATGCGCTGTGGTACCCCACGATCAACATGGGGCCGCCTGCCCACTGGTACGACCACATCACCCCGCTGGCGACATCTGGTCTGATCCGGATGAGCCTCAGCGATCCCGGCTCGGTCAACCTCGGCCGCATCCGCGGCGGCGTCCCGGCCGGGTCGTTCGTCTACGCCAACAGCTTCGACGACATCGCCCGGCAGCTCGAGCTGTGCCGCACCCACCACCTCGGACCGAGCATCGCCATCTACGAACCGGGGTTCCTGCGTGCGGTGCTCGTGCACCACGCCGCCGGGACGTTGCCCACCGGGTCGTTCGTCAAGCTGTACCTGAGCGACGCCACCGGTCTCACCGGGACGCCGTTCGGCCTGCCACCGACCGTCACGGCCCTCGACGCCTACCTCGAGCTGCTCGACGGCACCGACCTGCCATGGGCCGTGTCGGCCGTCGGCGGGGACCTCGTGCGCACCGACGTCGGCCGGGCCGCGCTCGCGCGCGGCGGCCACCTCCACGTCGGTCTCGAGTTCTACCGGGGCGACCGCACGCCGACGAACGAGGAGCTCGTCGCCGAGGCGGTGTCGGCGTGCACGGCCGCCGGGCGCCCCGTGGCGTCCTGCGACGTCGCGGCGGAGATCCTCGGCCTCAGTCCTCGCTGAGCCGGCCGACGCAGTCGGCCGTCCACCGCGCCGTGCGGTCAGCCGGTTCTCTCCTCGGCCAGCCACGTCGCCAGCCGCGGCCTGGCCACGTCGTAGCCGCGTTGGGCGATCTCCGCGACCCGCTCGAAGTCGAGCAGCTGGATCCCCCGCAGATCGAGATCGAGGTACCAGTCGACGAGGCCCTCGGCGAGCATCTGGTCGCGGTCACGCACGGAGCCGGCGACGAGTGCGCGCATCAGGATCGCCATGAAGCCGGGGTACCGCGACGGCCCAGGCCCGAAGTGGGCTCGCAGCGCCCGCCAACCCGACACCGACAGCCCGAAGTCGTCCTGGGCTCCGGGGCCGGCCGGCGGTGACAGGTCGACGGCGATCAGCCGATCGACCATCCCGGTCCCGCGCATGACATCGCACGGCAGGTTGTTGAGGACACCTCCGTCGACGAGGAGGTCACCGCCGAACGGGACCGGCGGCAGCACGCCCGGTATGGCGACGCTCGCCCGGATCGCCGTCGCCGCGTCGAGACGGTCGTGGACCTCGACGCGCGACTTCGTGAGGTTCGTCGACACGCACGAGAACGGCAGCCACAGGTCGCGCACGTCGACGCCGGCGAAGACCGTCGCGATGTTGCGGGAGATCCGCTCGCCCTTGATCAGCGAGACGACCGGCACCGTGTAGTCGAGCAGCCCGCGGAACAGGTCGGCGACCATCACGTCGAGCTCGTCGGGTGCGATCTGCAACGCCATCGCCGCCCCGAGTGGCGCGCCGATCGACGCGCCGGCGATGGCGTCGATCTCGACGCCGAGCTCCCACAGCGCCCGCCACACGCCGAGGTGGGCGAAACCCCGGGCGCCCCCGCCGCCGAGGACGAGGCCCGTCCCGTTGCCGGACACCAGCCGGGCCAGGCGGGCGATGTCGGCCGCCGAGCCCGACCGCAGGTTGGCGACCCGGTCGCAGCCGAGATCGTCGGCCAGCGACGCGGCACCCAGCGGCCGGGTCGTGCTCGACGGGTGGACGACGGCGAGCCAGCGCTCGACACGGGCGCGATCGGGGGCGACGGCGAGCGCCGCGGCGACCCGCCGACGCTCGGCGGCGTCGGGCGTCGCCGACGACACGACCACGATCCGGTCGGCGAGCGCGAACGACTGGCGGGTCCAGTTCGTGCCGTCCGCGTCTGCTTCCAACACCAGGTACCGGTGGCTGGCCTCGACGTCCTGGAGGTGCTCGGCGAGCGCAGGACGGGTGACCGACGATCCCGACTCGACGAGGCCGGGGCGTCCCAGCTCGGCGTCGACGCGCGACGCCCAGAGGTGGCGCGTGGACCCGCGACGCCCGATCTCGTCGGCGATCTGCGACACGAACCTGCGGACGTCGAGGGCGGCGGTGACGACCACCGCCACGGACCTCGCCCGCGCCTGGCTCGTGGGGCGCCCGAGGCGCGACACCACGGTCCGGGCGAGCTGCAGCATCATCGCCGGGCTCGTCGCCGCGAGCTGCTGGAACGACGCCATGTCGATCCGCCCGAGCGTGCAGTCCCGGAGCGCGGTGATCGTCGCCGATCGCGAGGTGCCCTCGATCAGGCCGGCTTCGCCCACGAACTCCCCACGCCCGATCTCGCCGATCACCGCCCCGTCACGCCACGCCTGCAGGCGGCCGCTGACGAGGATGTACGCGGCGTCGGACTCGTCGCCCTGCTGGAACAGATCGTTGCCGGCGTCGACGCGGATCAGTTCGACCGTGTCGACCACGCCGGCCGCGACCGCGTGGTCGACGGCCAGCAGCGCACCGACCATCTCGATCAGCGTGTGGCGGTCGATGCGGAACCGGGCGATGTCGGTGAGGGCGTCGAGCGACGCCTCGTCGGTGGCCAACCACCGCCGGTACTGCTCGCCGTCGAGCTGGCGCACCGTGGATCGCTCGACGGCCCGGACCGTGGCCGTGCGCACCCCCCTGGCCAGCGCGGCGATCTCCCCGATGACCGTGCCCGGGGCGATCGTGTCGATCCGGGATCCAGCCGCCCCGCGCAGGACCTCGAGTCGCCCGGCGACGAGCTCGAACACATCGTCGCCGGGTTCGCCCTCGCGGACCAGCACGTCGCCGGGCTCGAGCACGCGTTCGACCGCTCCCGTCCACGCCGTTGCGCGTGGCCCGGCGACCGGGCCGATCTCGCCGACCTGCACCGATCTGCCTCCCCTCTCCGAGCGGGCCCATCGGCGCAACCCGGCGAAGGCGGATGGTAGCGTCCCGCCGCACGCACGGGGTCTGCGGGCGAGCCGGGCGCAAGGGGACCGTGAGGGTTGAGGGAGAGCTAGCGATGAGCAAGCGCGACGCACAGATCGACCAGCTCGCCGGAGTCGCGCTGTTCCGGGGCTGCTCGAAAGCCGAGCTGCGCAAGCTGGCCGGGATCACGACCGAGATGACGGCCAGGACGGGCGAGGTGCTGTGCCGGGAGGGTTCGGCGGGGAGCTCCTGCTACGTGATCATCGAGGGCGAGGCCGAGGTCACGATCGCCGCGGCAGCCATCGACACGATCGGACCCGGCGGCTTCTTCGGCGAGATGGCGCTGCTCGACGGCGGGCCTCGTGTCGCGACCGTCACGGCGACGACCGACATGCGTCTGCTGGTCATGTCGCGAGGCGAGTTCACGAGCTTGTTGGCCGACGTGCCGTCGGTGTCCCGCAAGATGCTGGAGGCGCTCGGACATCGCCTGCGCCTGGCGCGCGAGCAGGCGCACGACGCCAGCATCGGGATCTGATCGCACCTCGGAGCCGAGCCGGCCATGGCGCCGGTTGGGGCCGCGGATTCGCGGATCATCCGCATGGGATGGTGCAGGCACGTCGGCGTTCAGACACGATGTGATCTGGTTGCCGAACGGCACAACCTCCACGGGAGGGTCTGCGAATGGGAGACGGCCACGATGACTGAGCAGCTGAGCCCGCTTGAAGCGATCATGTGGCGCGTGGGCCAGGACGCCACGCTGCGGATGACCGTCGGGACGTTGATGATCCTCGATCGCTCGCCGACGGCAGAGGCGCTCGCCGATCGCGTCGCCCTCGTCGCCCACCGCGCCCCGCGTCTGTCCCGCCGACCCGACGACCCGACAGGCATCCGGGCGCGCCCGGCGTGGATCGACGAGCCCGACCCGGCCCCCGCGCACCACCTGCGGACCCTCTCGGTGGCTGCGCCGGGCTCGATGCGCCAGTTGCTCGATCTCGTCGGGTTGCTCGAGGCGATCCCGTTCGACCCCGATCGCTCCCCGTGGGACCTGACGCTCATCGAGGGCCTCGAGGACGGGCGGGCCGCCCTGTACCTGCGGGCCCACCATGTGCTGACGGACGGGGTCGGCGGGATGCGGCTCCTCGGGCTGCTGCTCGACGAGCCCCAGTGGCCTGGTGTCGGGATCCCCACACCGGTTCCGCCCAAGCCAGCCGTTGCGGCTCCCGCGTCGAACGGCGACCGCCGGCCGGGCACGTTGACGGTGACGATCGATCTGACCAAGGCGGTCCGCCGCTTCATCTCGACCGCCCAGTTCGCCCGCAGCGTCGATCCCATCGACACGGCGGTGCGGGGCGTGCAACGCGCGCTCGATGCCGCCAACTCGGTCTCCCGCCAGCTCATGGTGACCGGTGGGCCGCTGGCCGAGCGTCCAGCATCGAGCTCCATGCTCAGCCGCTTCGAGGTGCTGTCGGTCGAGGATGCCCGATCGGCCGCGCTCGCTCTGGGCGGGAGCCGCAACGACCTCGTGGTCGCGGCCGCGGCCGCCGGCCTCGGGACGTACTACGAGCGCCTCGGACAACCGTGCCTCGAGCTTCGCTTGGCCACGCCGGCCGGCCAGCGTCGCAACCACGAGGCTGGCGGCAACTGGTTCGCGCCAACCCGCCTCGAGGTGCCGACGACGGTCGGGCGGCGTCCGGGACCGCAGTTCGGTGTCGTCGTGGAGCGGCTGGCCCAGTCCCGGCGCGAACCGGCCCTTCGGCTGGCCTCGTCGCTGGCGACGACGATCGGGCGCCTGCCGACGAGGATGCTGCTCCCGGCGCTCCACGCCCAGGCCGATTCCGTCGACTTCACCGCCACCGCGCTGCCGGGCCTGCGCGGCGCGCGTCACATCTGCGGCGCCCAGATCGAGTCGAGCTACCCGTTGGGACCTCGGCTCGGGTGTCCGATGAACATCACGGCGTTCGGGAACGGCGATCGCCTCGACGTCGGGATCGCTCTCGACGAGGGCGCCTTCGCGCAGCCCGAGGCCCTCGTCGACTGCCTCCGCGACGCCTTCGGCGCCCTCGCCGCCGCGAGTGACGCGGTCGGCGACGCGGATCGAGGGGCGCCGGCGGGCCGGGAACCTGGGTGACGGGGACCGTGTCGCGAAGCCAGAGCGGCCGCCGCGGCCGAGACCGTCAGCGACTGCTCGATTCCCTGGTCGGGGGGGCGACCGAGATCGTCCAAGTCGTCGCCAACGAGGTCGCGCCCGGGGTCGTCGGCGCCATCGACATCGACGACGTGGTCCAACGGGTCGACATCCAGTCGATCGTCGACAAGGTCGACGTGGAATCGGTCGTCGACCGCGTCGACGTCGGGGCGATCGTCGACAAGGTCGACGTCCAGGGTCTGGTCGAGCGCGTCGACATCCAGGCGGTCATGGATCGGGTCGACGTCCAGGGGCTGCTGGAACGTGTCGACCTGAACGCGGTCGTCGACAAGCTCGACGTCGATCAGCTGCTCGAGCGGATGGATGTCAACCGCGTCCTCGGCCGGGTCGACATCGACTCGCTGCTCGCGGACGCCGACCTCGATGCCCTGCTGGCCCGGCTCGACGTGCAATCGCTGGTCGATCGCCTCGACATCGAGCAGATCGTCGCCAAGGTGGACATCAACGCCGTGCTGCAGCGGGTCGACATCGACGCCCTCATCGAACGGACCGAGGTCGGCGCCCTGATCGCCCGCTCGGGTTCGGCCGTCATGGCGCAGACCGTCGACGTGCTGCGCAGCCAGGGGGTCGGGCTCGACGGCTTCGTGCACCGCTGGGTCGACCGCCTCCTGCGTCGTGACCCTTCGGCCACGCCGGGCGGTCCGCCCGTCCTGCTGGGTGGAGGTGAGCCGTGACGACGAGCTACCTGTCGTCGGCGAGCAATCCCGGACTGCAGGGTCACTACGCAGGTGTGGTGACGCGTGCGGTGTCGTTCGGCATCGACATCCTGCTGATCGTGGGAGGGTTCGCGCTCGGCGGCACCGTCGCCGAGTACGTGCTGTCGGCGCTCTTCGGTGGAGACGTGAGGCTCGCCGAAGCGCCGCTCGTGTCCGCGCTCCTGCTCGCGGCGTGGGCCGTCTTCTACATGGCCTATCCGCTCTCCGTCGCCGGCCGCACGCTCGGGATGGGCATCGTCGGCGTGCGGGCCGTCCGCGCCGACGGACGCGACCTGGACCAACGCCACGCCGTGGTCCGCGTCCTCGTGCTGCCGTTGAGCTTCCTGCTGTTCTGCTTCGGGTTCGTGCTGATCGTGTTGCGCCGCGATCGCCGGGCGCTCCACGATCTCATCGCCGGCACGGTGGTCGTGTACGCCTGGGATGCCCGCGCCGCCCGGCTGCGGTTCCTGCTCAAGCGCTGATCCGCGGTCCTCAGCCGCCGCGCCGGTCGACCGGGACGGCGGCCGGCGCAGGGGCGGCGGGGTCGGGTTCGGCGGCGGGGGCCGGCTCGGGATCGGGGAGGAGCCAGGCCGAGGCGACATAGGCGACGACGACGGCAACGATGACGACGGGCATCGTGGCCAGGCCGTCGGCGCCGAGCAGGAGCGTGGCCAGCAGAACGGCCGTCAGCGGGAGGCGGAGGAGCACAGCGGTCATCGCGCCAATGCCCATGGCGACGGCGGGAACCAGGCTCATCCCGGGGAGGTCGGCCATGGCGATGCCGCCAGCGGCGCCGAGGAACATCGCCGGGAACACCGGGCCGCCTCGGAAGCCGCTCATCGAGATGCCGTACGCGAGGCCCTTGCACAGCATCAGCAGCAGCACGGCGCCGACCGTGTATGCGGCGTGGTCGTTGACGAGCTGCGGCAGGGCCGTCTCGCCGGAGAACAGGACGTCGGCCGCCCCGTGGTCGGTGACCTCGGCGTACAGGATCGCCAGCAGCGCGACGGCGAGACCGGCGACAGGGGTCAGGAGCACGGCGCGGAGCTCCACGTGGGGGCGCAGGACGACGGCGAGCCTGCGGATCGCGCTGCCGACGACGGCGGCCGCCAACCCGATGACGACTGCCCACCCGAACTGGGCCGCGTTGGGATGGGTGAACGATGGAAGGTTCGGGACCGCCAGCGACAGCGTCCCGACACCGTCGTCGGATCCGATCCCGATGAACACGAGTGCCCCGATCCCGGCCGCCAACAGCCCGGGGAGCAGCACGATCGTGGCGGTCGCCCCGCCGAGCCCGATGGCTTCCATCAGGAGGAACGCGCCGAGCAGGGGCGAGCCGAGCAGAGCAGCGACGGCTGCGAAGCTGCCGGCCGCGCCGACCACGACGAGCGCTTGTGCGGGTGCGTCGCGCTTGACGAGCCTGACCACCAGTGCGGCGAGGCCGCCGCCCAACGCGATGAGTGGCGCCTCTGGACCGATGACGGCGCCCAGTCCCAGTGAGGCGACCGAGGCGATGAGGATCCCCGGCAGCTCGATCGGAGCGGGAGCGCCGCCCGCCTTGAACCCGTCGGCCGGCGAGTGACCGCCCCCGCCCGGCAGGTACCGGATGACGGCGCCCACGACCAACCCGGCGACGACGAGGGGCACGATCGGCCACCACGTCGGCGCGCTGGAGAACCCCAGGTCCTCTGGGAGGTCGGTGAAGACCCACGTCTGCATGTCCCCGATGAACGTCAGGAACCCGAACGCCGCGGCGGCGATCGGCACCCCGATGATCGCCGCCAGCACGAGGAGCACGAGGTAGCTGCGGGTGCGCAGCATCGCGTATGGATCGGTCACCATGGTGCGTCACCCTTCTGGACTCGCGGACACGACCGGCGCGCTCGAGACCGCCTCGCCGAGTGAAACCGACAGCACCACGCCATGCATCCCCCGGGATGGATGAACAGGCTCGGCGTGGCGCCGGAGCGCGCACAGAGGTCGGGGCGGCGGGGATGTCCAGCCACAGTACGTGAACGCGCGCCGACGGGCCGATGTCCGTGGGGAGAACGAGCGGATGACTGCCGGGGTCGGCTCGTCGACACGCGGCCGACTGCGGAGCGCCACTTCATCCGAATCAGGCGATGCGGCGTCCTCCCGTCGCGTCGTACCGTCGACTTGCCATTCGATCGCGGTCGGATGCGAGAGAGAAGGCCTAGCTCGTGTCGCGCGTCCTGGGCGGCATTGATCAACGCATCGATTGGAGGGAGGATCCGATGGCGAGCGCCGACCACTACGACCTCATCATCATCGGCACGGGTGCCGGTGGAGGCAGCTTGGCGTGGCGACTGGCGTCGTCCGGCAAGCGGATCCTGTTGATCGAGCGCGGTGGCTATCTGCCGCGGGAGCGGGACAACTGGGACACCGAGGCGGTGTTCGTGCGCGGCAAGTACCTGACGTCGGAACGTTGGCTCGACGCCGACGGCAACGGCTTCACGCCGGAGCAGAACTACAACGTCGGCGGCAACACCAAGTTCTACGGCGCCGCGTTGTTCCGGCTGCGGCCCGAGGACTTCGGGGAGATCACCCATCACGGTGGCATCTCGCCGGCCTGGCCGATCACCTACGACGAGCTGGAGCCGTTCTACGCGCAGGCCGAGGAGCTGTTCGTCGTGCACGGTCGGGACGGTGAGGATCCGACCGACGGTCCGCGCAGCGGCCCGTACCCCAACCCACCGGTCGAGCACGAACCGCGCATCCAGCAGCTGTCCGACGACCTCGAGCGGCTCGGACTGCACCCGTCACACCTGCCGATCGGGGTGATGCTCGACCAGGACGAGGTCGGCAACCCCGTGCCGAGCAGCCGCTGCATCCGCTGCGACCGGGTCGACGGCTTCCCGTGCCTGGTCGACGGGAAGGCCGACGCCCAGGTCGTGTGCGTCGATCCCGCACTCACCCATCCCAACGTGGATCTCGTCATCAACGCCAAGGTCGAGCGCCTCGAGACCGACGCGTCCGGGCGACAGGTCTCGGCCGTCGTGGCGACGCTCGGCGACGGCTCCGAGGCCCGCTACTCCGGCGACATCGTCGTGGTGGCCTGCGGCGCCCTCAACTCGGCGCTGCTGCTGCTGCGGTCGGCGAACGACGCCCATCCGGCCGGACTGGCCAACGGTTCGGATCAGGTCGGGCGCAACTACATGCGACACAACAACGTCGCGATGATGGCGTTGTCGAAGGAGCCCAACCCGACCCGCTTCCAGAAGACGTTGGCGCTCAACGACTGGTACCTCAAGGGTGAGGACACCGACTACCCGTGGGGCGGCATCCAGATGTTGGGCAAGGCCGACGGCGCGCAGCTCCGAGGCAAGGCGCCGCACTTCCTGGCCTGGGCCGCCAAACGGACGCCGGAGAGCGCGGTCGACGCGGTCGCCCACCACAGCGTCGACTTCTGGCTGTCGTCGGAAGACCTTCCCCACCCCGACAACCGCGTCAGCATCGAGGCCGACGGCACGGTCCGCCTGGTCCTCAAGGAGACCAACCCCGAAGGGCTCAAGCGGCTGCGTCTGAAGTTCCAGTCGATGCTCTCCGACCTCGGGATGCACGACGGGTTCCACCAACGCAAGCTGTACCTCCACGAGGCGATGGACGTCGCCGCCACCGCCCACCAGGCCGGCACGGCGCGGTTCGGGACCGACCCGACCACGTCCGTGCTCGATGTGAACTGCAAGGCCCATGAGCTCGACAACCTGTACGTGGTGGACGCCAGCTTCTTCGCCTCGATCGGCGCCGTGAACCCCACGCTGACGATCATCGCCAACGCCCTGCGTGTCGGCGACCACCTCCTCGAACGCCTCAGCTGAGCCAACGGAGATTCACCATGACCAGCGCGGAGCGCACGAGGATCGAGCAGTTCGGCGACCTGGGCAACGGCTTGCGTCAAGCCGACGACTGGTACCTGTGGGGACCATACGTCAGCGAACGGCAGTGGGGAACCGTCCGCGAGGACTACAGCGCCGACGGCGACGCCTGGGCCTACCTGCCCCACGACCACGCCCGTTCCCGGGCGTATCGGTGGGGCGAGGACGGCATGGCCGGCTTCTGCGACGTCGAGCAGCGACTCTGCCTCGGGCTGGCGCTGTGGAACGGACAAGATCCGATCCTCAAGGAGCGCATGTTCGGCCTGACCGGCGCAGAGGCCAACCACGGGGAGGACGTCAAGGAGCACTGGTGGTACCTCGACGCCGTCCCCAGCCACGCCTGGAACCGTTGGCGGTACCACTATCCGCAGCGCACGTTCCCGTACGGGGACCTGTTGGGCGAGAACGGGCGGCGCTCGAAGTTCGACCCCGAGTACGAGCTGCTCGACACCGGCGTGTTCGACGACGATCGCTATTGGATCTGCGAGGTCCACTACGCCAAGGCATCGCCGACCGACGTGCTGATGACGGTCCAGGTGACGAACGCCGGGCCGGACACCGCCACCCTGCACGTCCTCCCGACGGTGTGGTTCCGGAACACGTGGGCATGGGACGTCGGCGCCGAGAAGCCGACGTTGCGGGCCACCGCGGACGGGACGATCGCGATCGAGCATCCGTTTCTCGGCGAGCTCGAGCTGTTGGCCGGGTCGGGCGCCGACGGCTCCGAACCGGTCGCCCTGTTCTGTGACAACGAGACCAACACCGCCCGCCTGTTCGGCGCCGCGCCGATCACGCCGTATCCCAAGGACGGCATCAACGACCGCGTCGTCGGGGGTCGCGAGGACGCCGTCAACCCGGCCCGACAGGGCACGAAGGCCGCGCTGTGGTTCCAGGTCTCGGTCGCGTCGGGCGCCACCGTCGACGTACGCCTGCGGCTCCGGCCGGTCGGCTCGAAGCCGGCCAAGGTCGGCTCGGCGCTCGGCAAGGACTT
Organism: Ilumatobacteraceae bacterium; assembly: GCA_040507575.1. Lineage (GTDB taxonomy): Bacteria > Actinomycetota > Acidimicrobiia > Acidimicrobiales > Ilumatobacteraceae > JALZMG01. The sequence goes on from JBEVOM010000088.1 coordinate 21,779, forward strand.
CGACAAGGTCGTCGCCGCGCGTCGCGGCGAGGCTGACGCGTTCTACGCCGAGCTGACCCCACCCGACACCTCGCCCGACGCCGCGTTGGTGATGCGGCAGGCCTTCGCGGGGATGCTGTGGAGCAAGCAGCTGTTCGACTACGACGTCGCCCGCTGGCTGGACGGCGACCCGACCCAGCCAGTGCCGCCGGCGTCGCGGCTGACGGGCCGCAACGCCCGCTGGCGCCACTTCCAGGCGTTCGACATCATGTCGATGCCCGACAAGTGGGAGTACCCGTGGTTCGCGGCGTGGGATCTCGGGTTCCACTGCGTGGCCCTGGCCCACCTCGACCCGGCGTTCGCCAAGTACCAGCTGCTCTTGATCTGCCGCGAGTGGTTCCAGAACCCGAACGGCGCCCTGCCCGCCTACGAGTGGGACTTCGGTGACGTCAACCCGCCCGTGCAGGCGTGGGCTGCGCTCGAGGTGTTCGCCATCGACGGCGGTCGCGACCTCGACTTCCTGAGCAAGGTGTTCGACAAGCTGCTCGTGAACTTCACGTGGTGGGTCAATCGTGAGGACGCCGACGGTTCGAACCTGTTCGAGGGTGGCTTCCTCGGCCTCGACAACATCGGGCCCATCGATCGATCGCACCTCCCGGTCGGCGGCCGGCTCGAGCAGTCGGATGCGACGGGCTGGATGGCGTTCTACGCGCTGGCCATGGGCGCCATCGCGTCGATCCTCAACCGATCCGGCCAGCGGCCGGCGACCGATCTCGTGCTCAAGTTCCTGGAGCACTTCGCGTCCATGAGAGAGGCGATGCGGGACCTCGGCGTGTGGGACGAGACCGACGGGTTGTTCTACGACAAGCTGGTCACCCCGGATGGGTCCGAGGTGCCGGTACGGGTCCGCTCGATGGTCGGCATCATCCCGCTGCTCGCCGCCGTCGTGGTCGACGAGGAGGTCATCGCCCGGTCCGCGACGGTCGGCAAGCAGTTCGCCAGGTGGCTCGATCAGCAGGGCGGCGGCCTGGATCAGCTCGCCGGTCAGGGCCTCCTGCGCGGCGAACCGGGGAACCGCAAGCTCCTGCTCGGTGTCGTCGGCATCGACCGCTTGCGCCGGCTTTTCGACAAGCTCTTCGACGAGGACGAGTTCCTCTCCCCCTATGGGCTGCGAGCCCTGTCCGCGTACCACCGCGAGCACCCGTACCAACTCGACGTCGAAGGCATCTCGGCGACGATCGACTACGAACCGGCCGAGTCGACGACGTCGATGTTCGGGGGCAACTCCAACTGGCGGGGGCCGCTGTGGTTCCCCCTCAACTTCCTCGTCGTCAGCACCCTCGAGCGCTACTACCGGTTCTTCGGTGACGACTTCGAGGTCGAGTACCCCACCCGCAGCGGCAACATGCTGACCCTCGACAAGGTCGCCGACGACCTCCGCCAACGCCTCGTGTCGCTCTTCCTCCGGGGCTCCGACGGTCGTCGCCCGTCGTTCGGCGGGGTCGAACGCCTGCAGCAGGACCCGGCGTGGAGGGACAACCTCGTGTTCAACGAGTACTTCCACGGGGACAACGGCGCCGGGCTCGGCGCGATGCACCAGACCGGTTGGACCGGCGTCGTCGCCGACCTCATTCGCGGCCGGCCGGGTGACGGCGTGTTCGGCGTCGGGGACCTCCCCGGCGTGCTCGCCGAGCGGGCCGGGCGATGACGCTCACCGCGTCGGTCGCCGTGCGCTGACATCCGCCCATCCGTACCGAACATCCCCATCCATATCGAACAGTGAGGAGCACACGCACATGACACTCGAGGGCAAGGTGGCCATCGTCACCGGCGGGAACAGCGGTATCGGCAAAGCCGTCGCGTTGGGGCTGGCTCGCGCTGGTGCCAACATCGTGATCGACTACGTCACCAACGAGCAGGCGACCGAGGACCTCGAGAAGCAGATCGTCGCGCTCGGCGACAAGGCGATCGGCGTCGACGCCGACGTCAGCAAGATCGAGGACCTCGAGCGGCTCGTGGCCGCCGCCGTCAGCGCGTTCGGTCGTCTCGACATCATGGTCAACAACGCCGGGATCGAGACCCGCACGTCCACCCTCGACACCACTGAGTCGCAGTACGACCGCGTCCTGGCGATCAACCTCAAGAGCGCCTTCTTCGGCACCCAGATCGCGGCCAAGCAGATGATCGCTCAGGGCGGCGGCGGGCGGATCATCAACATGACGTCCGTCCACGAGGACTGGCCGATGCCCGACAACACCGCGTACTGCGTGTCGAAGGGCGGGATGCGCATGCTCACCCGCACGGCGGGCGTCGAGCTGGCCAAGTACGGCGTGCTCGTCGTCGGCGTCGGACCGGGCGCCGTGGACACGCCGATCAACGCGTCGACGATGGCCGACGCGGTCCTCCTGCAGAAGCTCGACGCGGCGATCCCGATCGGCCGGATGGCCGAGCCGGGAGAGATCGCCGATGTCGTGGTCTTCCTGGCCGGCGACGGGGCCACGTACCTGGCGGCGACGACGATCTTCGCCGACGGTGGGATCATGCACTCCAGCCCCGGCCTGTGAGCCGGTTCTCGCGGCCGCTGCGGCGGGGCGGCCGGATCCCGGCCCCCGAGGGCGCGCCTCGCCACCGTGTCGTCGTGGTGGGAGGCGGCTTCGGCGGGCTTCCGGCTTGTCGCTTCCTGGCCAACCTGCCGGTCGACGTCACGCTGCTGGATCGGCGGAACCACCACCTCTTCCAGCCGCTGCTGTACCAGGTGGCGACCGGCATCCTCTCGCCCGGCCAGATCGCACCGCCGTTGCGCCGAGTGCTGCGCCGCGCCCGCAACGTGCGCGTCGAGCTCGTCGAGGTCACCGGCTTCGATCTCGAGCGGCGGATCGTCTCCGCCACCCGCCCACCGAGCAGCACGGTGGAGATCCCCTACGACAGCCTGATCGTCGCCGGCGGGGCCGGGCAGTCCTACTTCGGCCACGACGAGCTCGCCCTGCACGCGCCGGGCATGAAGACCATCGACGACGCCCTCGAGGTACGCCGCCGCGTCCTCGGTGCCCTGGAGCTGGCCGAATCAGCCACCGACGCCGCCGAGCAGCAGGAATGGCTGACGATCGTCGTCGTCGGCGCCGGGCCCACCGGTTGCGAGCTCGCCGGACAGATCCGCGAGCTGGCCACGAGGAGCCTGACCGGGAACTTCCGCACCTTCGATCCGGCCTCGTTGCGCGTGCTCCTCCTCGACGGTGGCAAGGAGCCGCTGGCGACGTTCGGTGACTCCCTGGCCGGCCGGGCCACCAAGGAGCTGGAGGGGCTCGGCGTCGAGCTGCGCATGGGCGCCCGCGTCACGGGCGTCGACGCCACTGGTGTCGACGTCGGCTCGGCCGATGGCGGGACCCAGCGCATCGCCGCCCGCACGGTGCTGTGGGCAGCAGGCGTGCAGGCGTCACCGCTGGCCAAGGCGCTGGCCGACGCGACCGGTGCCGACGTCGACCGTGCCGGTCGCATCTCGGTGCTGCCGGACCTCACCCTCCCCGACCACCCCGAGGTCTTCGCCGTGGGCGACATGGTCAGCCTCGACAAGCTCCCCGGGGTGTGCGAGGTCGCCATGCAGGGCGGCTTGCACGCGGCCAACACCATCGTGCGACGACTGAGCGGCGACACCGAGAGCCGGCCGTTCAAGTACCGCGATCTCGGGAGCGTCGCCGCCATCGGGCGGTTCCGGGCCATCTGCAGCGTGCGCGGGATCCACCTCAGCGGGTTCCCGGCGTGGGTCGTGTGGATGTTCGTCCACCTTGCCTTCCTCAACGGCTTCGGGAACCGGATCTCGACGTGGCTGCGGTGGGTGCGCTGGCTGGCCGGTCACCGACGCGCCGAGCGCGTGTTCAGCGTCGCCCACACCGGCGGCGACCTCAGCACGCCGGTCGAGGTGCTGGCCCAGATCCAGCCGAACCCGTATCCGGCCGCGCCCGACGCGCCCACCCGCCGAGGCGCCTAGCCCCGCTTTGGTCCGGATATTGGTCGCACGGGCAACCAATATCCGGACCGAAAGGCTGGTCGTGGCGACGTAGTTGCCGAGCTCGATCGTCCGCGGGCGAAATGGCCCGGGTTGGGTCAGCTCGACGAGGGCCAGCATCCCCGGCACATCCGCTGCGGTCAGCCGGACGATGTCACCGTCGATCGCCACCGGCGGCGCGAGATCGCCCAGCACCACCTGGAAGCCGGACCCCACCCGCTCGACGCCCCATGTCGGCGGGGGCTCGGTGAAGCGGCCCGCGAGCAGGACCGTCTCATCGGTGCCCATGAGGGCCGCGAGCGCCGCCCACGCCTCGGGCGTGTCGGACTCGATGGCGACGAACCCGGCGACGTCCGGGTCGAAGCGACGGGCCGGACCGTCGCCGACGGCGAACCGGGCGTGGACCGTCGTCCGCGCGTGCCAGATCAGTGCGTCGAGCGTCGCGATGGTGGCCGCGTCGGGACGGGACGTGAGGTCGGTCACTGGTGCGCCATCTCACCTCGTGAGGCGAGCGGGCGCCAGCGCGGGAAGGCCGGCTCCCGCGCAGGGCGCAGGGTGCTGGTGGCGGGACGCCGACCTTGCCTTCGTGCCGACTGGGTCTGTAGGGCGGGTGGGGATCGAACCCACGACCCAGGGATTATGAGTCCCCTGCTCTGACCACTGAGCTACCGCCCTGGGTCTTGGTCCGTTGGCTCCGGGGGTGGGGCTCGAACCCACGACCTTGGCGTTAACAGCGCCCTGCTCTGCCAATTGAGCTACCCCGGAATGGCAGCCGAGGACGATACCGCCCCCAGCCGTCCCATCACACGCCCGAGACGTCGCCGATGCGTCGGCGGGACGCCCTCGGCCCTGCCCCGTCGTGCACTCGTCGCTACTCGGCCTCGAGGAACTCGCGCAGCCGTTGGCTGCGCTGGGGGTGACGCAGCTTGGCCAGCGTCTTGGCTTCGATCTGGCGGATGCGCTCGCGGGTCACCCCGAACTCGCGACCGACCTCCTCGAGGGTCTTGGCCTGCCCACCGTCGAGGCCGAACCGCAACCGCACGATCTCCTGCTCGCGCTCGGACAGCTCGCCGAGCACAGCGCCGACGGCCTGCGTGAGCATCACCCTGGTCGCAGCGTCGGCGGGGCCGTCGGTCGAGGAGTCCTCGATGAAGTCGCCGAGGTTGGACTCGTCCTCCTCGCCGATCGGCGAGTCGAGCGAGAGCGGGTCGAGCGAGATGCGCAAGAGCTCGCGCACCCGGTCCGGCTCCAGCTGCACGCGGGCGGCGAGCTCGTCGATCGTCGGCTCGCGCTCCAACTCCTGGTGCAGCTGGCGCTTGGCCCTGATGACCCGGTTCATGTGCTCGACCATGTGCACCGGGATGCGGATCGTGCGGGCCTGGTCGGCGATCGAGCGGGTGATCGCCTGGCGGATCCACCACGTGGCGTACGTCGAGAACTTGAAGCCCTTGGAGTGGTCGAACTTGTCGACCGCCCGCATCAGCCCGAGGTTGCCCTCCTGGATCAGGTCGAGCAGCTGCATGCCCCGCCCGGAGTATCGCTTGGCGATGCTGACGACGAGTCGCAGGTTGGCCTGGGTCAGCTCGCTCTTGGCCCGTTCGCCCCGCTGGATGCAGCGCATCAACCGACGGGTCTCGGGATCGGCGAGCCGCTCCCCCAGCTCGGCGGCCTCGTCGATGCGTGCCGCGGCGAGGTGGCCCTCCTCGATCAGCTGGGCGAGGCGCCGCTCGTCGTCGCCGGTGAGCAGGTCGACCTGGCCGATCTCGCGCAGGTACATGCGCACGCCGTCCGACGTCACGCCATCCGTGCGGGGTGCGGCGCGGCGCACCCGCCGGCGCCGGCGGCGGCTGAGGAGGTGCTCGTCGGCGTCCTCCAGCTCCCGCTCGGACACACGTGGTGCATCACTCGGCGTGTCGTCCTGCAGCTCGACCGGATCGGGTTCGTCGACGGTCTCGTCCAGCGAGATCCCGGCCTCGGCCAGCGTCTGCGTGATGGTGTCGAGGACGTCGCCGGTCAACTCGACGTGGCGCATGACGTGCGTCACCTGCTCGGCGTGGACGCTCCCCTGCTGACGGCCCCGCTCGAGCAGCGACGCCCACTCGGCGGCGTCGACGCCGTCCATCTCGGACGGTTCGACGTGCACGTCGATGATGGGGTCGGTGGATGTGACGACGGCCGCGACGGAGAGCTCGATGATCCTCTCCCTCGGGTGATCATCACGTTCCCCCACGGGTGCGTTCCTCCATACGGCGATGGAGCCAACCTAGCAACCACTCCGCAGCCCCCGCCGACCCGTTGGAGCTCGCCAGAGCCTCCAACTGGCGCCGGGCCTCGGCGTCGTCGCGGATCAGCTCGGGGTCCCCGATCCTGACGCGCGGGCCGCCGTAACCCGCTCCGGGCGGCGAGCTCGTCGACAGCTCCCGGCGGACGGCGGCCCCGATGAGGTTCCGGGCCTCGGCCTCGGCGTCCACATCGAGGTCGGCGACCGCGGCGCGTTCGAGCACCTCGCGGGCCTCGGGGTCGGCGGTCTCGATGGCCGCGGTCAGGTCACCGTCCACCGCCGCGAGCGCCAGGAACGCTCGCCGATGAGCCTCGTCGTGGAACAGCTCCTCCACCAGCCACTCCGCGATCGACTCCCAGTCCTGGGCCAGCAACGCCACTGCGACGAACTCGCCGTTCTCCCGCAACGGCCCGCGTCGGGTCGGCGCCACGCTGAGCGTCGGGCGCCGGGTCCGGCGGGCCGCGATGTCGACCAGGTCGGCGACCCCGAGACCGACCTCGGCGGCGACCTGGCCGGCGTACAGCTTGCGAACGTTGTCGTCCGGGTGCTCGTTCACGACGCTCATCGCCCGCTCGGCGAGCCGGGCCCGGTCCTCGGGCGTGCGCGCCGGCTGACCCTCCATCACCCGCCGCAGTCGGAAGGCGAGGAACGGCGTGGCATCGGCCACGGCGGCACTCAGCGCACCGGGATCGCGCTGGGCGAGGTCGCCGGGATCGAGGCCCCCCGGCAGCCGCGCCACGGACACCTGCACCTGGTACTTCTGCTCCCACTCGTAGAAGCGCTCGGCCGCGCCCTGGCCGGCGGCGTCGGCGTCGAACGCCAGCACGACCCGGCTGGCGTAGCGCTTCAGCAACCGGACGTGGTCCTCGGTGAACGCGGTGCCACACGTCGCGACAGCCCGCGTGACGCCGCTGCGGTGGAACCCGATGACGTCGGTGTAGCCCTCGCACACCACGACCTGGTCCATCGCCGCGATCTCGGCCTTGGCCCAGTTCAACCCGTACAGCGTCTTGGACTTGGCGTAGATCGGGGTCTCCGGCGAGTTCTTGTACTTCGCCGGGTCGTCGGAGCCCGGCAACACCCTCCCGCCGATCGCCACCGGCTCTCCGGCGTCGGAGAAGATCGGGAACAGCACCCGCGCCCGCAAGGAGTCCTGCATCCGGTTGCGCCGGTTGTCGAACGCCAACCCGGTCGACCGCAACAACTCCCGGTCGATCCCCGACCGCCGCGACAGGGCGTCCCAGTCGTCGGGCGCCCAACCGAGCCTGAACGTGCGGGCGACGTCGCCGGCCAGACCCCGCGAGCGGAGGTAGTCGCGAGCGGCTCGGGCCTCGGGGTCGTTCAACAGCCGGTCGTGGTACCACTCGATCGCCGTCCCCATCGCCTCGACGAGCTGCTTGCGGCGGGCCCGATCACGCGATTGCCCCGTCGAGGTGTACGTGAGCTGCACACCGGCCTTGGCGGCCAGGTACTCGACCGCTCCCACGAAGTCGACGTGCTCGTGCTCCTGGACGAACGTGAACACGTCCCCGCCCTTGTCACAGCCGAAGCACTTGTAGCGGCCGGTCTCCTCGCGGACGTTGAACGACGGGCTCTTCTCGGCGTGGAACGGGCACAGCCCGGTCCAGTTCCGCCCCACTTTGCGCAGGGCGACGACCTGCCCGACCACGTCGACGATCGACACCGTCGAGCGCAGCCGCTCGATGTCGTCGTCGGCGATCGCCATCGGGCCAGGGTAAGGCGACGCGACGCCGGGCGAGCGCCGGGGTGGACGAGCGGGTCAGTGCTCGGACGTCGTCGGCGGGGCCGGCTCCAGCGCGCCGTCCTCGGTCACCGCCTCCGGCGTCGGCGGCGACCGCCACAGCGACACCAGGATCGACACCGCGAGCACGAGGCCGATGAAGGTCAACGAGGCCCACGTCGGGATGTGGTACCAGTCGGCGATGATCATCTTGATCCCGACGAAGGCCAAGATGACGGCGAGGCCCTGCTGCAGGTACGTGAAGCGGTCCTTGATGTCGGCGAGCAGGAAGTACAGCGCCCGCAGGCCGAGGATGGCGAACGCGTTCGACGAGAACACGATGAACTGCTCGTGGCTCACGGCGAGCACGGCCGGCACGCTGTCGACGGCGAAGATCACATCGGTGACCTCGACGAGCACGAGCACCGCGAACAGCGGCGTGGCCAACCGCCGACCGTCGATCTTCGTGAACATGTGCGGACCGTCGAGCTTGTCCGTGCTCGGCACGACCCGGTTCACGAGCTTGAGGAACCTGCTCTTGCCGGGGTCGACGTGGTCGTTGTCGGAGAACACGAGGCGGCCTGCGGTGAACAGCAGGAACGCCCCGAACACGTACAGGATCCAGTCGAACTGCTCGATCAGGGCGACACCGGCGAAGATGAAGACGGCCCGCATCACCAGCGCGCCGAAGATGCCCCAGAACAACACCCGGTGCTGGTACTTGGCCGGCACGTTGAAGTAGCCGAGGATCAACGCCCACACGAAGACGTTGTCGATGCTCAGGCTCTTCTCGATGAGGTAGCCCGAGATGTACTCGCCGGCCGCCGCGCCACCGAACCACCAGAAGACGACGACGGAGAACGCGACGCCGATCGAGATCCACACCGCCGACTCGACGGCCGCCTCGCGCGTGCTGACGGCGTGCGCCTCGCGATGCACGACGAGGAGGTCGACGAGCAGCAGGCCGATGATCAGCGCCAGCAGCACGGCCCAGTTCCATGGTTCGACGTCGAGATCGACGAAGGTGCCGCCACTCTCGGCGGCCAGCAGGGACATCACGCCAGCAGTGTGCCCGCCGCGACGCCGATCGTCACTCGGCCGTCGTCACGGCTCGGGTTTCCGCCGGCACCGATACCGGGCGCGTGTGACACGACTTGGCGCGACGCGCACTACCTGGTGGCGCGGGCGGCGCCGACGATGGCCTGCGCCGCGGCGAGACGGGCGATCGGCACGCGGAACGGCGAGCAGCTCACGTAGTTCAGGCCGGCGGCGTAGAACAGGGTGATCGACTCGGGATCGCCGCCGTGCTCGCCGCACACGCCCAGCTTCAACGTGGGCTTGGTCTGGCGGCCGAGGCGGGCGCCGATCCGCACCAGCTCGCCGACACCGTCCTGGTCGATCGTCTCGAACGGGTTGCGCTTGAGCAACCCCTGCTCGAGGTAGGCCGGCATCATCCGGCTCTCCACGTCGTCGCGGCTGAAACCGAACGCCATCTGGGTCAGGTCGTTGGTGCCGAAGCTGAAGAAGTCGGCCTCCTCGGCGATCTGGTCGGCGCAGATGGCCGCCCGCGGCGTCTCGATCATCGTCCCGATGGTGATATCGGGCTTCTTGCGCATCGACTTCGTCGCCTGCGCGATCTCGTCCTCGACCCACCCGCGGGCGAGGTGCAGCTCCTCGCGGGTCACGGTCAGCGGGATCATGATCTCGACGATCGGGTTCTTGCCCTGCTTGCGCAGGTCGGCCGCGGCGTCCAGCAGCGCCCGCACCTGCATCGCGTACAGGCCCGGCTTGATCACACCGAGGCGCACACCGCGGGTGCCGATCATCGGGTTGTGCTCGGACCAGGTCTCGGCGGCCGCGAGGAGCGCCTTCTCCTCGGCGTCGAGGCCGACCGTCGCCTCCTTGATCCGCAGCTCCTCGACCGACGGGAGGAACTCGTGCAGCGGCGGGTCGAGCAGGCGCACCGTGACCGGCAGCCCGTCCATCGCGTCGAGGATCTCGATAAAGTCGTCCTGCTGGACCTTGCGCAGCTCCTCGAGCGCCTCGGTCTCTTCCTGGTCGGTCTGGGCCAGGATCATGCGCCGCACGACCGGCAAGCGATCCGGAGCCAGGAACATGTGCTCGGTGCGGCACAGCCCGATGCCCTCGGCACCGAGCTCGCGGGCCTTGGCGGCATCCTCGCCGGTGTCGGCGTTGGCCCGCACCCCGAGCGGACGCTTGCCCTTCGAGCGGATGGCGTCGGCCCAGCCGAGGATGATGTCGAACTCCTTCGGCGGCTCGGCGCTCTCGAGCGCCATCTGGCCGGCGACGACCTCACCCGACGAGCCGTCGAGGGAGATGTAGTCACCCTGGTTGACGGTGACACCGTTCGAGGTGAACGACGTGCCGTGGATGCGGACCGATTCGGCACCGACGACGGCCGGCGTGCCCCAACCACGGGCGACGACGGCGGCGTGGCTGACGAGCCCACCGCGCGCCGTGAGGATGCCCTCGGCGACCATCATCCCGTGGACGTCCTCGGGGCTCGTCTCACTGCGCACGAGCACGACCTTCTCGCCCGCCTTGGCCGCGGCCTCGGCCTCGTCGGCTGTGAAGTAGACCCGGCCGACCGCCGCACCGGGTGAAGCCGCGAGGCCCTTGGCGATCACGGTGCCGGTGCCCGCGAACTGCGGGTGCAGGACGGAATCGAGGTTGTCGGCCGTCACCCGGGTGATCGCCTCCTCCTTCGAGATCTTCCAACGCCCGGCTCCCGTGCCGGAGCCCTTCGTCATGTCGACGGCCATGCGCAGCGCGGCGGCGCCGGTGCGCTTGCCGACCCGGGTCTGGAGCATCCAGAGCTTGCCCTGCTCGATCGTGAACTCGGTGTCGCACATGTCCTGGTAGTGCTGCTCGAGCCGGGTGAAGATGGCGAGCAGCTCCTTGTGGATCACCGGGAACTGCTCGGCCATGTGGTCGAGGTCCTCGGTGTTGCGGATGCCGGCGACGACGTCCTCGCCCTGGGCGTTGACGAGGAAGTCGCCGTACGGCTGGTTCTCGCCGGTCGCGGCGTTGCGGGTGAACCCGACCCCGGTGCCGGAGTTGTCGTCGCGGTTGCCGAAGACCATCGTCTGCACGTTCACCGCGGTGCCGAGGTCGTGGCTGATGCGCTCACGGACGCGGTAGGCCTTGGCCCGGGCGCCGTTCCAGCTGCGGAACACGGCCTCGACGGCCCCCCGCAGCTGCTTGATCGGGTCCTGCGGGAACGCCCGGCCCGTGGCCTCCTTGACGACTGCCTTGTACTGCGTGCACAGGTCTCTCAGCGTCGCCGCAGGGATGTCGGCGTCGTTCGTGATGCCGGCGGCCTCCTTGGCGACCTCCAACGGGTGCTCGAAGCGGGTACCGTCGACGTCGAGCACGATGCGGCCGTACATCGAGATGAAGCGGCGGTAGCTGTCGTACGCGAAGCGCTCGTCGCCGGTCGCCGCGGCGAGACCCTTGACGCTCTTGTCGTTGAGCCCGAGGTTGAGGACGGTGTCCATCATCCCGGGCATCGAGAACTTGGCGCCCGAACGGACGCTCACGAGCAGCGGATCGGCCGGGTCGCCGAGCTTGCGGCCCATGGTCGTCTCGAGCTTGGTGACGTGGCCGGCGATCTCGGCATCGAGTCCCGACGGCCAACCGCCCGCCATGTAGGCGCGACAGGCGTCGGTGGAGATCGTGAACCCGGGTGGGACCGGCAACTTCAGGACGCTGGTCATCTCGGCCAGGTTGGCGCCCTTGCCACCGAGGAGGTCCTTGTACTCCATCGGGGGACGCCGGTGCTTGTGGTCGAACGCGTACACGAAGGTCGTTGATGTGGGCGGCACGGCTCGACAGTCTACGGGCCGTACGATCGGGCTGATGCGAGTCCTCGGGTTCCCGGTTCAGGTGCGGTCGGGGTTCCTGTTCTTCATGCTCCTGATCGTCGTGATCTACCGCGACAGCTTCGGCGTGTGGCTCGCCGGGTCCATCGCGGTGTTCACGTTGCTCCACGAGCTCGGCCACGCGGTGGCCGCTCGGCGGGCCGGCGCCACGGCGGAGATCTCACTCGACTTCCTCGCCGGATACGCGTCGTACACGTCGCCCAAGCCGCTGTCGCGCGGGACCGAGGCGCTCATCGCGCTGGCCGGTCCGGTCACCCACATCACGGCCGGGATCGCCGTGCTCTACGCGATGGGGATCGATCCGTTCGACGCGTTCAGTCGGGGCAGCACAGAGGCGTCGCGCGCCGTGTGGTGGGCCGGACCGGCCATCGGCGCGTTCAACCTGATCCCCGTCCTCCCGCTCGACGGCGGCAACGTCGTGACCTCGCTGCTCGACTGGCTCGTCCCCGGCCGAGCTCGCGGGTTCATGGTGGTCGCCAGCGTCGTCGTGACGATCGGCGGCGCGGTCGCGTTCGCGTTCAGCCCCGAGCTGCGCGGCTTCGTCGTGTTCCTCGGGCTGCTGCTGGTGATGCAGCTGCAGATGCTGTTCGACGAGCGGGACGCCGCTTCGCCGTTCGACAGGGCCTTCGCGGCGTTGGCCGACGGAGACGAGGCCAAGGCCCGCAAGCTGGCCACGCGGGCCCTGGAACGCCCGAGCGCAGTGCCGGTCGCGCCGCAGGCGGTCGACCATGACTCGCTGCGCCGGCTCGTCGCCCTGCTCCCCCGCCCATTGCCGACCGGCGACCCGTGGAACGAGTACGTGCTCACGAACATGCTGATCGGCGCCGGGGAGAACCGCGCCGCGGCGGAGTACGGGGCCGCCTCCTACGAACGCGAGCCCCAGGTGATGCTCGCCGCAGCGATCGCCCGGGCGGCGGCCGCCCTCGGCGACGAGGAGACGTCCGTGGCGTGGCTGCGCGCCGCGGCCGACTCGACGGGCCCGAGCACGAGCCTGGCCCAGCTCATCGACCGGGCGCCGGAGCTCTCGAGGGTGCGGTCGCGTCCCGAGGTCGTGGCGATCCGCGCCACGCTGCACCAGGCCGCGTAGCCCGCCGACGCCCGACGCCGACGGCGGGACCGGGCAGCGCGAGGGCGAGGTTTCAGACCGGAACGGCTGACGGCGCGTCGCCGAGCTCGACGCCCCGCTTGACGTACCCGAGGGCCTGCGTGCCGGCGACCGAGGTGAGCACCCCGACGTCGACGCCGTCGATGAGGATCGGGTCTCCGGGCCGCGACCCGGCGGCCGTCGTGAGGATGCGCAGGCGGCGCGGTGGCGCAGCACCACGGGAGTCCATGCGCTCGACGAGCTCTTGACCCGGGTAGCAGCCCTTGGCGAAGTTCACGGCGACGGCCGTGACGCCGGTCTCGGCCGGGATCGACTCCCCGGGTACGATCTCGGCGCCCATCGCCGGCCACCCGGCCGCGATGCGATCCCGTTCGAGCTCCTCGGCCGTTCCCTCCCGGAGCCCGGCCGGCGGTCGGGGGTCGGCGGCGACGATGTCGTCCAGACCGGCACCGACCACGCTGATCACGCCCCAGTCCAGCGGCTCGACATCGGCCTTGACCCTGATGCGGAAACGGTTCAGGCGGGCGGCGAGCGCGTCGCCGTATCCGGCGTCGACGTCGAACACGAACGTGTCCTCGGCGGCGCGACGCACTCGGGCCAGGACGTCGATCTTCCCTGTCGGCTGCAACAGGAACGTCCAACGGACGTCGCCGACCGCCATCGCCAGGAGGTCCTGGGACACCTGGCCGTGGAGGTACGTCAAGGCATCGGGTCCGCTCACTCGTACGACATCGCGGGGCGCCGCCACCCAGTAGGCATCGGTCTGGTCGTCTGGCACGGTCTCCAGTATCGCCGTGGCACACTCGGATCCGTGGCCGACATCGACCAGCTTGCCCGCCAGGCCGTTTCCATGGTGACGAACCTGGCCCGCCGAGCCATGCGCCTGGCGACCGGTGTCGCGCTCGTGACCCTCGTCGTCGGCGGACTCTCGTTCCTGACCGGACTCGCCGCGTTGGACGGGAGCGCCCGCTCGGCCTGGCTCCTGGTCGGTGCGGCGATGCTCGTGATCGGCGTCGGCGCCCCGCTGTTGGCCCGCTGGCGCCTGTCGAGCGTCACGAAGAACGCCACCGAGCTCGTCAAGGAGGTCGGGACGCTGATGACCCGCAGCCCCGACGCCCAACGGGTCGTGATCGAGACCGTGACCGTCGACCAGCCCGATGCCGCCGGGACGACGAACGTCCCAGCGCTCATCGAGACCCGACAGTTCAGCCGGCTGCGCCAGACCGCCCTCCGCGCCGACGACCTCCGGTCACTGCCCGGCGCGCTCCGGGCGGTCACGACGTTCCCGATCCTGCTGCTCTGGTCGGTCGTGCTGATGCTGGTGTTCGGCGTGCTCGGGTTCCTGTTCCTGATCGCCTGGGCGCTCTGATCACTCGGGCGGGATCGCGGTCTGCTCGGGTCCGGACGGTCCGGCACGGCCACGCGCCGACGCCGCTCAGCAGTGAACGGCCGCCCAGTCGACCAGCGCGGTCTGGCGCTCGGCGACGTTCGCCTGGCGCTCGGCGGTGCGGGCGCGGCGAGCGTCGATCCGGGCGACGGCCGCCGTGTGCCCACCGGCCCCGGCGGCCACACGGGCGTCGGCCAGGAGGGCCAAGCGGTCCGTGACCAGCGTGGCGCGTTCGGTCTGCAGCTGCTGGATCTGGTCCAGGTTGGCGCAGACGAACTCGCCCCTGGCGCCGTCGGTGGTCGGACGGGGCGCGCTCTGGGCGAACGCCGACGTCGCCCCACCGGCGATCACGAGCGTGCCGGCCAGGCCGGCGGCGGTGAGAGCGGACTTGATCTTCATGCGTGGTGGCCTCCGTGGCGCTGATGGCCCGCGTCGTGCGGGACCACAGCCATCGTCGGCGACCGAGATGATGGACCTGTGATGGCGGGGTGAGAGCAGGTTGAGAGCTCGACCGGGCCGTGATGAGGCCCGGTCAGGCCGGGGTGCCGGCGTCGCGGCGGGCCGCTGTCATCCGCCGGGCGGCCGGGATCGCCGCGAGCAGCGCGGCGGCCTTGTTGCGGCACTCGAGGTCCTCGTCGTCGGGGACCGAGTCGGCGACGATGCCGGCTCCGGCCTGCAGACTGGTCCCGGTCGGCGCGCAGAACATGGTGCGGATGGCGATCGCCGTGTCGAGATTGCCGCTCCAGTCGACGTACCCGACGACACCGGCGTACGGCCCCCGCTTGACCGGCTCGAGGTCGTCGATGATCTCCATCGCCCGCACCTTGGGCGCCCCGCTGACCGTGCCCGCCGGAAGCGTCGCCCGCAGCACGTCGATGGGACCGAGGCCTTCGCGCAGCTCGCCGGACACCTGCGACGTGAGGTGCATGACGTGGCTGTAGCGCTCCAGCGTCATCAACTCGTCGACGTGCACCGTGCCGAACCGGGCGACCCGGCCCACGTCGTTGCGGGCGAGGTCGACCAGCATCACGTGCTCGGCCCGCTCCTTCGGATGCTCGGTCAGCTCGGCGGCCATCCGACGGTCGTGCTCGTCGGTGGTCCCCCGCCGCCGGGTCCCGGCGATCGGGCGCGAGATCACGGTGCCGTCGAGCAGCTGCTCCATCGGCTCGGGAGACGATCCGACGATCGTCAACTCGGGGTGACGCACGAAGTACATGTACGGGCTCGGGTTGACCTGGCGCAGTACCCGGTACACGTCGAACGGGTCGGCGTCGAGCTGGAGGTCGTAGCGCTGGGCCAGCACGACCTGGAAGATGTCGCCGGCGACGATGTGCTCCTTGGCGACCTCGACGGCCCGCTGGTACATCCCGTCGGGCATCGTGCTCTTCACGTCGGGCAGCGCGTCGTCCACGGACGGTGGCTCGACAGGGACGTACGGCAGCGGGCGGCCGAGGTTGGCCACCGCCCGCTCGATCGACGCCACCGCGCCGTCGTACGCGTCGTCGATGGCCTCGGCACCGATCGGGGAGCCGTCGGCGCCGAGCAGCGGCACGCTCTCGATGAGCGTGACGCGCTGACGCCAGTGGTCGAACGCGGCCAGCGAGCCGATCATGCTCATGACGGCGTCGGGCACGTGGCGGTCGTCGTTGGGCATGTTCGGCAGCCGCTCGACCTCGCGGATCACGTCGTATCCGAGGTACCCCATCAGCCCGCCGTGCAGCGGCGGCAGCTCCGGGATGACCGGTGCACGGTACGTGGCCAGCAGGTGCTCGAGCGCGGCGAGGATCCCGCGATCGCGCGGCACCTCGACGGGCAGTGGGCCGTCGACCTCGATGACGCCGTCGCGCAGGAGGATCGTCGCCACCGGGTCGCGCCCGACGAACGAGAACCGGCTCCATCGCTCGCCGTGCTCGACCGACTCGAGGAGGAACCCGGGACCGTCACCCACGAGCTTGGCGTACGCCGCGACCGGCGTCTCGAGGTCGGCCAGCAGCTCGGCCCACACGGGCACCACGGTGTGGTCCCGGGCCATGGCCCGGAACTCGTCCCGGCTCGGGCGGATCCGCACTACGCCGCCCCGAACCGCCGGAAGAAGCAGGAGTACTCGCCGGTGTGGCACGCTCCCTTGCCCTGCTGGTCGACCTTGAACAGCAGCACGTCGGCGTCGCAGTCGTAGTACGCGGCGTGCACGACCTGGTGATCGCCGCTGGTGTCACCCTTGCGCCACACCTCTTGGCGGCTGCGGCTCCAGTAGACCATCCGGCCCTCCGCCAACGTCATGCGCAGCGTCTCGGCGTTCATCCACGCCATCATCAAGACGGTGCCGTCGAGGTCCTGGGCGATCGCCGGCACGAGGCCCTTGTCGTCGAAGCGCACGCCGGCGAGTTGCTCGTCGGTCGCTGCGATGGCAGCCGGGCTCACAAGTACAGCCCGGTCGAGGCCTCGATGCGCTCGGCGGCCACGGCATGGATGTCGCGCTCGCGCAGCATGATGTAGTCGGCGCCCTGCACCTCGACCTCGTAGCGGTCCTCCGGGCTGAACAGGACCCGATCGCCGACCTCGGCCGAGCGGACGTTCTGACCCAGCGCAACCACCTCGGCCCACACCAAGCGCTTGGCCATCTGCGCCGTCGCAGGGATCAGGATGCCGCCCTGGCTGCGGCGCTCACCGTCCTTGTCGGGGATGCGTACGAGCAGCCGGTCGTTGAGCATCTTGATCGGGATCTTGTCGTCGACGGTGCTGGGCACCTTGCGAGAGTACCGTCCGGCCCCGTGGACCCAACAGCCCCTGCCGGCAGCGGCGTACGGCTGGTCCCCCTCACCTTGGTGACGCACGACGGCGCGCACCTGCGGGCCGACCTGGCGCTGCTCGACGAAGCGATCGCCGCGGCGGTCCTGTGCCATCCCCATCCGCAGTACGGCGGAGATCGCTTCAACCCGGTCATCGACGCGTTGTTCGAGGCGCTGCCGGCCGCCGGCATCACGACGGTGCGCTTCGACTTCCGCCCCGGTGCCGGCCGCGGCGACGACCTCGAGCCGGAGCGCAGCGATGCGACCAGCGCGCTGGAGGAGGTCGTCAGGCGGCATCCGCACCTGCCGACGTTCGTGGTCGGCTACTCCTTCGGGGCGGCCGTCGTGCTCGGCCTGGACGACAGCCGCATCGACGCCGCGGTGGCCGTCGCCCCGCCGCTCGCGATGCTCCCGGACGAGCTCGTGCCATCGTTCCCGACGCTCGTCCTGGTGCCCGAGCGCGACCAGTTCACGACGCCCGCTTCGGCGCGACGGATCGTCGGAGCCTGGCGGAACGCGACGACCGAGGTCGTCGCGTCGGCCGACCACTTCTTGGCCGGCCGGACCGCGGCCGTCGCCGCCCGCACCGCGCAGTGGCTCGTCGCGCGCTGACGGCGACCCCGGCCGCTGGACGGTTCGATGTGCGAGAGTTCCCCTGCGTGAGCACGTCGCCATGACCGCGGTCGAGGCCCCGTCGGATCCGGCGTGCCGCCCGATCCGGCTCGTCACGCGTTTGGTCGATCGCTTCGTGCTCGCGCTCATCGCCTCCGCGACGATCGTCGGGTCGGTGCTCCTGCTCGGTGTCGATGCGGGGCCGGCGCTCGGCTCTTCGGTGTCGCTGATCGAGGTGCTCGGCTACTTCGGCCTGGCGACGGGAACCGTCCTGTCGCTCCGCGTCGTCGCCGGCGTCATCCGCGATGGTGAGACGTGAGCTTCATCGTCGCCCCGCGACCTCCTGCCAGGTCCGACCCGACCTGACGCTCTCCGGTTCCTCGGCGACCACGTCCGAGCCCGGCCGCGCCGCCTCGTCGGACGCCTTCACCAAGATCCAGCGACGCCGACCGGTCCGGGTGAGCCCGAACCGCCCGCCGAGCTTGTGGCCGTGCAGCCGGAACGAGACGTGATCGGTCTCGTCGGTGCCCATGTCCATCGAACCCTCGTCCCAGATGATGACTGCGCCGGTCCCCCGTCGGGCCCCGTCGTGCACACCTTCGAAGTCACCAGCAGACAGGTCGTGGTCGGCGACCGGGACGGCCAGACGGCGCACTGCCGGGTCGAGCGACGGGCCCTTCGGCACCGCCCACGATCGGAACACGCCGTCGACCTCGAGGCGCAGGTCGAAGTGCAACGTGGTGGCGTCGTGCAGCTGGACGACGAAGCGGGCCACCAACCCAGTGTGCCGGTCGTTCCTGCCACACTCGCGCCATGAGCGAGCCGGTCTCGGAACGAGCCGACGGATGAGCGCCGTGCGGTCACGGTTCCCAGGCGTGCGCGACGGGTGGGCACGGTTCGACGGCCCGGCCGGCACCCAGATGGTCGACACCGCCATCGAGGCCAGCCGGGCATGGTCGTCAGGCGGTGACAACGCCAACGCCGGTGGCGCGTTCGCCGCCGCGGACGCCTCGGACGCACTGCTGGAGCGCACCCGGGAGCGCGTCGCCGAACTACTCGGCGCACCGGCGGGCGGCATCGTGTTCGGCGCCAACATGACGACGCTGACGATGGCGTTCACCCGCGCCGTCGCGGCCACGTTGCGTCCAGGTCACCGGGTCGTCGGCACCCGTCTCGACCACGACGCCAACGTCTTGCCGTGGCGCCTGGCGTGCGAACAGGCCGGGGCCGAACAGGTCCTCGCGCCGTTCGATCCGACGACCGGCGTGCTCGACCCGGATGCCGTCATCGAGCTGATCGACGAGCGCACGGCATGGGTCACGCTTCCGGGCGCGTCCAACCTGCTCGGCACCATCCCCGATCTGGCGCCGATCATCGCCGCGGCCCACGACGCCGGCGCCCGCGTGTTCGTGGACGCCGTGCACCTCGCGCCACACCGTCGCATCGACGTCAGCACGCTCGGCTGCGACGTGCTCGTCACCAGCCCCTACAAGTGGTACGGCCCGCACGCCGGGGTGTTGTGCGCCGACCCGGCGCTGCTCGACGCGCTGCCCGTCGCCAAGGTACGCCCAGCGCCCGACCGCGGCCCGCGACGGTGGGAGACCGGCACCCCGAACTTCGAGGCGATCGCCGCAGTCGACGCGGCGGCCCGGTTCCTGCTCGACGAGGACCTCGACCGGCTCGCCGCAGCAGAAGCCGCGGTGTTCGCGCCCCTGCTCACCGGGCTCCAGGAGACGCCCGGGGTGACGGTGTGGGGCCCGCCGACCCTCGAGGGCCGGACGCCGACGGTCGCGTTCACGATCGACGGTCTGCGGCCCGACGCTGTCGCGACCGCACTGGCCACCCGGCGGATCGCCACGTGGGCCGGGCACTCCTACGCCGTCGAGGTCGCCGACCAGCTCGGCCTCAGCGAGTCGGGCGGCGTCGTGCGCGCCGGTGTCGTCGCCTACATCGACGACGAGGACGTGGCCCGCCTCGTCGCCGACGTCCGCCTCCTGGCCGGCTGACGCGCCGTCACGCGCCGGGCCCGCCGGCAGGGCGTGCGAAGCGACGCATCGGCGATCTGGGCGCGCCGGGTCCCGAATCGAGACCCTGCGCGCCCAGAGATCGGTGCCGACCGCGAGCCTGGTCCGAGAACCAGCCGCGGAGCGGCGGGCTACTTGACGGCGGCCTCGATGCGGGCCATCACGTCGGCGTCGAGCTTCGGGATGACGTGCACGGCCTCGAAGTTCTCGGTCACCTGGCTCGGCCGGCTGGCGCCGGTGATGACCGTCGAGACGTTCGGGTTCTTCGTGCACCATGCCAGCGACAGCTGGGCGATGGAGCAGTCGAGGTCGTCGGCGATCGGTCGCAGCCCCTCGACCCTGCCGATCGCCCGGGGATCCGACAGCCGCTTGGCCAGCCAGCCGTACCCGTCGAGCGAACCACGGGAGTCGTCGGGGATGCCGTCGCGGTACTTGCCGGTGAGCAGTCCAGATGCGAGCGGGCTCCAGATCGTGTCGCCGTAGCCGGTCTCGGCGAACAGTCGGGCGTACTCCTTCTCGACGCGGGTGCGCTCGAGGAGGTTGTACTGCGACTGCTCGGTGACCGGCTTGTGGAGGTGGTGGCGCTCGGCGATCTCGATGGCGCCCCGGATCTCGTCAGCCGCCCACTCGCTCGTGCCCCAGTAGTGGGCCTTGCCGGCGGAGATGATGTCGCTCATCGCCCACACCGTCTCCTCCAACGACGTGTCCGGATCGGCACGGTGGCAGTACAGGATGTCGACGAAGTCGGTGCCGAAGCGCTCCAGTGATCCGTCGATCGCGTGCATCAGGTACTTGCGGTTCAGCGTGTTGCGCATGTTCGGCGCGTTGTGGAGGCCCCAGAACACCTTCGTCGTGAGCACGTAGCTCCAGCGCGGCCAGCCGAGCTCGGTGATGACGCGACCCATGATCGCCTCGCTCTCCCCGCCGGCGTAGGCCTCCGCGTTGTCGAAGAAGTTGCACCCGGCGTCGTAGGCCGCCTGCATGCTCTCCATCGCCAGGTCGTCCTTCATCTGGGCGTCGAACGTGACCCAGGAGCCGAACGACAGCACCGACACCTTGAGGCCGGTCCGTCCGAGTCGGCGGTATTCCATGTCCTTGTTGCTCATGGCGCGATCTCCTGCTTGCTCATCTCGCGCACCCTATGCCGGGCGCACCGTGATCCCCCGGGCGGCCATCAGGGCCTTGGCGTCGGCGACGCTGTGCTCGCGGAAGTGGAAGATCGACGCCGCCAGCACGGCGTCGGCGCCACCCTCGAGGATCCCGTCGGCGAGGTGGTCGAGCGTCCCGACTCCCCCGCTGGCGATCACCGGCACGCCAACGGCGTCGACCACGGCCCGGGTCAGTCCGATGTCGAACCCCTCGCGCGTCCCGTCGCGGTCCATCGACGTGAGCAGGATCTCGCCGGCCCCCTGTGCGGTGGCGTCGGCCGCCCACTCGACGGCGTCGATCCCGGTCGGCGTGCGTCCGCCGTGGAGGTAGACCTCGAAGCCGCCGGCGCCCCGCTTGGCGTCGATCGCGCACACCACGCACTGGGCGCCGAACTCGGTGGCGATCTCGGCGATCAGCTGCGGCCGCTGCACCGCCGCTGTGTTGACGCTGACCTTGTCGGCCCCGGCCCGCAGCATCCGCCTGGCGTCCTCCACCGTCCGGATGCCTCCACCGACGGTCAGCGGGATGTACACCTGCTCCGCCGTCCGATGGACGACGTCGACCATGGTGTCTCGTCCGTCGCTCGACGCGGTGATGTCGAGGAAGACGAGCTCGTCGGCGCCCTCGTCGTCGTAGCGGGCGGCCAGCTCGACGGGGTCGCCGGCGTCGCGGAGCTCGACGAAGTTCGTCCCTTTGACGACCCGCCCGGCGGTGACATCCAGGCACGGGATGACGCGGGCGACGATCACGCCAGCACCGCCACGGCGTCGGCGACGCGGAAGCGGCCCTCGTACAGGGCCCGCCCGGTGATGATGCCGTGGAGGCCCTCGATGGCGGCGAGGGCCCGCACGTCGTCGAGGCTGGCGACGCCGCCACTGGCGATCACGGCCACGTCCGTCGCCGCCACGGACGCCGCCAGCCCGTCGATGTCCGGGCCGCCGAGCAGTCCGTCTCGTTCGATGTCGGTGATCACGAACGCCGACGCGGCAGCGAACCGCGTCAGCGCGTCGGCGAGCGTGACGCCGCTCGACTCGGTCCAGCCGTGCACGGCGAGCAGACCGCCGCGGTGGTCGAGGCCGACCGCGACGGGCACGACGGCGGCGACGGCGTCGACGAGCGCGGGTCGGGAGACCGCCGCCGAGCCCATCACGACGCGGGCCACGCCGGCATCGGCGAGCGCCGCGGCGTCGGACAGGGTGCGCACCCCACCCCCCGTCTGCACCGACGCCCGGCCGGCGACGGCGGCGACGACGGCGGCGACCGTCGCGCGGTTGACCGGCTCACCGGTGCGGGCGGCGTCGAGGTCGACGACGTGGATCCACGTCGCTCCCTGGTCGCAGAACCCGATGGCGACGCCGACGGGGTCGTCGCCGTAGTCGGTCTCGACGGCGTAGTCGCCCTGGGCGAGCCGCACGACGCGCCCCCCGCGCAGGTCGATGGACGGGTACAGCAGCGTCACGCCGCGACGAGCAGGGACGTGACGAAGTTGCCGAGCAGCGCCAGGCCGGCGGTCGAGGACTTCTCGGGGTGGAACTGGGCGGCGAACACGTTGCCCTGGCGGAACGTGCTGTTCACGGGACCGCCGTAGTCGCACGTCGCCGACACGATCGACGGATCAGCGGGCACGCCGTGCAAGGAGTGCACGAAGTAGAACCACGGTCGCGGTCCCAGGCCGGCGAACATCGGTTCGTCCGGATCGTTGATGTCGAGACGGTTCCACTGCATCTGCGGACGCTTGACGACGTCCGGGAGCCATCGGACCGTGCCCTGCAGCACGCCGAGGCCGGCGACGCCCGGCGACTCCTCGCTGTCGTCGAACAGCATCTGGACGCCGACGCAGATCCCGAGGAACGGCCGCCCGGACGCGACGGCGTCGAGCACGGGCTGGTCGAGTCGGCGGGCCCGGAGCGCGCCCATGCAGGCACCGAACGCGCCGACGCCGGGCAGCACGACCGCGACGGCGTCGGCGATCAGACCGGGGTCGGCCGTCAGCCGGGCGTCGGCACCCAGCCGGTGGAGTGCCTTGTGCGCCGAGTGCAGGTTCCCGATGCCGTAGTCGACGACGGCGACGAGCGGCGGTTCAGCCATCGGATTCTCCGGAGTTGAACTCGCGCCAGGCGCGGGCCCAGCGGCTCAGGATCGCGGGGTGCCGGGTCACAGGACGCCTTTCGTCGACGGGATGGCGCCGGGGCTGTCGATGCGCACGGCGTCGCGCAGGCAGCGGGCCAGGCCCTTGAACGTCGCCTCGATGATGTGGTGGACGTTGCGGCCGGCCTTCTTGGTGACGTGCAGCGTGATCCCGGCGCTCGTGGCGAACGAGGACACGGCGTGCTCGGCGAGCTGCGGGTCGAACGGCGGGTTGCCGAGGGGCAGGGATTCGGGCATCTCGACGTCCCAGGCCACGAACGGACGACCCGAGAGGTCGAGGGCGATCTCGACGAGGGCCTCGTCGAGCGGGTACTGACCGCTGGCGAACCGGCGCACGCCGGCCTTGTCGCCGAGCGCCTCGCGGAAGGTCTCACCGAGCGCGATGGCGACGTCCTCCACGGTGTGGTGGGTGTCGATGGCCAGGTCGCCGGCGGCGTGCACGGTGAGGTCGAAACCACCGTGACGGCCGAGCTGGTCGAGCATGTGGTCGTAGAACGGGATGCCGGTGCTGCAGTCGGTGACACCCGAACCGTCGAGGTCGATCGTGATGTCGATCGACGTCTCCTTGGTGGTCCGGCTCCGGGTCGCCGTGCGGGGCGTCATGCCAGCACCTCGGCCAGCGCCTGCAGGAAGCGGTCGTCCTCCGACGGCGTGCCGATCGTGACCCGCAGGCAGCCGGTCAGCCGGGGCCAGCCCGAACAGTCGCGCACCAGCACGCTGCGGTCGACGAGCCCCTGCCAGACGCGGTGGCCTGCGGCGCCGACCGCGCCGTCGTCTCCCCGCACGCGGAACAGGATGAAGTTGGCGCCGCTCGGGAACACGTCGACGTCCAGCGCGCCGAGTGCGTCCGCCACCCGCTCGCGCTCGGCGACGATCTGCTTGACCCGGGCGTCCATCTCGTCGACCCGTCGCAGCGCCAGGCGCCCGGCGAGCTGCTTGGCCGCATCGAGGTGGTACGGCAGCGCGACCTTCTCCAGGTTGGCGACGACCCACGTCGGTGCCACCACGTACCCGAGACGGGCGGCCGCCATGCTCCACGTCTTCGAGAACGTCCGCACGACGCACAGCGGCACGTCCTCGCGCAGGAGGTCGAGCGCGGTCCACTCGGCGAACTGGGCATAGGCCTCGTCGACGACGACCAGACCCGGCGCGACGTCGAGCAGTGTCCGGACCATCGCCGGGGCCTCGACGAGGCCGGTCGGGTTGTTCGGCGAGCACAGGAACGTGACCGCCGGCTCGGCGCGCTCCACGATGGCGCGGGCCGCCGACGGATCGAGCGTGAAGTCGGCCGCCCGCTCTCCTTCGACGACCGTCGCGCCGGTGATCCGGGCGATGTGGGCGTGCAGCTGGTACGTCGGCTCGAACGTCACGACGCGCCGACCGTGGCCGCCGTAGGCGAGCAGGAGCGTCTGGAGCACCTCGTTGGACCCGTTGGCTGCGAACACCTGTTCCGGCGCGACGCCGTGCCACTCGGCGATCGCCGACCGCAGCGCCCATGCCGCCCGGTCGGGATAGCGCCGCCAGTCGAGCGACGCGATCGCGGCGGCCAGCTCCTCGCTCCAGCCGTCGGGCGGCGGGTACGGTGATTCGTTCGTGTTGAGGCGCACGTCGACGTCGACCTGCGTCGAGTGGTAGCCCTCGAGTGCCCGCAGGTCGTCACGCACCGCCACGGGGTCCGGGCGGCGCGGCGGGGAGGTCCTCACGGTTGGCGACGTTACCGGTGGGGTGCGATCGTTGGCCCATGAGTAGCCGCGACACCGCCAGCGCAACGGCGGCCGAGCTGAGCGCCGCGGCCGAGGCCGTCGCGTCCTACGAGCGGCGCGTCAGCGCCCTGGCGCTGCCCCACCTCGGCACGGAGCGCGAGGATCTCGTCGCGGCGATCTACGAAGCCGAGCGGTCGCTGCGCACGGCTGAGCGATTGCTCCAGCGGGCCGTCAAGCTCGCCCGCGGCTGACCCGGCTCCACCACTTCACCCCGTCGCTACTGAACAGCCGGTCAGCAGGCCGACGCGTGCACGACCGGGCAACCCTGGGTGCAGGGTGCGCACGGATCGCCCGACCTGGCCGAAAAAGTGGCGACGGCCCCTGGTGGGAGGGGCCGTCGCTCGGGCGACGCCAGGCGGCGGATCCCGGCTGTCGCGCAAACCAGGTGGCGGGAACCTGGTTGATGACCGCCATCATACCACCGCGTAGGTCAGGGGCAAGCTATGCCGAGGGCGCATCGAGTGATGCTCGACGCACGCGCCGGCCGACCTTCGGCACCCTGCTCGACGGGCAGATGTCCTCGAGCGTGCACACCACGCAGGCCGGCTTCTGGGCGAAGCAGACGCGTCGCCCGTGCAGGATCATGCGCAAGCTGAAGTCGCCGCGCTCGCCCGGCGGCAGGTAGCTGTTCAGCTCCAGCTCGACCTTCACCGGGTCCTCCTGCACGGTCAGCGCCAGTCGTCGGGAGAGCCGGCCGACGTGGGTGTCGACGGGCAGCCCAGGCAGCCGGAACGCCACGCTGCGCACCACGTTGGCCGTCTTGCGCCCGACGCCCGGCAGCGTCACGAGGTCCTCCAGCGCCGTCGGCACGTCC
The DNA here is from genome assembly GCA_040507575.1 of Ilumatobacteraceae bacterium. Taxonomy (GTDB): domain Bacteria; phylum Actinomycetota; class Acidimicrobiia; order Acidimicrobiales; family Ilumatobacteraceae; genus JALZMG01. The sequence goes on from JBEVOM010000088.1 coordinate 47,476, forward strand.
CCGCCGAACCGCGTCATGACGGCGTCGGCCATCCCCAGCAGGCTCTTCGTCTTGTTCTGGTAGAAGCCGGTCGACCGAATGATCTCCTCGACGACACCGGGATCGGCGTCGGCCAGGGCGGCGGCGGTCGGGTACCGGGCGAACAGCACCGGGGTCACCATGTTGACCCGCGCGTCGGTCGTCTGGGCCGACAGGATCGTCGCCGCCAGCAGCTCGAACGCGTTGGAGTGGTCGAGCTCGCACAGCGCGTCGGGATAGGCCTCGGCCAGCCGCCGGGCGACCTCGCGGGTCCGGCCCTTCGGTGTCCTCGGCCGTGTCATCCGGATCGACACTACGGGCCAGCCTCTATCGTCGAGGCGTGCCGCACACGGAGACCTGGATGGACGGCGATCGCCTCGATCGGCCGGCCCTCGACCGCCTGATGGCGGCGGCGACCGCCGTCGACGGTCACCATCCGCTGTCGGATCACCTGCGCATGGACCTCGCCCGCGGCGCCGGTTCCGGGTTCGCCGCCGTCACGGCGCGCACCTCCGACCAGCTCGTGGGCTACGCCCAACTGTCGGAGGTCAACGGCCTGCACACGGTCGAGGTGGTCGTCGAACCGACCGCTCGCGCCGACCTGTCGATCGCCGGTGATCTGCTGCACGCGGCAATCGACGTCGTCGCCACCCGCGGCGGCGGCGCCGTGCAGTGGTGGTCGTTCGACGCCGATCGCCGCCCGCAGGGCGGGGCCGACGACGCCGGGCTGGCCGCGAAGGCCGGGCTGGCTCTGACCCGCTCGCTGTACCAGATGCGTTGCGAGCTGCCGACCGGCCTCACGGTGGACGTCCCGACCCGGTCGTTCGAACCGGGCGCCGACGAGGCGGCGTGGTTGCGGGTCAACAACCGGGCGTTCGCCACCCATCCCGAACAGGGTGGCTGGACCATGGAGACGCTCGCCCTGCGGGAAGCCGAACCGTGGTTCGACGCGGACGGCTTCCGACTGCACGAGCGCGACGGACGGCTCGCCGCGTTCTGCTGGACGAAGCTGCACACCGACACGTCGCCGGTCCTCGGGGAGATCTACGTCATCGCCGTCGACCCCGACTTCCAGGGCCTCGGGCTGGGCCGCCAGCTCACGCTGGCCGGACTGGCATCGATCGCCGATCGTGGAGTCGCCGTCGGGATGCTCTACGTCGACGCCGACAACACCGCTGCAGTGACCATGTACGAGCACATCGGTTTCACGATCCACCGCACCGACCGCGCCTACACCGCCGACATCGAGGCGGCCCCAGCATGACCGTCACCTCCGGGCCGGGCCCGCACTCCGATCCCGGTCCTGCGCTGCCGCGTTGGCGCGTCGACGACATCCACCCGTCGATGACGTCGCGCTCGTTCCTCGCTGCGCTCGAGCAGATCGGCGCCGACACCGACCGCCTCCTCGCGTCGTTCGACGAGCACGGTGTTCGGGCCGTCGGCCACCGAGTGCCGACGGAGGCGGACGGCGCCGTCGCCGACGCCGTCATCGGCGCCTACAACGACGTGCTCCGGCAGTCCGGCGAGCTGGCCGCCTACGTGCACGCGACGGTGGCGACGAACAGCCGGGACGAGGCCGCGCAGTCCGTCCTGAGCGAGATCCAGACCGTGTCGGCGCGCGCCGTCCCACTGCTCGCCCGGCTCGCCGACTGGGTCCACGGACTCGGCGTGGAGCAGCTGGCGGCGGTGAGCGACGTCGCCCGCGAGCACCTCGGCCCCCTCCTGCGTCTGGCGGAACGCTCCGGCCACCAGATGACGGAGGCCGAAGAGGGCCTCCACGCCGAGCTGGCGACCACCGCCACGGCGGCCTGGACCCGGATGCACAGCGACGTCACGTCGCAACTGGCCACCGACGTCGCGTTCCCCGACGGTCGCGTCGAGCGGCTCCCGATGCCGGCGGTCCGGGGCCTGGCCAACCACGCCGACCCCGACGTCCGACGGGCGGCGTACCGCGCCGAGCTCGACGCCTGGCCGCAGGTCGCGGTCCCGGCGGCCGCGGCCATGAACGCGATCAAGGGCGAGGCCAACATCGTCAACCGGCGGCGCCGTTGGGCATCGCCGCTCGACGCGTCGCTCTTCGCGAACGCGGTCAGCCGACCGACGTTCGACGCGATGCAGTCCGCGGTGGCGGCCAGCCTGGACGACTTCCGCGGCTGGATGCGCACCAAGGCGACGCTGCACGGCCACGGCGGCGGCTTGCCCTGGTGGGATCTCGTCGCGCCGCTCCCGGTCGCTCCTTCCGAGATCTCGTGGGACGAGGGCGTCGACATCGTCCGCCATGCGTTCGGCACGTTCGGCGCCAGGCTCGGCGGCCTCGTCGACCGCGCGCTCGACGAAGGCTGGATCGACGCCGAGCCGCGCGACGCCAACCGCGGCGGGGCGGTCTGCATGTCGTTCGTCGGCGACCGCTCGCTCGTGCTGCTGAACTGGGCCGGCAGCGTGGACTCGGCCCAGACCACGGCGCACGAGCTCGGGCACGCGTACCACAACACGACGCTGGCCGATCGGACGGCGTTGCAGCGGCGCCTGCCGATGGCCCTCGCCGAGACCGCGAGCATCTTCTGCGAGACGCTCGTCGTCGAGGAAGGGCTGTCGCGCCTCACGGGCGCCGAGCGCCTGGCCCTGCTCGACGTCGACCTGCAGGGCGCCAACCAGGTCGTCGTCGACATCCACAGCCGGTTCCTGTTCGAGACCGAGGTGTTCGCCCGTCGCCAGCGCCGCACGCTGGGCGCCGGCGAGCTCGACGAGCTGATGCTGGCGTCCCAGGCCGACGCGTACGGGGACGGCCTCGACCAGTCGACGGCGCACCCCCACATGTGGATCCTCAAGCCGCACTACTACTCGGCCCACTTCTACAACTGGCCGTACACGTACGGCCTGTTGTTCGGGCTCGGCTTGTTCGCGCGGTACGCCGAGGCCCCAGAGCGGTTCCGGTCGGGCTACGACGACCTGCTGTCGCGGGCCGGGATGGACACGGCCGAGCAGCTCGGCGCAGCCTTCGGGATCGACGTCACCGACGAGGGGTTCTGGATCGCCAGCCTCGACGTCCTGCGCGGCCGCATCGCCGAGTACGGGCGCCTCGCCGCCGATGTCTCGCTACGACGCGGCCCGTCGTGACGACGCGCTTCGACGTCGACCGCGTCGCGTTCGGCGCAATGCTCGACGGCGAGCCGCGCTACCGCGTCGACCAGGTCTGGCAGGGCCTCTACGAGCGGCTGGCCACGTTCCGCGAGATGACGAACCTGCCGGCCGCGCTGCGGGCCCGGCTCGAGGCGGCGCTCCCGCTCGCACTGACGCCGATCACGGAATCGGTGAGCGATCGCGGCGACACGGCGAAGGTGCTGTGGGAGCTGGCCGGCGGCGCCCGCATCGAGACCGTGCTGATGCTGTTCCCCGACCGGGCGACCGTGTGCGTGTCGAGCCAGGCCGGTTGTGCCATGGGATGCGGCTTCTGCGCCACCGGGCAGGCCGGTTTCACCCGCCAGCTGTCGACCGGTGAGATCGTCGAGCAGGTCGTGCGGGCGTCGCGCCGCGCTCGTGACGGCGGTCGGCGGGTCAGCAACGTCGTGTTCATGGGGATGGGCGAGCCGCTGGCCAACGAACCGGCGGTGTGGGCCGCAGTCGAGCGCCTCCACGGTGACCTCGGCCTCTCGGCCCGGCACCTGACCATCTCGACGGTCGGCATCGTGCCGGGGATCCGCCGACTTGCCGAGCGGCGGCTCCCGGTGACGCTCGCCGTCAGCCTGCACGCGGCCAACGACGCGCTGCGCGACGAGCTCGTGCCGATCAACCGGCGCTACCCGATCGAGGACGTGATGGCCGCGTGCGCCGAGCACCTCGAGGCCAACCGGCGCAGGATCAGCTTCGAGTGGGCGATGATCGACGGCGTCAACGACCGCCCATCGGACGCGGTCGAGCTCGCGGCGCTGTGCCGCCGGTTGCGACCGGCCGCCCACGTCAACCTGATCCCGCTGAACCCGACGCCGGGATGGCCGACGAAGGGCACAGCACCGACTGGCGTCGCCGGCTTCCGTGACCTGCTGGCTTCGCTCGGCGTCAACGTGACGGTGCGTCGCAACCGCGGCACGGACATCGACGCCGCCTGCGGTCAGCTGGCGGCCGGAGCTCCGGTCGCGCTCAGCAGCCGGCGTTCCGCACGTACGGATACGGGTTGACGGCCGATCCCCCGCCCGGGTGCACCTCGAAGTGGAGGTGCGGCGTGCCCCTGGCGTTGCCGGTGTCACCCACGTAGCCGATCACCTCGCCCCGGGACACGGTGCGGCTGGAGCCCTCGTAGCGGCTGAGGTGGGCGTAGTAGTAGCGGTTGCCGTCGGACCCCGACAGGGACACGGCGTTGCCGCCGAGCGAGTTCTGCCGGAACGACGCCGCACCGGACACGACGGCGACGATCGGGGTGCCGATGGAGGCGAGCATGTCGACCCCGAGGTGCGAACGGCCCCCGGAGCGGGCCGCGCCCCACGTGTCACCGTAGGCCGAGCCGAGGACTGGGCAGTCCATGCCACCCGCGGGTGCCGGCGGGTCGGGCTCGGGTGCCGGCGTGTCGTCGGACGAGCTGTCGGACTGCGGCGCCGGCGCGACCGGCAGCTGCGAGCCCGACGACGCGGCGTTCGACGAACCGGACTGGATCGACTGCACCGGATCGGGGACCGGGGACGCCGCCGCCGATCGGGCTGCGGCAGCAGCCTCGGCCTGCGCCGCCGCGGCGGCCTGGGCCTGCGCGGCAGCAGCGGCGGCCGCCTGTTCCCGCGCCTGCTGCTCGACGATCTCGCGCTGGCGTTGCTCCTCGCGCTGCTGGGCGAGCAGGGCCTCGCGCACCCGTTCGTCCTCCAGGCGGTCGGCCTCGACCTCCTGGAGGTGCACGACCTGCGCCTCGGCCGCCGCTTGGAGGTCCTGGAACTGCTGCTGCTGGTCCTCGGTGGCGGCCTGGTTGGCCTCGACCTCGCGCTGGTTGGCCTCCAGCGCCGAGCGGGCGACGTCGTAGTCGTCCATCGCATCGGCCGAGGACTCCGTCACGACGCTGACGAGGACGTCGGCCTGCAGCTGGTCCGACGGCGCCTGGTAGCCGGTGAGGAGCGGGAGCCCGAGGCTCCCACTCGACACGAACCGGTTGACCGCGACCTGCTCGACCTTCGCCTGCAAGGCGTCCACCTCTTGTTGCAGTCGAGCGTTCTCGACCGCCAACTGGGCCGCCTGCTCGTCGAGCGCCTCGAGCGCGAACTGGGCTTCGGCGTACGCCTGGGCCGCCTGGTTGGCCTTGGCGCGAGCGGCCGAGATCTCGCGGGCGGCCTGCTCGGCGGCGTCCTGGTCGATCTCGGCGTGGGCGGGAACGGCCGCCGGGAACACTGCTCCGCCGATCACCACGAGGGCAGCCGCAACGGCGGCGACGACGGCCGCGCGTCGCGGCCTGTTCCGTCCGCTCATCACGGGCGCGCAGGCTAGCCGGTGTTTCAGTTCGATGACATTCAGGGGACGGTCGGCGATCAGCAGAACGGCGCTGACCAGGCTTGGTCGCCGTGACTGCCCTCGACCTCGACCACATCGTGATGCGTCGCGGCTCGACCCTCGTGCTCGACGACGTGTCGATGGTCGTCGACACCGGCGAGCGGTGGCTTGTCCTCGGAGCCAACGGCAGCGGCAAGACGTCGCTGCTGCGGGTGGCCGCGCTCTACGAGCACCCGACGTCGGGCACGGTCGACGTGCTCGGCGAGCGCCTGGGGCGGACCGACGTCCGCGTCCTACGGCGACGGGTCGGCTACGCATCCGCTGCGCTCGCCGACCAACTGCGGCCGTCGATGCGGGCGCTCGACGCCGTGCGCACGGCCCGCTTCGCCGCCCTGGAGCCGTGGTGGCACCAGTACTTGCCCGACGACGACGCCCGCGCCCTCGAGTGCCTGGCCCGGATGGGCGTGGCCCACTTCGCCGACCGCCCACTCGAGTCGCTGTCGTCGGGCGAGCGCCAGCGGGTGCTGCTGGCCCGCACGCTGATGAACGACCCGGCGATCGTCCTGCTCGACGAACCGTCGGCGCGACTGGACCTGGGTGGCCGCGAGCAACTCGTCCACGCACTCGACGACCTCGCCGCCGACCCGGCGGCGCCGCCGTCGGTCGTCGTGACGCACCATGTCGACGACATCCCTCCGAGCTCGACGCACGTCTTCATGATGCGCGCCGGACGGGTGCTCGCCACCGGACCGATCGACGACGTCCTCACCGCCGGCGCGCTGAGCGAGTGCTTCGGTCTGGACCTGACGCTGGATCGGCGGGCGAACGGGCGGTTCAGCGCGTGGGCTCGGCGCTGATCACCTCGCGCAACGACCGCTTGCCCCGACGGATCTCGTCGTCGAGCACCCGCTGCAGCGCGCCGCTCCCCCAGAGCTTGCCGGAGTAGGTGAGCTCGGTCGTCAGCGCGGCGCCGCCGCCGACGTCGGCGACGAGCGCGTCGAGGATCCACTCGGCGTGATCGCGCTCGTCGTCCTGCACTCGCTCGAAGCGCACGTGACGGTCGGGCTCGTGGACCGTGCGCACCATCCGCAGCGCCTTCGAGCGGGCGAACGGACCGACCCGCGCCCGCAGCTCGACGCGCCACGCCGGGCGCCCGTCATCGGGCTCGGTCGGCTCGACCCGGTGGATCAGGCGCATCCACGGCGGATATCTGTCGAGCGTTCCGACGTGGACGAACACCTCGGCCGCGGTCGCGTCCTCGATGAGCAACGTGACCGAGGTGTGCACAGCCCGACGGTGCTCAGCGCGGGCGGTCGGTGCCGCGGAACGCCCGCGCCAGCAACGGGCTACGGGCGGCCAGGACGCCGTCGAGGTCGTCGTGCTCGTCGAACTCGGGCATCCACGGGATCGCCACGGTGGCATCCGGATCGTCGTCGGCCGACGGCTCTCCGGTGACGGCCGCCACGGTGCGGGAGTCGTCGTCGCTCGCCGAGCCGTGTCCGGCGGTCTCGAGGGGCAGCTGCTCAGCGGGGCCGTCGGCGGGAACCGAGGGCCGGCGCAGGGCGCCTCGGGGACGGCCGACGCGCTCGCCCGCCGGTGTCTTGAACAAGCGGGGAACGGCGTCACGTCGGTCGTCGAGCGTCCACCCGCGCGGCACGACCATCGCGTCGGCGTGGCGCTTGCACAGCGACCCGGCCCGCAGGCCGTCGCCGTGGGGATCGCGCACCGCCAGCCAGACGAGCAGACGGTCGACGTCGAAGCCGTACGCCATCGACGCGACGTCGGAGCACCCAGGTCGCTCGCAGAGCCTGCCCATCAACGCACCAACATAGCCGTCTAGCAGGACCGGCCCCGGGACACCCCACCGCGGGGGCGGCCGGAGTCGCAGGCTCCGACACGCAGTTGGCAGAGTGTTCACACCGCTCCCACGATCCGGGCGGTCCTGAGCTCGGAGGGGAACGACGAATGGGCATCAAGGGAATCCACCACGCCGCACTCGCGGTGCACGACCTCGACGCCGCCAAGGCGTTCTACGGCGGGGCGCTCGGCTTCACCGAGATGCCGGAGCGCCCACCCGTGGCGTCGCCTGGTGTCTGGTACCGGGCCGGCGCCAGCCAGGTGCACATCGGTGTCGTCGCCGGCGACGTCCCCCGTCAGCTCGGCCACGTCGCGTTCGAGGTCGACGACGTCGACGCCATCGCCACGCACCTCGAGGAGGCCGGCATCACCGTGCGCCGGCTCGACCGCCTCCCCAACGCCGGGCGCCAGATCGTCGTGCGTGACCCGAGCGGGAACGCGCTGGAGTTCAACCAGCCGGACTCACCGACGAGTGAGCTGGCGGAGGCCTGATGGGCGTCCTCGACGGCATCCGGGTCATCGACCTGACGACCGGTGCCGCCGGTCCGATGGCGACGATGGTCCTGTCCGACCAGGGCGCCGAGGTCGTCAAGGTCGAACCGCCCGGCGGGGACCCCGGGCGCGGCCAACCCAGCGCGGTGGCCTGGAACCGGGGCAAGAAGAGCATCGTGCTGGACCTCGACGCCGCCGGCGACCGCGACACGATGCGCCAGCTCCTCGCCACCGCCGACGTGCTCGTCGAGGGCTTCCGACCGGGGCGGATGGCGGCGTGGGGCCTCGACCACGACACGCTCGCACCGTCCCTGCCCGGTCTCGTCTACTGCTCGCTCACCGGGTACGGGCGCAACGACCGGGCCTCGGATCGACCGGGATACGACCTGCTCGTGCAAGCCAGGACCGGCGAGCAGTACGAGCAGCCCGGCTGGCGAGAAGGTCCGATCTTCCTCTACGCGCCGCTGCCCAGCGTGGCCGCGTCGTTCCTCCTCCTCGAAGGTGTCGCCGCCGGCCTGTACGTGCGTGAGGTGACAGGGCGGGGCCAGTGGATCGAGACGTCGCTGCGCCAGGGGGTGCTGGCGTTCACGACCCAGTTGTGGCAGGACGTGGAGACCAAGTCAGCTGACTGGTACGGCATCGGCCGCAGCCCGCAGGCCGGCATCTACGAGTGTGGCGACGGTCTGTGGGTGCACTCGATGCACTACAGCGGCGGACGGGGCAAGGACAAGAGCGGGTTCTTCGAGTTCCTCGGTCTCGTCGACTCGCCGGCGTTCGTCGACCCGAAGCGCACCGACGAGGTCGAGGCCGAGATGCGCGTCGCGTTCAAGCGCCACCCGCGCGCCGCCGTGCTCGCCGCGGCGCGGGCCAACGACGTCGCGATGGCCCCGGTCCTCCAGAGCCACGAGGCCCACGACGACGAGCAGGTGCTGGCGACCGGTCTCAGCGTCGAGGTCGACGACCCTGTCCACGGCGTCACCCGCCAGGTCGGGCCGACGTTCCATCTCCGCGGCGCCTCCCCGGCCGCCGTCCAGGGCCCGCAGGCGACGCTCGACCAGCACCGCGACGAGATCCTCGGTGGGCTGGCCGGGCACGACACCCGGGCCGCGGTCGCCGGACCGGCCAAGCGCGCGGTGCACCACGCCCTCGACGGGATCAAGGTCCTCGACCTCGGCAACTTCCTGGCCGGGCCGTTCGGCGCGATGCTGCTCGGCGACCTCGGCGCAACGGTGTACAAGCTGGAGTCGCCCCAGGGTGACCAGATGCGGCCGATCACCGAGCCGTTCAACGGCTGCCAGCGGGGCAAGCTCGACATCGTCGCCGACCTCAAGACGTCCGAGGGCCTCGAGATCTGCCACCGACTGATGCGCGAGGTGGACGTGATCCACCACAACATGCGCCCTGGTGTCGCCGAGCGCCTCGGTGTCGACGAGGCGACCGCGCGGGCGATGAACCCGTCGGTGATCTACTGCCACACGACGATGTGGGGCCCCGACGGACCGCGGAAGTCCTGGCCCGGCTTCGACCAGCTCGGGCAGTCGACGTCGGGCTGCGAGTACGAGATCGGCGGCGAAGGAAACGCGCCCGTCTGGTACCGCTTCGGCATGTGCGACCAGACGTGCGCGTGTCAATCGGCGGTCGCCGTGCTGCTGGCGCTGTGGTGGCGCGAGCGGACCGGGCAGGGCCAGATGGTCGACACGTCGATCATCAGCGGCGGGATGTACATCAACTCCGACGTGTGGATCGGTCCGGACGGCCCCCCGCCCCGTGCCCGTCTCGACGCCGACCAGGCCGGCATCGGTCCCCTCTACCGGCTCTACCGGACGAGCGACGGCTGGATCGCGCTGGCCGTGATGAACGATCGGCACTGGGCGGCATTGGCCCATGCCGTGCCGGCCGTGGGCGCCGATGCGCGGTTCGCCGAGCCGGCCGGACGGTCGCTCCACGCCGACGCCCTGACGACCGTCCTCACCGGCACGTTCGCCGGCGCCACGGCCGCGGAGTGGTTCGGCCGGCTCGACGCGGCCGGCGTCCCCGTGGAGATCGCCGATGCCGACGCGCCCCGGACCTGGTTCGACGACCCGGACATGGTCGCCAACGGGCTCGTCGCCGACTACCGCCACCCGGAGTACGGCCGCTTCCGCCAGTTCGGCGAACTGCTGCACTTCTCGGCGACGCCGGGACGGATCGCTGGCCCGCCACCCCGCCTGGGCGAGCACACCGTGCAGGTCCTCGACGAGCTCGGCTATTCGCGGGCCGAGATGGAGGTGCTGCGGGACAAGGGCGTGACCACCTGGCCGGACGACGGCGGCACCGACACCCGTCAGTAAGGTCGCCGACCATGGAGCAGCGCAGGATCGGTCAGCTCGAAGCCTCGGTCGTCGGGCTCGGTTGCAACCAGTTCGGCACCCCGTTGTGTGACGAGGCCGGTGCCATCGAGATCGTGGATGCCGCGATCGACGCCGGCGTCACGTTCTTCGACACCGCCGACGGCTACGGAGGGGACTACACGGATCCCGACCGCACGGAGGGGTGGGGGCGCTCCGAAGAGGCGCTCGGCAAGGCGTTGCACGGGCGCCGCGACGATGTGGTGATCGCCACCAAGTTCGGCTCGGTGCATCGCGGTCATGACGGCACCGGCGGCGGGAGCGCCCGCTGGATCCGCCGAGCCGTCGAGGACAGCTTGCGCCGGCTCGGGACCGACCACATCGACCTGTACCAGCTGCACTTCCCGGATCCGGACGTGCCCATCGCCGAGACGCTCGGCGCCCTGCGGGAGCTCCAGGCCGCCGGCGTCGTGCGCGAGATCGGCTGCAGCAACTTCGACGCCGTGATGCTCGAGGAAGCGGCGGCCACCGACCCGCCCGGGTTCGCCAGCGTCCAGAACTCGCTGAACGTGATGCAGCGGGCGATGGTCACCGACGTGCTGCCGACGTGCGAACGGCTCGGCGTGGCGTTCATCCCGTACTCCCCGTTGGGCGGCGGCATGCTGACCGGCAAGTACCGCCGCGACGGTCGGCCGACCAGCGGCACCCGCCTCACCGAGCAGCTTGACGCCGGCCGGCAGGACAAGCTGTTCTCGGAGCGCAACTTCGCGCGCATCGACGCCCTCGACGCGTGGGCGACCGAGCGTGGCCACACGCTGCTCGAGCTGGCGTTCGCCTGGCTGCTGGCGCTCCCGATGGTGACCTCGGTGATCGCCGGCGCCTCCCGGGTCGACCAGGTGGCGCCCAACGCCGCAGCCGGAGACTGGCACCTCTCGGCCGACGAGGCCGACGAGGTCACCGCGCTCGTCGCCGATCTCTGAGGCAGTGGTGGGCGATGCTGGACTCGAACCCACGACCTCCACGGGGTCCTGTCCGATCGTCGCCGTAACTGATCTGGCGGGTCCGTGTCCTCGCCACCGGGCGGTTGTGTGACGTTCGCCGCGCCGCCGCGTGGTGGTACTTCATCGAAGTCGGGTCGCCACTGCCACCGCGTGCTCGACCTCGAGGTCGAGCCCTGCCTGTGCCGCAACAGACGCGCAGCCGGTCGGCAGAACCTGCTCGGCGAGCTCGCCCCACACGGCGCCGCCGGATAACCCCGGAGCAGAACGAGGCCGGGCGGGCGCTGGCGATGCGCGGCGGGCCGTACACCTACAGCGAGCGTCGCGAGCTGCTCGACTCTTGCCAGGCCGGCGACGACTAGTGGTGCGTCGCGGATTTGGTCTGGTGGGTGAGGGCGGCTCG
>JBEVOM010000117.1:0-4377 GCA_040507575.1 Ilumatobacteraceae bacterium
ATCCGGGGCACCGAGTCGAAGACCCGGCCGACCACGACGCCGGCCACGTTCATCGCCACGCCCGTCTTCGACGGCGCCCACTGGGACGAGACCGAGGACGCCGGTGACCACCCGACGATCCAGGCCATCCTGGAGAACCTCAACCCGGAGTCCCAGGACGGCAATCGCCTCATCGGGATGGACGGCAAGACGGTGCTCTACAACGGCCGCACGGGCGATCCGTACGACAACCCGATCACCGTCGGGTTCATGTACATCCTCAAGCTCGCCCACCTCGTGGACGACAAGATCCACGCCCGGTCGACCGGTCCGTACTCGATGATCACCCAGCAGCCGCTGGGCGGCAAGGCGCAGTTCGGCGGCCAGCGCTTCGGCGAGATGGAGGTGTGGGCGCTCGAGGCGTACGGCTCCGCGTACTGCCTCCAGGAGCTCCTGACCATCAAGTCCGACGACGTGCTCGGTCGGGTCAAGGTCTACGAGGCCATCGTCAAGGGCGACAACATCCCCGAGCCGGGCGTCCCCGAGAGCTTCAAGGTCCTCATGAAGGAGATGCAGGCCCTCTGCATCAACGTCGAGGTCCTGGCCGACGACGGCTCCGAGATCGAGATGCGCGAGCTCGACGAGGACGTCTTCCGGGCCGCCGAGGAGCTCGGCATCGACATCTCCCGTCCGGAGCGCGGCTCCGACGACGACGACGCGGACCGCCCCTCGAGGCCCGTCCGCGCGTACTGACGTGTTGGTGCCCCGCTGCGGCCGCGGGCCGCAGCGGTCACTGCACACATCCACGAACGACGACATCACAAGACGAGATGCGAAGTAGGAACAGATGCTCGATGTGAACATGTTCGACCAGCTCAAGATCGGGCTGGCCACCGCCGACCAGATCCGGGTCTGGTCGCACGGTGAGGTCAAGAAGCCCGAGACGATCAACTACCGGACGCTGCGGCCCGAGAAGGACGGACTCTTCTGCGAGAAGATCTTCGGCCCGACCCGGGACTGGGAGTGCTACTGCGGCAAGTACAAGCGGGTGCGCTTCAAGGGCATCATCTGCGAGCGCTGCGGCGTCGAGGTCACGCGCTCGAAGGTCCGGCGCGACCGCATGGGCCACATCCAGCTCGAGGCCCCGGTCGTCCACATCTGGTACCTGCGCGGCACCCGGTCGTGGCTGGCCTACCTCCTCGCCGGCATCGAGCCGAAGGAGGAGCTGAAGGCCAAGCAGCTCGAGAAGGTCATCTACTTCGCGGCCAACCTCGTGACCTGGGTCGACGAGGACAAGCGCCACGAGGACCTGCAGAACCTCGAGAACGAGTACCTCGAGGAGCGCGACGCGATCCAGAAGGAGCTCGAGCTGGCGGTCGACCGCCGCTACAAGGAGCTCGAGGGCGAGGCCGAGGCGGCTGAAGCCGAGGGTGGCGACACCAAGAAGCTCCGCACCACGGCGGAGAAGGACATCGCCGCGCTGCGCGAGCGCTACGACATCGAGCTCGACCTCGTCGCCCGCACGTGGGACGAGTTCAAGGACCTCCACTCCCGCAAGATCCTGGACGACGAGATGCTGTGGCGCGAGCTGCGCGACAAGTACGGCGACTACTTCGAAGGTGGCACGGGCGCCGACGCGATCAAGCAGCTGATCGACCGGATCGACTTCGACGAGGAGGAGATCAAGCTCCGCGAGGCGATCGACCCGGGTGAGTCCGGCCGCAAGCCGCTCTCCGCCCAGCGCAAGCAGAAGGCCATCAAGCGCCTCAAGATCGTCGCGTCGTTCAACCGTCGTGACGAGCACGGCCGGCGCACGAACGACCCGAAGGCGATGATCCTGGACGTCGTGCCGGTGATCCCGCCCGAGCTGCGCCCGATGGTCCAGCTCGACGGTGGTCGGTTCGCCACGTCGGACCTGAACGATCTCTATCGACGCGTGATCAACCGCAACAACCGTCTGGGCCGCCTGCTCAGCCTCGGGGCGCCGGAGATCATCGTGAACAACGAGAAGCGCATGCTGCAGGAGGCCGTCGACGCCTTGTTCGACAACGGTCGCCGCGGTCGCCCGGTCACCGGGCCGGGCAACCGGCCGCTCAAGTCGCTGTCGGACATGCTGAAGGGCAAGCAGGGGCGGTTCCGCCAGAACCTCCTCGGCAAGCGCGTCGACTACTCGGGCCGTTCGGTCATCGTGGTCGGCCCGACGCTGCGCCTGCACCAGTGCGGTCTGCCGAAGCTGATGGCCCTCGAGCTGTTCAAGCCGTTCGTGATGAAGCGACTCGTCGACCTCGAGCTGGCCCAGAACATCAAGACCGCCAAGCGGATGGTGGAGCGCCGCCGGTCCCAGGTGTGGGACGTCCTCGAGGACGTCATCAAGGAGCACCCGGTCCTGTTGAACCGGGCGCCGACGCTGCACCGCCTCGGCATCCAGGCGTTCGAGCCCGTCCTGGTCGAGGGCAAGGCCCTGCAGATCCACCCGCTCGTGTGCACGGCGTTCAACGCCGACTTCGACGGCGACCAGATGGCCATCCATGTGCCGCTGTCGGCCGAGGCCCAGGCCGAGGCCCGGGTGCTCATGCTGTCGGCCAACAACATCCTGTCGCCGGCGTCCGGTCGCCCGATCGTGACCCCGACCCAGGACCTCGTCATCGGCGCCTACTACCTCACCGAGGACACCCCGGGCGCCAAGGGCGAGGGCCGCGTGTTCCGCCACCTGTGGGAGGCGCTGCGCGCCTACGACGAGGGCGGGCTCGACCTGCACGCCCAGATCACGTTGCGTTCCCCGAAGTTCGTCATCGACCCCGATGCCGAGCGGGTGACGTACAGCACGACGACCGTCGGTCGCCTCCTGTTCGAAGACGCCCTGCCCGACGACTACACCGACAGCTTCGGCCACGTCACCGCCGTCGTGAAGAAGCGGGAGATGGGCGTCATCGTGGAACGCCTCTCCGACAACTACCCGAAGGCGACCATCGCGGCTGCCCTCGACGCCATCAAGAACCTCTGCTACCGCTTCGCGTCGCAGTCGGGCCTCACCGTGTCGATCGACGACGTCAAGACGCCGGCGAGCAAGCGGTCGATCCTCGACCGCTACGAGGAGCAGGCCGACAAGGTCGAGAAGCAGTTCTCACGGGGCATCATCACCGACGGCGAGCGCCGCCAGCAGGAGGTCCGCATCTGGACCGACGCCACGGCCGAGGTCCAGGCGGCCATGGAGAAGGAGTTCAAGGCCCAGCGCTTCAACCCGATCGACATGATGGTCGGCTCCGGCGCTCGCGGGAACATGACCCAGATGCGTCAGATCGCCGGCATGCGCGGTCTGGTCGCCAACCCCCGTGGCGACATGATCCCGCGGCCCATCAAGAAGAACTTCCGCGAGGGCCTCGAGACCCTCGAGTACTTCATCGCCACGCCGGGGGCCCGCAAGGGCCTCGTCGACACCGCCCTGCGGACCGCCGACTCCGGGTACCTGACGCGCCGTCTCGTCGACGTCGCGCAGGAGCTCATCGTGCGCGAGGAGGACTGCGGCACCACGCTCGGCCTGTGGATCGACGACGTCGGTCCGGACACGCCCAACAAGCGGACGTACCTCGAGACCAAGCTGTTCGGCCGGGCCCTGCTCAACGACACGACGCTCGCCGACGGCAGCGTGCTGCCCCGCAACCGGGTGGTGGGCGACGAGGAGATGGCGGCGCTCAGCGCCGACGACACGATCCAGCGCATCCGCGTGCGCTCGGTGCTGACGTGTGACGCCGAGCTCGGCGTGTGCGCCACCTGCTACGGCCGATCGCTGGCCACCGGCAAGTCCATCGAGCTCGGCGAGGCTGTCGGTGTCATCGCCGCCCAGTCGATCGGCGAGCCGGGCACGCAGCTCACGATGCGGACGTTCCACACCGGTGGTGTCGCCGGCAAGGACATCGCCGGTGGTCTGCCCCGCGTCGTCGAGCTGTTCGAGGCTCGTACGCCTCGTGGCGCGGCCCGCCTGGCCAAGGCCTCCGGCGTGCTGCGCCTCGGTGAGGACGAGGGCAAGGGCATCCCGGTGAGCGTCGTCGACGACGACGGCGAGGAGCACGAGGTCATCCTCCCGCTCGGCGCCCGACCCATCGTCCGCGACGGCGACGAGATCAAGGCCGGTGACCCGATCACCGACGGCCCCTTCGACCCGAAGGAGCTGATGGAGATCAAGGGCCCCCGCGAGACCCAGCGCTACCTCGTCGAAGAGGTCCAGCGCGTGTACCGCGACCAGGGCGTGTCGATCCACGACAAGCACATCGAGCTGATCGTCCGCCAGATGACGCGGCGCATCGGCGTGCAGGAGCCGGGAGCCACCGACTTCCTGCCCGGCGAGCGGGTCGACGCCAAGGTCTTCCGGGACACGAACCGCCGGATGGTCGAGGAGTC
>JBEVOM010000240.1:0-4545 GCA_040507575.1 Ilumatobacteraceae bacterium
TGCCGGCGCAGCTGGCGATCGCCTCCGGTCACGTCGTGTTCGACGGTCGCGACCTGGCGACGGTCAGCGAGCCGGAGCTGCGGGCGATCCGCGGCAACGACATCGGCATGGTGTTCCAGGACGCGCCGTCGAGCCTCAACCCGGCGTACACGATCGGCAACCAGATGGCGGAGACGATCCGCGCCCACACCGGGATGTCGAAGACGGCGGCGTTCAAGAGCGCGGTGTCGCTGCTCGACCGGGTCGGCATCCACCGCGCCGGCGACCGGATCAACGACTTCCCCCACCAGATGTCGGGCGGGATGGCGCAGCGCGTGATGATCGCGATGGCGATCTCGTGCGACCCGAAGCTGCTGATCGCCGACGAGCCGACGACGGCGCTCGACGTGACGGTGCAGTCGCGCATGCTGGCGCTGATGAACGAGCTGCAGCACGAGTTCGACCTGTCGATCCTGTTCATCACCCACGACCTCGGCGTCGTGGCCGAGATGTGCGACGACGTCGCGGTGATGTACGCAGGGCAGGTCGTCGAGCAGGCCGAGCTCGAGGACCTCTTCTTCCGACCGCAGCACCCGTACACCGAGGGGCTGCTCGCCGCCATCCCCGATGCCGACCGCAACTCGCCGCTGCGTTCGATCGCCGGTGTCGTCCCGCCGCCGTGGGCGTGGCCCGAGGGATGTTCGTTCCATCCCCGGTGCACCTACTGCGTGAAGGGTCGCTGCGACACCGAACCCGTGGTGCTGACGGTCCCCGAAGCGGGCCACGCCGTGCGCTGCGTGCGGGCCGGCGAGCTGGAGCTGCTGGGCGTCGAGCCATGACGATGCTCGAGGTCCGCGACCTGCGCAAGTCGTTCCCGATCAAGCGCAACCTGCTCGGTCGGACGGTGCAGTCGTTCGATGCCGTGAAGGGGGTCTCGTTCGACCTCCCGGCGGGCTCCACGCTCGGCATCGTCGGTGAGACCGGTGCCGGCAAATCGACGGTCGGACGCATGGTGCTGCGGCTCATCGAGCCCGACAGCGGAACCGTCATGTTCAACGGCACCGACGTGCGGGCGCTCGATCGTGAGGCGCTGCGCAAGGTCCGCCGCCACATGCAGATGATCTTCCAGGACCCGTTCAGCTCGCTCGACCCGCGAATGGTGATCGCTGACACCGTCGGCGAACCGCTGACGATCTTCGACGGGCTGAAGGGTGAGGAGCGCACGGAACGCGTCGTGGACCTCCTCGAGCGGGTCGGCCTCGGGCGCCACCAGCTCGAGCGCTATCCGCGCGAGTTCTCCGGTGGCCAGCTGCAGCGCGTCGCCATCGCCCGCGCCCTGGCGACGGGCCCTGACCTCATCGTGTGCGACGAGCCGGTCGCCGCCCTCGATGTGTCGATCCAGGCCCAGGTCCTCAACCTCCTGATCGATCTGCAGCGCGAACGCCAGCTCAGCTACCTCTTCATCTCCCACGACCTCTCGCTGGTGCGTCGCTTCGCGCACCGCGTCGCGGTCATGCGCCACGGCGAGATCGTCGAGGAGGGCGAGTCGGACGCGGTCTTCGAGGATCCGCAGCATCCGTACACCAAGGAGCTGGCGTCGGCCATGCCGGTCGCCAAGCCGAGGCGCAAGCAACGCCGGGCCGCCCGACTGGCCACGGGCCCGAACACGACCGAGTTGGAGGCGCCGGTCGAAATGGCCGTTTCCACAGAGATGTCACCGCCGACAGATCTGACAGTACCCACAGAGGGGGAGGACCTGATCACATGAGGAACCGAGGTCGGGCAGCCATTGCGCTGCTCGTATCACTGAGCTTCATCGCCGCCGCATGCGGCGACGATGACGACGACTCGAGCGCCGGCACCGAGGCGGGGGCGACCACGCCGGCCGCCACCGACGCGCCGGCCGCCACCGACGCGCCGGCCGACAGCGTGGCGACCACCGACGGTGGCACCGCGACGACCGAAGGCGCAACCGCGGACACGGGCGCGACGACGCCCGACGACGGCAGCGTGCCGGCGGGCACCGAGGTCGACTGCGACCTGCCCTACGAAGACGGCGATCCCGACGCCAACGTGGACTTCATCACGTCGGTGCCGCCGCGCCAGTTCGACCCGCACATCTCGACCAGCATCATCGGCGAGTACGCATACATCGCCGCCGTCTACGACCGGCTCATCGAGCAGCGCAAGGGCCCCGTCCTGTGCCCGATGATCGCCGAGTCGTGGGAGTTCAACGACGACGGCACCGAGCTCACGCTGCACCTCGATCCGGACGCCGTGTTCTGGGACGGGTCGCCGATCGACGCCGAGGCCGTGAAGGCCAACCTCACCCGAGCCCAGACGCTCGAGACGTCGACCGTGAAGTCGTTCCTGAACATGGTCACGGCGATCAACGTCGTCGACCCCCAGACCGTGACACTGGTGGCCAACCGGCCCGCCGCCGACCTGCCGTCGACGCTCTCGACGCTCGTCGGATCGATGATCAACCCGAAGGCGTTCACCGACGGGACCGACCTGGCGACGACGCCGGCCGGCTCCGGCGCCTACGAGATCCAGGACTGGGTGGTCAACGACAACGTGACGTTCGTGCGCAAGGACGACTACTGGCGTCCCGAGAGCGCGGGCAAGGCCAAGACGCTGCACTACGTGGGCATCCCGGACGACCTGAACAAGCTCAACGCGTTCCGCTCGGGCGAGGCAGACATCTCCTTCTTCAAAGCGGCGTCCTACGGCGACTTCAGCGACTACGCCGAGTCCACGGAAGGCGTGTCGATCGCCCAGTACCCGCAGGGCGCGACGTACCAGATCTTCCTCAACACCGATCGCCCAGGGCTCGACAACCAGCAGGTGCGTCAGGCGCTGAACTACGCGATCGATCGCGACGCGATCAACGAGGAGCTCCTGTACGGGCAGTGCCCGCCGACCTCGCAGATGCTCCAGGGCATCTACCCGGGCCACCTGCCCGAGCTCGACGACTACTACAACTACGACCCCGAGAAGGCTCAGCAGCTGCTCGACGAAGCCGGCTTCAGCGACGGCTTCTCGTTCGAGATCGGCGCCGGCGCCGGTCTCACCCCGCAGGCGTTGTTCGGACCGGTCATCCAGGCCCAGCTGGCGCCGCTCGGCATCGACGTGACGGTGACGGAGGGTGACCTGCTCGACATCAACTCGCGATGGGCGGCCGGCGAGCTCGACGCCTACGCCCAGACCCGTCTCGGGGCCGCCGACGCCGGAGTGGTGCTGCGCGACAACTACACGAAGGGCTCCCGGTTCCCGGGCACCCCGCCGCAGGAGGTGACCGACGCGATCAACGCCACCCTCGATCCGACCGTGACGGGCGACGACCGCACGGCACTGCTCGAGGCGGCCAACACGCTCATCACGGAGCAGGCGCTCGACCTGTTCATCTGCGGAACGTCGGCCACGTTCATCCACACCGACGACGTCCTGAACGCGGACATCATGGGTCAGGCGGACTACCAGGGCATCTTCGACATGCGCTACGTGACGATGAGCGGGAGCTGATCCCGTGACACACAGGACCCCACGAGGGAGGCAGGGATGCTGAGGTACATCGCGCGGCGCGTACTTGTCGCCATCCCGTTGCTGCTCATCGTGGGGTTCTGCGTGTTCATCCTGCTCGATCTCGCCCCCGGCGACGCGGCCAGCCGCGTCGCCGGGGAGAACGCCACGCCTGAGGAGATCATCCAGGTCCGCGAGCGGCTCGGGCTCAACGACAACGTCATCGTCCGCTACGGCGAGTGGCTCGGCAACGCCGTGCAGGGCGACCTCGGCCGCTCGCTCACGACCCCGCAGGACGTCACCGACGCGATCTGGTCCCGGCTGCCGATCACCGGGTCACTGGCGCTCATCGCGATCACGATCACGCTCGTCGTGGCCATCCCACTCGGCGTGCTCGCGGCGCTCAGACCGAACTCGCTCCTCGACCGAGGGGTCTCGGCCATCGCCGCGCTCTCGATGGCCCTCCCCCCGTTCGTCATCGGCCTCATCCTGGTGCTGCTCTTCGCGGTGAAGTGGGCGTGGCTACCGGCGACCGGGTACATCCCGTTCACCGAATCACCGTCGGAGTGGCTGAAGCACCTCATCCTCCCGGCTCTCGCGCTCGCCGCCATCCCGACGGCCGAGCTGGCGCGGCAGCTACGCGGCTCGCTCGTCGACGCCCTCGGCAACGACTACGTGCGGACCGCCCGCGCCAAGGGCATGAAGGAGCGGACGGTCGTCTTCAAGCACGCCCTGAAGAACGCGGCGATCCCGGTGATCACCGTGTTCGGCCTCCAGGTCGGCCGCCTGCTCGCCGGATCGGTGACGATCGAGTTCATCTTCGTGCTGCCCGGCTTCGGGCGCCTCGCGTACGACGCCGTGGTGAGTCGCGACGTCCCGATGATCCAGGGCGTCGTGATCGTCAGCGCCATCATCGTGATCACGGTGAACCTGCTCGTGGACATCTCCTATGGCTTCCTCAACCCTCGACTCCGGCAGCGTTGACGAGCGCGCGGTCCGGGCGGTCCTCGAGCGCTACTTCGCCTGCATCGACCGCCAGGACCG
>JBEVOM010000157.1:0-15205 GCA_040507575.1 Ilumatobacteraceae bacterium
CGGTGCCCGCTCCCGACCGACTGACAGCAGAACGGATGTGAAAGCAGAACGATGGACGTACTCACCACCCCATTCCTGACGGGGAGCGCGACCGGGGCCATCCTGTTGCTGGCCGCGCTCGGACTCACGCTCACGTTCGGTCAGATGGGCGTGATCAACATGGCGAACGGCGAGTTCCTCATGGTGGGGGCCTACGTGGCGTACCTCACCCAACAGGTCATCGACGCCGCCGGTGTCTCCACCGTGATCGCGCTCCCGATGGCATTCATCGTCGCCGGTCTCCTCGGGCTGCTCCTCGAGGTCTCCGTCATCCAGTGGATGTACCAACGGCCCCTCGACACGTTGCTCGCGACGGTCGGTGTCTCCCTCGTCCTCCAGCAGTTCGCCCAAGACATCTTCGGCGCTCAGGGCGACCCGGTCACCGCGCCGACGTGGCTGGGTGGCCGCATCTCGGTGTTCGGCTACGAATGGCCCCACCGCCAGCTCTTCACCATCCTGCTGGCGCTCGGCGCGCTCGGCGCGCTCAGCGCCGTGCTCAAGTACAGCTTCTTCGGTCGGCAGATCCGGGCGACGGTGCAGAACCGACAACTGGCCGAGACGCTGGGCGTCTCGACGCGGAACGTCGACCGCATCACGTTCTTCCTGGGCTCGGGCCTGGCGGGGGTCGGCGGGGTCGCCATCGCCCTGATCTCGGGCACGAACCCGACGCTCGGCACCGCCTACATCATCCCGGCGTTCCTCGTCGTCGTCATCGGCGGCGTCGGCCAGCTCAAGGGGACCGTGCTCGCGGCATGGGGAGTCGGTGTGGTGACGGCATACCTGACCGACTGGACCAGCGGAAGCATGGCGCAGGTCATCACGTTCGCCCTCGTGGTGGTCTTCCTCACGATCCGGCCCCAGGGCCTCTTCACGGTTCGCACCAGGTCGCTGGCATGACGACGACCATCACGCGCCGGAGGTCACCGGCGAGCCTCCTCAACACGTACGGTCCGTTGATCGGCATCGCCGTGCTGGCGTTCGTGCTGCTCGTGTGGGCCCCCAACTCGCTCAGTGCGTTCCGGCTCGGCAACCTGGGGAAGTACTGCGCGTTGGCCCTCGGGTCGATGGGCATCGGGCTGGCCTGGGGGCGTGGTGGGATGCTCGTCCTCGGCCAGGGCGTGTTCTTCGGTCTCGGCGCCTATGCGATGGCCATGCACATGAAGCTCGAGGCCGCCGGTCCGGGCGGGGTTCCCGACTTCATGACGCTGTACGGCAACGGCACGATGCCGAGCTGGTGGGAACCGTTCCGCAGTCCGTGGTTCACCGTTTTCGCCATCGTCGCCCTGCCGGCGCTGGTGTCGTTCATCCTCGGGTACACGATCCTGAAGCGCCGGGTGAAGGGCGCCTACTTCGCCATCCTCACCCAGGCGATGGCGGTCGTGTTCGCCACGTTGCTGATCGCGACGATCAAGGAGACCGGCGGCTTCAACGGCCTGAACACGTTCACGACCTTCTTCGGCCACAACCTCTACGACCCGCAGGTCAAGAAGAACATCTACCTGATCGCCGCGGGCTTGGTGATCCTGTGCCTGCTGATCCTCTGGCAGGTCTACCGGAGCCGCTACGGCGAGCTGCTGGTCGCCACCCGCGACGCCGAGGAGCGCATCCGCTTCCTCGGCTACGACCCCGCCAACATCAAGCTGGTCGCGTTCGTGGTGGCGGCCATCATGGCGAGCATCGGCGGCGCCGTGTTCGTGCCGATCGCCGGCATCATCTCACCGTCCAACGTGGATGCACCCGCCTCGATCATGTTGCTCGCCGGTGTCGCCCTTGGTGGCCGGGCCTCGTTGTTCGGCCCCGTGCTCGGTGCGATCGCCGTCGGCTACGGCCGGTCCACCCTCTCGGAGAAGTTCCCGACGCAGTGGACCTACTTCCTGGGCGCGCTCTTCATCGTGGTCATCTTGTTCCTTCCGGGCGGCGTCGCCTCGCTGTGGCCCAAGCTCAGGTCACGGTGGCCATCCTCGGCGAAGGTGAAACCCGCGACTGTGGACCTCGCCCATGATCAGGCCGAGCCGGCGGCGCTGACATGACCACCTCGTTCCTCGGCGAGGACTACCTGGAGATCCGCGACCTGACCGTCGACTTCGATGGCTTCAAGGCCGTCCACGGGGTCGACCTCACGTTCCTGCAAGGGAGGCTGCACTTCCTCATCGGCCCGAACGGAGCCGGGAAGACCACCCTGGTCGATGCCCTGACGGGACTGGTGCACAGCAGCGGGGAGGCCATGTTCCGGAACCACGACCTGCTCACGATGAAGTCGCACATGATCGTGCGCCTCGGGATCGGTCGGACGTTCCAGACCGCGTCGGTGTTCGAACAGCTCAGCGTGCTGCAGAACCTGGACATCGCCGCTGGTGTGCACCGCAAGGCGCGCCGGTCGATCCTCGCCCGCGGCAAGGTTCCCGAGCGTGTCGAGCAGGCGTTGGACACGATCGGCCTGGCGGCGCTGGCGCACCGACCGGCGGGCATCCTGGCGCACGGGCAGAAGCAGTGGCTCGAGGTCGGCATGCTCCTGGTGCAGGACGCGAAGGTGATGTTCCTCGACGAGACCGTCGCGGGCATGAGCGCCGGTGAGCGCGACGAGACGGGTGAGCTCCTGAAGCGGATCGTCGGCGACCGGACCATCGTCATCATCGAGCACGACATGGACTTCATGCGCCGATACGCCGACTTCGTGACCGTGATGCACACCGGCGCCGTGCTCGCCGAGGGGACGGTCGCGGAGGTGCAGGCCGATCAACGGGTGCAGGAGGTCTATCTCGGGACGACGGCGGAGGTGGCGACACATGGCTGACACGATGCTGGAGCTCGTCGGTGTGACTGCGGGCTACGGGCGCTCGATGGTCCTGTTCGACGTCGATCTCTCGATCGACAAGGGCGGCGCGGCGTCGGTCATGGGCCACAACGGCGCCGGGAAGACGACGCTGCTGCGGGTCGCCGTCGGCCTGATCCCGGTGAAGTCGGGGAAGGTGTTGCTCGACGGCGAGGACGTCACCAAGATGCGTCCCAACCGCAGGGTGCGGAAGGGACTCGGTTACGTCCCCCAGGGCCAGCTCTGCTTCCCGCAGATGACCACGATCGAGAACCTCCAGCTGGTCTCGAACGTGAAGTCGGACATCGACGAGGTGCTCGACACGTTCCCAGCCCTGACCGGTCTGTTGAGCCGGCCCGCGGGCCTGTTGTCGGGTGGTCAACGCCAACAACTCGCCATCGCCCGGACCCTCCTCGGCAAGCCGCGGTTGTTGATCCTCGACGAGCCGACCGAGGGCATCCAGCCCAACGTCGTCGCGGAGATCGAGGAGGTCATCGTCGAGCTCACGGCACGCGGCGATTTCACGGTCCTGTTGGTCGAGCAGCACGTCGGCTTCGCGCTTCGATCGACCGACCAGTACTACGTGCTGGAGTCGGGTCGCATCACGGGCACCGGTGCGGGTGGGGAGGACTCGCTCGACGAGGTCCGAGCGGTGATGGCCGTCTGACCCGGGTGTCGGCGCACCACGGACAAGGCCTCTGACCAGGCGTGATGCCTGATCGGAGGCGTCGAAGCGACGGCGGGAATCGAACCCGCTGACAGGGCTTTGCAGATGCCAGGCTCGGACGCGAAAGCCCTGGTAGATGCGATCGTCGACCCCGTCTCGGACGTGCTTGGACACGCACCGGGCGCGGCAGGAACCTGCCCACTGGCGGACTCGGCCCCACGGCGCCATCTGCACGTCGCCGAGATGGTTCCATCGGGCGGTCAGACCGGCGGTCTCGGGGAGGCGACCAGGAGGGCGACGGCGAAGATGAGGATGATGGCACCAACTGCGACCAGTCCATAGCGCGCGGCCCGCACTCGGAAGTGGCCACTGATGCCGACCAAGAAGAGCACGGTGGCAAGGAACACGGTGATCCGGACGTACTGATCCGCGGTCTCAGCAGCCTCAGCTCCCTCGGCGAAACGGGCCTCGGACTCGGCCTCCAGGTCTTCGGCGCGCTCGAGTTGCGGCCGCGCGTACTCGGGCATGTAGGTGGGCCCGGGCGGAGCGTCCCCGCTGGTGAACGGATCGGTCGCCATCCAGGCGTCGAAAGCCTCCTGGAACTCCGGTCGGAAGCGGCGCTGCGCGACGTCCATCGCCTCCTGGTTGTCGGAGACGAACGCGGTGAACCAGGTGTCGAAGGTCGACGAGTCGAAGGTGAGGGTCTCGGCATCCGACGCAGCGGCCTGGTTGGCCTCGATGCGGGCAGTCGACGCCTCCCCGAGCAGCAGTCGGAACTCGGTGCCCCATTTTGCCGAGGCGTAGCCCGACCAGGCGGCGAGCAGAGCGACGGCCGCCAGCAGCGACGCCTCGATGATCGTGACCACCCGGTCGCGCGCGGTCTCCTCCCTGGCGGGAGCATGCGACCGCTCCCGGTGCTCGGCGATCTCCTTGCCGACCTCGGCCGCCGAGAGGCCCTCTGCCATCAGAACACCGCGCCCATCACCGATGGACGCATGCCACCGCGCAGGTCGACGGACAAGGTCCGGTCGTCATCAGCATGCCGTGGCCTCTCATCGAGGACTTCACCACCGCCTCACGCCGAGAGGCCGTGGGCGACCTGTCCGCGGTGGGCCGCCGCGTGGATCTCGAGATCGTCGTGCTCCGAGGCGTGGGGCTTGAGGTCGAACGACACCTTCTTGACGGTTCCGGTGAAGGTGAACGGCTTCTTGTCGTCGTAGCTGAGGTCGACAACGCCACCGTTGTCCCGGCCGATGTCCATCCCCGAGTAGGCGGTGAACCGGACCGGGACGGTGTGGTCCATCCGCCCCTTCCCGACCGCTCGGCCATCGATGTACAGGGTCACCTCGCCGCCGGTGGCAGGTTTCGCTTCGTCGGCTTCGAAGCTCATGCGGACTGTCACGTCGCCGGCCGGGAGCGACTCCTCGGCGACCTGCGTGAAGACGAAGACACCCATCATCGAGTAGGTGTGGGTGAGCTTGCCGTCCTTGACGAACAGGCTGAACCCTCCCAGGTGATCGGCTTCGGCCACGATCACCCCTTCGGCCCCCTCCTCGGGCACGGTGAGGTCGGCCGTGATCTCGTACGAGCGGCCGTAGATCCGCGGGATCATCCCGGGCATCACGTTCTGCACATCGCCGCGGAACTCGAAGGTGGTCTGATCCGGGATCGGCGGCAGCATCCCGAAGAACGTGGAGAGTGTCGCCAGCAACGGCAGCACCTTGTAGCGTTCGGCCTCCTCCCAGAACAGCTCCTTGAGCTCGTGGACCTTGTCGGGATGGTCGGCGGCGACATCGTGGGCCTGGCTGAAGTCGTCCGGCAGGTAGTACAGCTCGACCGGGTCGGCGTCAGGATCCCAGACCCCGGGCGCGTATGGCTTGATGGCGTCCGGTGTGAGCAGCCACGGGATCCGCTCGGTCTTCACGGCGAGCCACCAACCGTCTTTGTACATGGCCCGGTTGCCCATCGTCTCGAAGTACTGCTGGGTGTGGTGCTCGGGGGCCGTGCCGTCGATCAGCGAGTCCAGGAACGAGCTGCCGTGGAGTGGCTGCTGCTCGATGCCGTCGACGGTTCGGGGCGCCGGGATGCCGGCGATCTCGAGGATCGTCGGTGCGAGGTCGGTGACATGGCAGAACTGGGAGCGCAGCGCACCGCTGTCGGTGATCTGCGTTGGCCATCGGACCACCATCGGGTTGCGTGTTCCCCCGAGGTGGGAGCCGACCTGTTTGCCCCACTGGAACGGTGTGTTTCCCGCCAGCGCCCAGGCCGCCCCGTAGTGCGGTGCCATCATCGCCGAGCTCCAGGCGTCGGGCCCGCCGTACCGTTCAGACAGCTGGAGCTGCATCTCGTCGGTGAGCGGGATGCCGTTCTGCATCGTCAACTCGTTGAACGAACCGGTGACGGTTCCTTCCAGCGAGGCGCCGTTGTCGCCCCACACCCAGATGATCAGCGTGTTGTCGAGTTCGCCCAGCTCGTCGATCGCGTCGATCAGCCGGCCGACGTTGTGGTCGGCGTTCTCCGAGAAGCCGGCATAGACCTCCATCTGACGGGCGTAGAACGGCCTCAGCTGGTCGGGCACATCGTCCCAGGCCGGGAAGGCCGCATCGCGGGCAGTCAGCTCCGCGTCGGCTGGCACGACGCCGAGCGCCTTCTGGCGGGCGAACGTCTCTTCCCGCAGCCGGTCCCAGCCCTGATCGAACTGGCCCTTGTACTTGTCCGCCCAGTGGTTCGGGACGTGGTGTGGGGCATGGCTGCAGCCGGTCGAGTAGTAGACGAAGAACGGCTTGTGTGCGTCCTGGGCGCGCACGCCGTGGAGCCATTCGATCGTCCGGTCGGCCATGGCGTCGGGGAAGTAGTACGGGTGCTCGGGTTCGGCGTAGTTCTCGGGAGTGCCGATGATCTTCTCGTTCTCCGCGAGACAGGGGTCCCACTGGCTCGACCCTCCTCCGAGGATCCCGTAGAAGTAGTCGAACCCCCAGCCGTTGGGCCAACGGTCGAGCGGCCCTGCGGGACCCTGCTGGCCGTCGGGCGTCAGGTGCCACTTGCCGAACGCCGCCGTGCTGTAGCCGTTCTCGCGCAGGATGCGCGGCAACGGCGCGCAGTCGCGCGGGAGCGTGGCGGAGTAGCCCGGGAAGCCGCCGGACAGCTCACCGATCGAGCCGAAGCCCACGGCATGGCTGTTCCTACCGCTGAGCAGCGCCGCCCGGGTCGGCGAGCACAACGCGGTCACGTGGAACCGGTTGTAGCGCACACCACCGGCAGCCAAGCGCGTGTAGTTGGGGGTGTCGATCGGGCCCCCGAACGTGCTCGGGTTGCCGAAGCCGGCGTCGTCGATGAGGACGAGCAGGACGTTCGGCGCACCCTCGGGAGGGACCGGATGACCGATCAGGTTCCAGTCGGGCTTCGAGCCGTCCAGCGTCCTGTTGGCCACCCCCGCGAACGGCTCCCGCCGAATCGGCAGCACAGTGCGATCCTGTTCGCTCATCGTCGTCTCCTCCTCGGTACGGCGCGGCGTTGACGCCCGTTCAACCTCGATCCACTGTGGCAAGCCCGGCGATCGACGTCCTCACCCCTTCCGAATGATCCTGGCGAGCCAGCTCGCCCGGTTGCACGACGCGGCAGCCGTCCTGTTCGGAGCCGTCAGCGGGGCGGCGTCGTCGACTCGACGTCATAGCCGAGGGCGAGGGCGATCCGCGGAGCGGCCGCCGACAGCCTCGCGAGTCCGACGACCGGTGCAATGGCGGTGAGGACATCGACGATCTCGTCATCTCGTGCCCCCGTCTCGATCGCCGACTCGACGGCCCACAGGTAGGAGCTGACGGGGGACTCGGTCGCCACGAGTGCGGCCACCCTGGCGACGGCATGCGTCTTGGGGTCGAGCGTCGACGCCGCCTGCTGGTCGAGGATGTCCCCGAGCAGTCCTTCGAGGGTTCGCACGTCGTTGAGCGCCAGTCTGCGCAGCAGCTCCTCATGCTCCGATCTCATGTCGCGGACCTCCTGGTCGACCCGGCTTCATCCATCCGCGGGCGGTACCGGTGCTGGCGAGGGTCCGTCGAGTCGCTCGAGTGCGGATTCGATGTCGTAGCGCAGGCCGAGTCCCAGTCCGGCGGTGGCTGCGATCACCCGGGACAGCCCGACCGTCGAGGCAACGGCGATCATCGTTCCGATGATCTCGTCGTCGGTCGCGCCGCCGGCGTGCGCGGCGTCCACGGGTCGCCGGTAGGCGGTGGAGGGCGCGCCCGAGGCGATGAGCGCGGCGAGTCGCACCAGCGCATCGGTCCGGTCGTCCAGGCCGGAAGCCCGCAACGGGCCGTTGAGCACGGGGCACTGTGTGGTCCCGGCCGTGGTCGCCAACTCGCGCAACCGGGATTCGGCGCTGGCAGGCGCGCCACGGTCGGTCCCTTCGCTGCGGTTCGTGGTCATCCATTCATCCCACACCCGGTGCCCGTCGAGGTCCTCATCCGTTCGGGATGAGCCGCAGGATCAATTCTGCGCCCGAGCGCTTCCTCGACCTCTCGCACCGATGCGGTCACGTGCCCGGCCAAGATCGTCTAGCGAGCGATCAGCCCGACGTCCCAGGATCGTTCGATCGCCTCGCTGCGCGATGACACCCCGAGCTTGCGGTAGATCGAGACGGCGTGCGTCTTCACCGTGTTACGGGACACGTGGAGTCGCTCACCGATGTCGCCGTAGGTGAGGTGGGTCGCCAGCAGCGGCAGCAGCCGCAGTTCCGCCGCGGTCAGCGAGGACGCTCCCGGCATGCCGACTCGAATCGTCTGCAGCATGGCGTGGAGCTCGTCGAGCTGTTGCGTGACGAGCCCGAGGTGGGGGCGGTGGGCGAGGATGTCTTGGACATCCCTCAGGATCGTTCTGGCCCCCGCCGGGTCGGCCAGCTCCAGGTAGCCCTTGGCCATCTCGAGCAGGTACTGGGCGGTGATGGGCATCGCGTAGGTCAGCAGCGGTCGAAGCCGTGCGGCGCTCGCCAGGTGCTCCCGGGCGAGCGCGACATCGCCTCCATGAATGGCGAGGCGTGAAGCCATCGCGTACGCGAGGCTCGATTCGAGGTAGCCCTCCAGCTGGTTGTCGACGATCAGCGTCATCGCTCGATCGCAGTAGATCTGAACCCCGTCCCAGTCATCGCGGGCCAGGGCCACGACGGCCCGCTCGGCGAGCGCGTTGATGGCGGCCGGAGTGACACCAAGTGTGAGCGCAACGTCGACGGCGCGAGCGAAGATGGGGTCGGCCCGGTCGGGTTCGCCGTCGAGGAGGTAGCTGAGGCCCTCCATCACGAGCGAACCGGCATGGAACGGACTTCCGGGAGCCAGGATCTGTTGGGCGAGCTGAGCGTCGGCGCGCAGCTGGGCGACGCCGTCAGGACACCGCAGCACGCGCAGCGCGACGATCCAGCTTTCGACCGTGCCTCCGTCCGGAAGCGGACCCTGGTAGGTACCTGCGTCGGCGGCGTCGGCCCATTCCTGGGCGGCCGCGGGCTGGCCCTGGAGCGTCTCGAGCATGGCCGCCATCACGGCGATCTGTGGGTGCGAGTCGATCGACCCTTGCGACGTGAACCACGAGAACCAACGACGGGTCGTCTCGGCCTGTCCGGCCTGGTAGGTGGGTTGGGCGATCCAGGTGACGAGGTGTGCGACTCGTTCATCATCTCCGGCGGCCTGGGCATGGGTGATCGCTGTCTGGGGCATCTCGTTGGCCTCGCACCAGACAGCGGCCCGTGAGTGGAGGATCGGCACCAACGCGGGCTCGTTCCGATCCAGCTCGGCCCGGAGCAGATCGCGGAAGAGGTGGTGGTAGCGGTACCACTGGCGCCGCCGATCGAGCGGGACGAGCATGAGGTTCGAGGCTTCCAGCGACTCGAGCATGTCCTGTGATCCGTGCGAGCTCAGCACGGCGTCGCACAGCGGGCCCGACAGCCCGTCGAGCACAGAGGTCTTCGTCAGGAACGACAGGACGGCCGGTGTCAGCTTGTCGAGGAACTCCGACCGCAGGTAGTCGCTGATCATGCGTTCGTCACCGCGCAGCGTGAACCTGGAACCGATCAGCTGGCCGGCGTTCTTGGAGGCCAGCGCGGCGAGGTAGAGACCGGCTGGCCACCCCTCCATCTTCTCCACCATGTCGCGCACCTCGGATTCGGTCACCTGCACGCCGGCACCCTCGAACAGCTGCTGTGCCTCTCGACCGTCCATCGCCAGCTCGGCGGTACCGATCTCGGCGACCTGGCCTCGCGAACGCAGCAACGCCGTCGGGAGCGGCGGGTCACGGCGGGAGGCGACAACGAGTTGCGATCCGGCCGGCATGCGCACGGCGAGCTCCGCGACCACGTCGTGGCTCTCCCGGTTCTCGAGGAGCTCGACGTGGTCGAGGACCAGCGTGACCGGTCGGCCCATCGATGACACCGCGGGGGCGAACCGGGACAGCGCCGCCGACGACGACTGCGAAGGGGCGGTCAGGGCCCTCAGATGCATCGGGTCGATCCGCTCGATCCGGTCCAGCGCGACGGCCGTCTCCGTGAGGAGCACCAATGGGTCGTTGTCGCGCTCATCGATCGACACCCAGGCGACGTCACGCTCATGCTGCGCGGCCCATTGCGCCAGAACGGTCGTTTTGCCATAGCCGGACGGGGCGACAGCGGACACGACCGGGTGGTACGGCGAGGCGAGTAACCGTTCGACGAGTGCGGTGCGCGGGATGATCCCTGGCCGCAATTCAGGCGGCCGGAGCTTGGCCTCGTCGATGGCGATCGGCGGTGCGAACCCGCTGCGTCGCTCACGATCGGAACTCGAAGGAGATCCATCGCCCGCGACCATCGCGGGGGACGTTACTCGTCGGCGCTCGAGCCGAGTTCTGGGTGGGCCGACGATCAGGACGCCCGGATCCGTCCGCCGCCGTCTATCCCCCCAGCAGGCCGAGTGCACGAGCCGCCTCGATCGCCTCCCTCCGTGATGACACCCCCAGCTTGCGGAAGATCGACGCAGCGTGCGTCTTCACGGTGTTGCGCGACACGAACAGCCGTTCACCGATCTCGTCGTACGACAGATGGGTCGGGAGCAACGGAAGGAGCCGCAGCTCCGCCGCAGTGAACGACGGAGCGGCCACCCGGTTGAGAGGGACCGCGTCCACCAAGAGCTGGAGCTGAGCGGCCCGCTCTCCGACGATCCCCACATCGGGCCGCACATCGAGGATGTCTCGGATCTGGCGCAGCACCGCCCGGGTCGCCGCGGTGTCCCCCATCTCGACGTCGGCCTGGGCAAGCTGAAGCAGGAAATGGGCCGAGAAAGGGGCGGCGGCGCTGCACAGCGGCCGCAACTGGCCGGCTCGGGCGACCGAGACGCGCGCTGCGTCGGCATCACCGTGGTGCACGGCCACACGGGCGGCGACCGCGTGCACGACCAGTGTGTGGAGCACAGCGTCCAGGCTGGCGCGGCCCTCGATCGCCACGGCCTCGGATGAAAATGCAGCTGCTGTCACCCAGTCGTGGCGCTCGATCGCGATGACCGCCCGTTCGGCGAGGGCAGCCGCCGCCGTTGGCATGCTCTTCGTGCCGATGGCGACGTCGACGGTGCGCTGGAGGAGGTCGTCGATGGCATCGACGTCGTCACCGCCGAGCAGGCGGGACATCGCCACCATGAACATCGCCGGCCCGCTCCATGGGCTGCCCGGAGCCAAGCGCTCGTGGGCCTCGTCCGCGTCAGCTCGCATGCGCGCCACGCCGTGCCGACACAAGGTCGCGTCGAGGAGAGCGACCCAGCTGGCCAGCGGACTGCCATCGGGGAGCGACCCGTCGAACGATCCTGACACGGCGGCGTCGGCCCAGAGCTCAGCCCTCGTCGGAAAACCGAGCTGCGCGGCGAGGTGCGCACCGGTCACGGCGACGTGGGGATATCGCGCGATCAATCCCTGGGCGTCGAACCATCCGAGCCAGCGCAGGACGGTGTCGCTCTGGTCGCCAACCGTCGACGGGGCAAGACCGGCGACGAGGCGGGCGGCGCGATCTCCGTCACCAGCAGCCTGGGCATGATCGATGGCCAGGTCCGGTCGCTGATTCGTCTCGAACCATGCTGCGGCCCGGTCATGAAGCCGCGGTACGAGCTCGGATTCGGCGCGGGCGAGATCGGCCAGGAGCAGATCACGGAGGAGTCGGTGGCAGCGAAACCACTGGGACCGACTGTCCAACGGGATGAGCAGCACGTTGAGACCGACGACCGATTCCAGGATCTCCTGAGAGCCGTGCGTCGCCAACACCGCGTCGCACAATGGACCGCACAACCGGTCGAGCACGGAAGTCCGGGTGAGGAAGGAGCGCGTCGCCGGCGGCATTCGACCGAGGACCTCGGCGCGTAGGTAGTCCGCGATGAGTCGGTCATCACCTCGAAGGGCCGGGCGGATCCCTGGTCGTGGCCCATCGGCCTTCGCCGCCAGCATGGCGAGGTACAGCGCCGCTGGCCACCCTTCGGTCCGGTCGAGCAGGTCGCTGAGCTCGTCGGCACTCAACGCCACGTCCGCAGCGATCACGAGATCGATCACCTCGTCGCGGTTCATGGCGAGATCATCAGCGCGCACGTCGACGACGGCGCCCCGATCGCGCAGTTGGACGATGGCAATCGGCAGCTCGGTGCGCGAGGCCAGCGCCAAAATCGATCCGAGTGGGACGTGCAGTGCCAACTCAGAGATGGCGTCCCAGCACCTCTGGTCCCGGATCACGTGGAGCTGGTCGAGGACCAGATCGAACGGTTCAAGCGTGTCCCGAACGGCCGACGTCAAGTGTCCGAGCACCTCGTCGGCATCGACGTCGGCGTCGGACGACAGGTGACGCACGAAACGCGCGTCGATGGACCCCACCTGGTCGAGGGCCGCCGCCACATACCTCATGAACGTCGGCGGATCGTTGTCTCGCTCGTCGAGCGACAGCCACGCCGACCGTCTCGGCGTCTGGGCCGCCCATTGCGCGAGCATCGTCGTCTTGCCGTAACCCGATGGCGCGACCACGCCGATGAGCCGTCCTGACGTCGTCAGCAGACGGTCGAGCAGCGACGCGCGATCGACGAGGCCGGGCCGGCTCCACGGTGGCTGCAGCTTCGATGCGACGACGTCGAAGGCCGGTCTCCCTCCAGGAGTGGCGCGCAGCACCGAACTCGATTCCCGCGATCCCCCGCCGCCCGAGCTCACCTGCCGACGGTAGCTCACCGTCGCGCGTCGGGAGACGTGCCTGAACAGGGCCCGCCGAAGGGTGGATCCAATCGGGCTGATGCCGAGCCACGATCATGGCCGCCAGTTCACGATGGCGGGGCCCCAGAAGCACGACATCCCGAGTGCTCAGGACAGGTGGTGGCGCTCGCGCCGCATCAGCTCTCGCACCGACGTCGAGCGGCGGCCACTACTGGCGTCTCATCGGTCTCATCGTCAGCAGATGTGCCCGGTGCGCGCAGGTCGCCGGACGGGCCGGCGCCACGCTGGCCGCGCACCGGACCAGGGCGCGCTGGGCGCCGCCCGCAACGAACGAGACGAGCACCAGGGCCCACCCCTTCGATGTGACCCGACCGCCTCGTCGAGGACGTCGTTCATCTCCGTGGTCCGGCCGGCACGGCTCACCTCAGGCGGTCGGCACGGACGTCGCCTCGGCCAGCGCTCGGGAGAAGGCCTGCTCGAAGTCGGCCCTGAACGCGGTCTGGAGCGAGGACTTGACGGAGTCGGCGACGTCGACAGCTTCGTCCTGCACCGCTTCGACCTGCGATTCGAGCGTGCTCAGCGCTGACTGCACGTCGCCGACGGTCGTCGAGGCGGGATCGACCTGGCCGGCGATCTGTTCCACCGTGGAGGCCACGGCGGACAGGTCGCTGCACAGTTGGGCCACTTCGTCTTCCGTCGAATCGTCGTCGTCGGCGCACGCGGTGCCGAGGAGCGGAGCCGCAGCGGCCACGCCGCCGAGAACTGGCCGGAACTTCATCGTGTACGTCCGTCTCGGTGCGGACCGGGATCCGGCGCCGCAGGTGGACTCATGTGTCACGGCGAGGAGAGCGTTCGCGCCCGGTGTTGCCTCCTCCGATTGGGGTGAACTGGGTGCGACGACGGACCATCGAGGCTGTGGTGACCAATGGCCTCGACGTGGGGGAACACAACTGCGCGGAATGGCCGATCGATGCCGGCCCCACCGGGCCACTGGTGCTCGGGCGAACGCGTGCCCGCGACCACCGGACGGCACGTACGACGTGCCGTTGCGTCGCCGAGGTCGACGGATCGTGCCGACCGATGGCGGACAGATCTCGTTCGTTGTGGACGAGGCGCTTCCTCTGGCCGACTCGCACGATCAGGTTGTCGCCACTCCCGGCGCATCGGAGACGAGGAGCACACGATGCTGGCATACGACTACCCGATCATGGGCTTGTTCTGGACGATGACGATCTTCTTCCTGTGGGCAGGATGGTGGTTCGCTGCGATCTGGTCGTTCATCGACAACTTCCGACGGAGCGACCACTCCGGCTGGGCCAAAGCGGGCTGGGCCTTGTTCATCATCCTCATCCCACTGCTCGGCGTGCTCATCTACCTCGTGGCCCGCCCCCAGATGCCCGACAGCAGTGGGTATGTCGCCGACGAACACGTCGCTGCGTGATGTGATGTCGACCGTCGCCCCGGCGCGCACCCGCCGCCGTCCCGCCTTCCCCTCGGTCGCCGCGCGCACCACCCTGGGCCAGGATGCCCGCTCGCGCGTGCCTCGTTCTGCGCACGGGACGTGGGTGCCTTCGCCGCGCCTGACCGGCAACTCGTGTTCAGCATCAATGACTTCGACGAGACGCTTCCGGGGCCGTTCGAGTGGGATGTCAAGCGACTCGTCGCCAGCTTCGCGGTCGCCGGCCGGGAACGCGACTTCCCACCGGACAAGCGACGGATGATCGAACGCTCCGCCGCTCAGACGTACCGCGAGGCGATGCGCTCGTTCGCTGCGATGGGCACGCTGGACCTCTGGTACACGAGGCTCGACGTCGACGAGATGCTCCGGCGTTGGGGTGCCCGGGCTCCGGCGGCGGACCTGCGCAACTTCCGCAAGGCTCGGAAGAAGGCCGAGTCGAGAGACAGCCTGCGCGCGATGGCCAAGCTCACCCGCATCGTCGACGGCCGGCCCCAGTTCGCCAACGATCCGCCGATCGTGGAACGACTCGACGAGCTGTTCGGGCCGGACGAGGCTGCCCGGTTCGCTGCCGTGGTCGGAGACCTCTTGCGCTCCTACACCTCGACACTGTCGGCGGATCGCCGCCGGCTGGTCGCACGCTTCCGCTTCGCCGACATCGCTCGCAAGGTCGTCGGTGTCGGCAGTGTGGGGACCCGCGCTTGGGTCGTGCTGATGCTCGGCCGCGACAACGACGACCCTCTCCTGTTGCAGTTCAAGGAAGCGCAGCCGTCGGTGCTCGAGCCGTACCTGGGCTCCAGCGTCTACGACCACCATGGCCGCCGGGTGGTCGAGGGCCAACGGCTGATGCAAGCGGCGACCGACGTGCTGCTCGGGTGGCAGCGCACGACCGGACTCGACGGCGTGCAGCGCGACTTCTATGTCCGGCAGCTGTGGGACAGGAAGGGCTCGGCCGTCATCGAGCTCATGATGCCGCGGGCGATGCGCCTGTAACGCGTCAGCCTGTAGCGGGACGCTGGCGCGTGCCCATGCTCGTTGCGGCGACCCTGTC
>JBEVOM010000185.1:0-18461 GCA_040507575.1 Ilumatobacteraceae bacterium
GAGCGAGTCTTCGGCAGCTCGGGCGTGA
The DNA here is from genome assembly GCA_040507575.1 of Ilumatobacteraceae bacterium. Lineage (GTDB taxonomy): Bacteria > Actinomycetota > Acidimicrobiia > Acidimicrobiales > Ilumatobacteraceae > JALZMG01. The sequence goes on from JBEVOM010000185.1 coordinate 29, forward strand.
AGACGATGTTCGCCGGGCGCGCGATCTTCCCGATCTTCTGCGCCACGTGGTCTCGGAGCACCTCCAGGTGCTCGACCGAGCCTTCCTCGCCGCTCTTGAGCGTCACGAACGCGACGATCGCCTGGCCGGTGACCGCGTCGTTCCGGCCGCAGACGGCCGCCTCGGCGACGCTCGGGTGGTCGACGAGCGCGCTCTCGACCTCGATCGTGGAGATCCGGTGGCCGGAGACGTTCATCACATCGTCGACGCGGCCCATCAGCCAGAAGTCGCCGTCCTGGTCGCGCTTCGCCCCGTCGCCCGTGAAGTAGACGCCCGGGAAGCGGCTCCAGTAGGTCTCGACGAAGCGCTCGTGATCGTTGTAGATCCCGCGCAGCATCGCAGGCCACGGGCGGCGCAGGACCAGGTAGCCGCCGTGGCCGAGCGGCACCTCCTCGCCCGCCTCGTCCACCACGGCTGCGTCGATCCCGGGGAACGGCTTCGTCGCCGAACCCGGCTTCACGGTCGTGATGCCCGGCAGCGGCGTGATCAGGATCATCCCGGTCTCGGTTTGCCACCAGGTGTCGACGACCGGCGTGTGTCCGCCGCCGACGTGTTCGCGGTACCACATCCACGCCTCGGGGTTGATCGGCTCGCCGACCGACCCGATCACCCGCAACGTCGACAGGTCGTGCTTGGCCGGTTCCTCCAGCCCCCACTTCATGAACGTCCGGATGGCGGTCGGCGCGGTGTAGAAGATCGTCACGCCGTACTTCTCGATGATCGACCAGAAGCGGTCGTTGCCCGGGTGGTTGGGAACGCCCTCGTACATCACGATCGTCGACCCGTTGGCCAGCGGCCCGTACACGATGTAGCTGTGGCCGGTGACCCAACCGACGTCGGCTGTGCACCAGAACACGTCGGTCTCGGGGTGCAGGTCGAAGACGTACTTGTGGGTGAACGCGACCTGGGTCAGGTAGCCGCCGGTGGTGTGCATGATCCCCTTCGGCGTGCCGGTCGTGCCCGACGTGTAGAGGAGGAACAGCAGCTGCTCGCTGTCGAACGGCTCGGCCGGGCACACCGGATCGGCGGCCTCGACGACGTCGTGGTACCAGACGTCACGTCCCTCCTGCATCGCCACGTCGTTGCCGCCGCGCCGCACGACGACGACGTGCTCGATCGTCGACGTGGACGCCACCGCCTCGTCCGCTGCCGTCTTCAGCGGGAACACCTCACCGCGGCGGTGGCCGCCATCGGCGGTGATGAGCACCTTGGCCGCGGCGTCGTTGATGCGATCGGCCAGGGCCTGGCTGGAGAACCCCCCGAACACCACGCTGTGAGCGGCACCGATGCGGGCGCAGGCGAGCATCGCGACCGCGGCCTCCGGGATCATGGGGAGGTAGATGTTGACGCGGTCCCCGCGCTCGACGCCGAGACCCTTCAGCGCGTTGGCGAAGCGCTGGACCTCGTCGAGCAGCTCGGCGTACGTGATGGCCTTGCCGTCACCCGGCTCACCCTCGAAGTGGATGGCGACCTTGTTGCCGTGCCCGGCCGCGACGTGGCGGTCGAGGCAGTTGTACGACGCGTTGAGCGTTCCTCCGAGGAACCACTTGGCGTACGGCAGATCCCACTCGCAGATGGTGTGCCAGTCGGTGTCCCAGTCGATGAGCTCGGCGGCCTGCTTGGCCCAGAAGCCCTGATCGTCCTCGGCTGCGTCCTCGTACATCCACGTGCCGGTGACGAGCGCATCGCGCTTGATCGACTCGGGCGGGGGGAACGTGCGGTGCTCGGCGAGCAGGGCATCGATGGTGTCGGTCGTGTCGTTCGTCCCGGTGCGGTCGCCCCCGGTTGCATCCGTCATGGCAGCGACCTTACCGATCGACCGTGACGGCCCGATCCGCGCTCAACCGCCGATGACCTGGGGCGACCCGGGTGCGGGATCGAAGTCGAACGACGCCACGACGTCGCCGTCGTCGCACGACACCGCCTCGACGTCCTGGCGCACGTCGGCGACCCGCACCACCGTCAGCTCACCCGACCCCATCGGGGTGGCGAGGACGTAGACCTCGAAGTACCGGCTGGACGTCGGGGCGATCCGAACAGAGCAGATCGGGGTCGGGCCGCCGTTCGTGAAGACCTGGTCGACCGGCGTCGCCCCGACCACGAACCCGGCGGCGGCCGACTCGGCACCGTCGGCGTCGGTCGCGATGTACTGGTACGAGCCGTCCTCCAAGGCGGCATCGCCGTTGCCGACGCACTCGCCGTACCCCGGCGGGTTGCGCAGCTCGAGCGCGGACTCGTTGACCCTGCGGCCGTCGCGCTCCCAGCGCCCCTTCGCGTCGAGCGGAACGGTGAGCACGACGACCGCGCAGAGCGCCGAGACGCTCTTGTCCGATGCGACGTCGTGGTGCGGCGAGACGAGGAGCTGGTCGATCTCGGCGCGCACCTCGTCGGGCGTGCTCAGCGGCTCGGCGAACGCAGCGACGGACGGCACGAGGTCGGCGATCGTCGGGCCGACCGCGAGGGTCGTGGTCGGGACCGCCGATGATGACGGGACACCGGTCCCAGGACTGGTGGCCGGCGCGGTTGCCGGCGCGGTGGCCGGCGGCGTCGGCTCCGGGGTCGGCGCCGGCGTCACGGCCACCGTGGCGGCCGGGACCTCGCCGGGCGGCGTCGATGGGTCGGCGACGGTCGTGCCGCCCGGCGGATCGACGGCTGTGGTGGTGGTGGTGGGGAAGCGCCCGTCGGCGCGCTCCAAGGTCTGCAGCGCGTCGTCGCCGCTGGCCGTCCAGGCGATCACGCCGACCAGTACGACCAGCACGACGATCCCGATGGCGACGAGGATCCCTCCGGACGATCCGTCCGGTGTCGGATCCACCTCCGGCACCTCTTGGCTGTCGCGCGGCTCGGGCGTCTGTGGCGTCTCGCCGGCCTCCTCCATCATCCTCCTCGCGCCTCGGCCAGCGAACCTACTCGCAGCCGCCGCCGCGGCTCCGGCATCTCAGTCGACGACCCACTCGAGCACGGTGAAGCCGCCGAGCCCGCCCGGATCCAGGAGGGCGTCGGCGTCGCGGACCCTGCTGCGCATCGCCAGCGCGGCGAGATCGGGGGTCGCTGCCGCCGCCCGCCACGCGGCGCGGCCCTCGGCGACGAGCTCGTCGATGCCGTGGCGCTGCAGGAACTGCGCCTGGCTGCGCACGGCGTCGGGCTCCGGCAGCTGGTCGACGGCGACGTCGACGGTGACATCCTGGTCGCCCGGCACGGCGAGGTAGCTGCCGCCGCGCTCGTGACCGCGGTAGGTGCGCAACCAGGTCCGCCACGGCGTCGCGGCCATCTCGGCCGTACGGGCCCGGCAGTAGTCGATCACCACGACCCGTCCGGCCCGGAGGCTGGCAAGGGCGGCGGCCAACCACCCGCTGGCCGACTCCTGGATCGGTGCACGGGCGCCGTGAGCGGCGCGGCCCGGCAGCCACGGGGGCAGCGGCTCCAGCGGGACCGGGAGGATCTCGCCGAACGTGCCGTCACCGGCGTCCACGACGTACGACTCCCGCCAGCCCCCGTCGTACACGGCGAGGCGGAACGGAAGGTTGTCGAGCAGCTCGTTGGCCAGCACGACCCCGTGGAACGGACCGTCGGGCATGTCGGAACGCGACTCGACGCCGTCGGGGTGTCGCTCACGCTGGGCGGCACCGACCTCGACGGCGACGTACCGCAGGTTCGCCGCACAGGCCGGCTGGGCCGCCAGCACCGCCCGCGCCAACGTGCCCGGACCGGCCCCGGCGTCGACCACCGTGAACGGGTCGGGCCGCCCGAGGCGCTCCCACTCGGCGTCGAGCACGCGGGCGATGACGGCGCCGAACAGCGGGCCGACCTCGGGTGACGTGAGGAAGTCGCCGCGCCGTCCGGCCCGGCCGCCGTCGGGGGCGGGCGCGGTGTAGAACCCCGCCGGGCCGTACAGCGCGAGGTCGACGTAGGCCGACAACGGGATCGCGCCGCCGGCGGCGCCGATGGCGGCTCGGATCGACTCGGCAGCGCGACCGGCGGCGGGCGCCGCCACGCTCAGCGTCCCAGCGCGCCCGTGAGGTCGCCGATGTCGGCGAAGCGCATCACCAGGCCGGGGAGGACCCCGAGCACGAGCGTGCCGGCACCCGTGATCGCCAACGCAGCCATGATCGGCGGAGGCGTCACGATCGGTGTCGTATCTCCGTCGGGCGGCTCCTTCATCCACATCTCGCGCATGACCCTGAGGTAGTACGCGGCTGCGATCGCCGTGTTGACCGCAGCGATGATGGCGAGCACGTACGCGGCGGTCGTGCCGGCGTCCAAGACGGCGTTGAACGCGTTGAACTTGGCGATCCAACCGCCGAACGGCGGGATGCCGGCGAGCGACGCCAGGAACAGGGTCATCAGCGCGGCGAGCCCCGGGGCGTACGTGATGAGACCGCCGAACGATGTGATCTCACCGCTGTGGGTCTTGCGGGAGACCGCGATGACGACAGCGAACGCGCCGAGGTTCGTGAAACCGTAGATCAACAAGTAGATGACGACGGCCTTGAGGGCGGCCTCGCCGGTGTCGCCGCCATGGCCGACGAAGGCCAATGGCATCAAGATGAAGCCGCCCTGGCTGACGCTCGAGTAGGCCAGCAGCCGGACGATGTTCGTCTGGCGCAGCGCGATGACGTTGCCGACCGTCATCGTCAGCGCGGCGAGCACCCAGATCAGCGGGCCGTAGACGTCGTCGGCCTGCGGGAAGGCGATGAAGATCACGAGGATCAGGGCGACGAACCCGGCCGCCTTCGAGGCCACCGACAAGAACGCGGTGACCGGGGTCGGCGCGCCCTCGTAGGTGTCCGGAGCCCACGTGTGGAACGGCACCGCGGACACCTTGAACGCGAACCCGGCGATGACGAACGCGACGGCGACGACCTCGAGCCCGGTCAGGTCGCGGTCGGTGATCTGGGTGCCGATCTCGCTCAACAGCGTCGACCCGGTCGCGCCGTACAACAAGCTCATCCCGTACAGCAGCACGGCACTGGCGAACACGCCGAGCAGGTAGTACTTGACGCCCGCTTCGTTGCTCTTGGGGTCGCGCTTGCGCCAGGCCGCCATCATGTACGCCGGGATCGACAGCAGCTCGAGGGCGATGAAGATGCTGACGAGGTCGCGGCTCGACGTCATCATCACCATGCCGAGGACGCTGCACAGCAGCAGGACGTAGAACTCGCCCTGGTAGTACCCGCCCTCTTCGAGCTCGGTCTGGCTCATCAGCACGACCACGTACGCAGTGAGCAGGAACAGCGCCTTCAAGATGAGTGAGAACTCGTCGATCACGTAGCGCCCGTCGAACAGCGAGCGCACCTCGCTGTCGCCGACGACCGCCAGCGTCACGAGCGGCACGCAGGCGGCGAGGAGCACGAACCCGGTGAGCGTGGCGATCGCCCACTTCTTGCTCTCGTCGATGAGCAGGTCGGTCGCGAGGACGAGGTTGATCCCGACGATCAGGATCAACTCGGGCGCGATGGCATGCCAGTCGATGACCGGCGGTTGCCACTCGCCGGCCTGCGCGAGCAGGAAGGAGATCATGGCCCGATGTGTCGACCGAGGTGGATCACGAGCTCGGTGACGGCCGGGTCGAAGATCTTGAACAGGAACTGCGGGTACACGCCGAGGGCGAGGATGAGGATCAGCATCGGCGTCCACGCGATCCACTCGGTGACCGTGACGTCCTTCAGATCGACGTCATGGTTGTCGTGCTCGTCGTTGACCGCGGCACCGACGGCGTGGACGGTGTGACCGCTGGAGAACTCCGGGTTCGGGGTGCCGAACGCCGTGCGCTGGTACAGCCACAGCAAGTAGGCCGCCGCGAACACGGTGCCGACGGCGGCGATCACCATCAGCGTGCGGAACAGCGGCTCCGACATCCCGAAGCCAGGGCTGTAGGCCGACAGGATGGCCGGGAACTCGCCCCAGAAGCCGGCCAGGCCGGGCAGGCCGAGGCTGGCCATCGCCGCGAAGCCGAGGATCCAGCCCAGCTTGGGCATCGTGACGAGCAGGCCGGACAGGCGCTTGATGTCGAGCGTGTGGTAGCGGTGCTTGATCGATCCGGCGAGGAAGAACAGCATCCCCGTGATCAGGCCGTGGGCGACCATGCCGAAGAGCGCGGCGTTGATCCCGAACTCGGTGAGCGTCGAGATGCCCAACATGACGAAGCCCATGTGGGCCACCGAGGAGAAGGCGATGAGGCGCTTCATGTCCGTCTGGGCCAGGCAGCACAGCGCGCCGTAGATGATGCCGATCACGGCCAGGATGCCGATGACCGGCGACCAGGCCTTGGCTGCGTCGGGCAGGAACGGGATGGCGATGCGCACGAAGCCGTACGTACCGAGCTTCAGCAGGATGGCCGCGAGGATCACCGAGCCCTGGGTCGGTGCCTGGGTGTGGGCGTCGGGCAGCCACGTGTGGAACGGGAACATGGGCACCTTCACGGCGAACCCGATGAACATCCCGGCGAAGATCCAGATCTGGACGGTGCGACCGAGCTCGGGGCCCTGATCGGCGAGGTACGCGAACGAGAAGCTCTCGGCGCCGGTCTGGGCGAAGAGGGCCAGGAACGCCACGAGCATCAGGGCCGAACCGAACATCGTGTAGAGGAAGAACTTCAGCGAGGCGTACTGCCGGTTCTCGCCGCCCCAGACCCCGATCATGAAGTACATGGGCAGGAGCACGACCTCGAAGAACACGAAGAACAAGATGAGGTCCTGGGCGACGAACGTGCCCGCCATGCCGGTCTGCAGCACGAGCATCAGCATGAGGAACGCCTTCGCGCTGCCGCCGTCGGGCATGTCGTCGAACGTGTAGATGATCACGACCAGCGTGATGAAGCTCGACAGCACGAACAGCGGCAGGCTGATCCCGTCGAGGCCGATCGTGTAGTTGGAGTGGATCGCCTCGATCCACTTGGCGTCGGCGAAGAACTGCAGCTTCTCGGACTGGTCGAAGTCGAACTGGGTGAGCGTGTAGATCCCGACGGCGAACGTCGCCGCCGCGGTGACGAGGGCGATCTGCTTGTGCAGCAGCTCCTCACGCCGGGGGATGAACAGCATCAGCAGCACACCGGCGAGCGGCAGGAACGTGCCGACGCTGAGCACCCAGTTCTGATCGGAGATGACATCCATGCGTTCCAACAGCCTCACACGTTGATGATCACGAGCACGATGGCGCCGACCGCGGCGGCCCCGAAGAGCAGGCCGCCGTACTGGCTGACCTTGCCGGACTGCACGGGCTGCAGCGCGTGGCCGGTGGCGTTGGCCACCGTGCCGGAACCCTTGACGGCCCCGTCCACGAGGCCCTGGTCGATGTTCTTGTAGAAGAAGCCCCCGAGCCACTTCCCGGCCCGGCCGGCGCCGTTGACGATGCCGTCGATCACGTTCTGGTTGATCCAGTAGGCGGCCGCGGCGATCGGGTGGGCGATGCCCCTGACGATCACGCCCTCGTAGAGGGCGTCGAGGTAGTACTTGTTGGCGAGGAACGTGTAGCCGGCCCGGGCGGGCGCGAAGCGCTCCGTGAGCCCGACGAGGTGGCGGTTGCGCTTGGTGTAGAGCGCGACGCACACGAACCAGCTGCTGACGAGGCCGGCGATGACGACGATCAGGGACACCGCGGCCTTCGACCACTTGAACTCGGCGTGGTCGACGGCCGGGAAGTAGCAGACCGCCGACTCCTCCGGCACGGTGAGGCCGCATCCGACCGCCGCCTCCGCTTCCGCCGACCCCTCGGACTCGTCGCCGCCCTCGTCGGCGGCCGGCACGGCGCCGGCCGCGCCGGACTCGGTCTCCGACGACGGCGTCTCCGCGCCGGCGACACCGCCCGGGGTCGCGCTCACCAGTTCGGGGCGGGGCTCGACGTACTCCTTGAAGTTCTCCCACTGCTCGCCGAACGGCGTCGCGTTGGCGAAGCCGGCAAGCACGGCGAGGCCGGCCAGGATGCAGATCGGGATGAGGAGCAACTTCGGGGACTCGTGCGGGGGGTGGGCCTCGTCGTGGCCGTGATCGCCGTGGCCGGCTCCGTCCTCCTCGAGCAGGACGGCGACCTTGCCGGCCTCGCCGTGCGCGGCGTCGGCCTCGAGCTCGCCCTCCTGCTGGACGTCGTGGGGGGCGTCGTGGGCCGACAGCGCAGCACCGAGCCCGGCCTGGTGGTGCGCGTCCCCTACGGCCGCCGCGCCGCGCGACTCGCCGAAGAACGTCAGGTAGGTCGCCCGCACCGTGTAGGCGGCGGTGAGGAACGCGCCGCCGAGCGCGATCCACATGAACACCGTGTAGCCGTTGTAGCCCACGTTGTCGATGATCTCGTCCTTCGAGAAGAACCCGGCCAGCGGGAACACGCCGGCCAGCGCGAGCGCCGCGACGATCCACGCACCGCACGTGATCGGCATCTTCCTCGCCAGTCCGCCCATGTCCTTCTTCATGTCGAAGCTGTGGTGCGACCCGGAATGGCTGACCGATCCTGCGCACAGGAACAGGCAGCACTTGAAGAAGGCGTGGGTGAAGATGTGGAAGACCGCCGGCAGCCACGCCCCGGCACCGAGGCCGAGCATCATGTAACCGAGCTGTCCGACCGTCGAGTAGGCCAGCACCTTCTTGATGTCGTTCTGGACGAATGCCAGCAGCCCGGAGATCACGATCGTGATCGCAGCGATCACGACGATCACGTTCGTGCTCGAGTCAGGGATCGAGAAGCCCTCCCAGAAGACGGGGTAGAGGCGGGCGACGAGGAACACGCCGGCGACGACCATCGTCGACGAGTGCAGCAGCGACGACACCGGCGTCGGGCCGGCCATCGCGTCCGGGAGCCAGGTGTGCAGCGGGAACTGGCCGCTCTTGCCGATGCAGGCGCAGAACAGCGCCACCGCGCCCCACAGGAGCACGAGGTGGCTGGCGTCGCCGGACAGCGCCCAAGCCTGCAACCCCTCGATGCTGAACCCGCTGACACCGAGGTGGTCCTGGGTCCACTCGTTGGCGCCGAAGAACAGCACGGACGTGCCGACGAGCAGGCCGACGTCGCCGACCCGCACGGTGAAGAACGCCTTGAGCGCGGCGCGCGCGTTGGGCTCCTCCTCCCACCAGTGCCCGATCAACATGAACGAGCACACGCCCATGATCTCCCAGCCGAGGATGAGCTGGATCATGTTCTCGGCCAGGACCATCACGAGCATGCCGGCGGAGAACAGTGTGATCGCAGCGAAGAAGTGCGTGTACCGGCGGTCGCCTCGGACGTACTCGAGCGAGTACACCTGGACGAGCAGCGAGATGAACGTGACGAGGAGCAGGAGCATCACCGACAGACCGTCGATGTGCTGGCCGATGCCGAGCTCGACGCCATCGTTCTGCCACCACGTCCATGACCGGATCACCGGTGCCACGAACGGCTCGGCGTGGCCGCCCTCGCTCGCCGCGATGCTGCGGGCGAAGCCGGCGACGAAGCCGACCGGTCCGGCCGACTCGGTGCCGGCGGCGGCGTCCGTGCGCTGCACCCACTGGTAGGCGGCACCGGCGGCGAGGACGAGCGAAGCCGCCATCGACGCCAGGCCGAGCTCGGACCCCTTCATCGGCAGCTTCTTGCCGATGAAGAGGATGAGGAAGAAGGCGATGCCCGGGATGAGTGGGATCAGCCAGGCGTTCTCGAGGAACCAGCCGCTCTGGAGCTCGTGCACGTCTAGCCCTTCATCTCGCTGAGCTCGTCGAGGCTGATCGATCGACGGTTGCGGTAGACGAGCAGCACCATGCCGAGGCCGACGCCGACCTCGGCGGCGGCGACGGCGATGACGTACAGCGCGAACACCTGACCGTCGACGTTGCCGTGGAGGAGTGCGAACGCGATCAGGTTGAGGTTGACGGCGTTGAGGATCAGCTCCACCGACATCAGCACCATCACCGCGTTGCGGCGGGCGATCACGCCGAACACGCCGATGCTGAACAGCACCGCGCCGAGGAGGAGGAAGTTGACCGCGAGCACCGACTAGTCCTTGCGGGCGAGGACGATGGAGCCGATCGCGGCGGCGAGCAGGATGAAGGAGATGGCGAGGAACGGCACGAGGTACGGGGCCAACACGTTGTCGGCGATCGCCTCGGTCGGCGTGGGCCCTGCGTCAGGCATCGTCGTGTCATCGAACTCGTCGATGATCACGTAGCTGAGGAGGCCGCCGAGCATGAGCGCCACCGGGATGCCGAGCGCCCAGCTCTTGTTGTTGAGTCCGCGCTCCTTGCCGATCTGGGCCCGGGTCAGCATGATGCCGAAGAGGAACAGCACCATGACGGCGCCGACGTAGACGAGAACCTGGCTGACGGCGACGAACTCGGCGGCGGCCAGCACGTATTGCGCGGCCACCCCGGCCAGCACGAGGACCAGCCACAGCGCGGCGTGCACGACGTTCTTCGTGGTCACCACGCACAGCGCGCTGAACACCATCAAGAACGCGATGATCCCGAAGGCCACGTTCTGGGCGACGTTGATGTTGTCGGCGGCCACGATCACGACGCGGTGCTCACTTCGTCGCTGCCCCTGCTTCGAGCTCCGGGGCCTCCGGCACCGTCTCCATCCACTCGCCAAGCTTCTCCTTGTCGTGCAGGAGATCAGCGATGCGCGGCTCGGAGTACTCGTACTCCGGGCTCCAGAAGAGCGCGTCGAACGGGCACACCTCGACGCAGATGCCGCAGTACATGCACAACGCGTAGTCGATGTCGAAGCGGTCGAGCAGGCTCACCGAGCGCGGCTTGCCTCCCGCCCGACGAGGCGGCGCCAGCGTCTTGTGGCCCTCGATGTAGATGCACCAGTCCGGACACGAACGGGCGCACAGCATGCAGACGGTGCAGTTGTCCTCGCGGAGCGCGATGACCCCGCGGGCCCGCACCGGCGGCGCCTCCTTCTCGTGCGGGTACTGGACGGTCTCGGCGCCCTTCGTCACGGTGCGCCCGAGCGTCTTCAACGTGACGCCCATGCCCTTCAGCAGGCCCGGCATCTTCGGCTTCGAGATCGGCACTACACCGCGACCTTTCTCTGCGTTCCCCGGCCACGCAGGCCGCTGCCGACCACTCGCTCGCTGGCGCTCGCTCGTTCGCATCGGAGCACGACTACACCGCGACCTTCAGGATGGCGGTGACCACGATGTTGGCCAGCGCGAGGGGGATGAGCAACTTCCAGGCGAACCGCTGCAACTGGTCCTCGCGGAAGCGGGGCACGCTGAAGCGCACCCACATGATGAGGAACGACAGCACCATCATCTTGGTGAAGAGGATCAGTGGGCCGCCGATGTTCATCCAGTTGTCGACGTCGTCGAGACCGCCCCAGCCGAACCACGCGAACGGGACGCCCCACCCGCCGAGGAACAACACCGACGCGATCAGCGAGAACACGCCGACCGTGGCGAACTCGGCGATGAAGAAGATGAGGAAGCGGAAGCCCGAGTACTCCGTCATGTAGCCGGCGACCAGCTCGGACTCGGCGATCGGCATGTCGAACGGCGGCTGCGTGAGCTCGGCCTGCACGGCGATCATGAAGACGAGGAACCCGATGAACTGGGTGATGATGTAGGGGTTCCCGAGGCCGTCCCACCCGAAGATCGAGCCGGTGTTCTGGGCCACCACGATGTCCTGCATGTTCATCGAACCGGCCTGCATCACGACGCCGATCGTCGCCAGCACCAGTGGCAGCTCGTAGGCGATCAGCTGACCGGCGGCTCGCAGGCCACCGAGCAGTGAGTACTTGTTGGCGCTCGCCCAGCCGGCGACGAGGATGCCGAGCACGCTGATCGACGACACGGCGAGCGCGTAGAACACGCCGACCGAGAAGTTGGTCAGCCAGGCGTCGGGACCGAACGGGACCGCGGCGACGAGGAGGAACGTCGACACCAGGACGATCAGCGGCGCCATCTTGAAGATGCGGTGGTCGGCGGCCGCGGGCGCGGTGTCCTCCTTCTGCAGCCACTTGCCGACCTCGGCGAAGAGCTGCATCGACCCGTACGGACCGGCCTCCATCGGCCCAAGGCGGCTCTGCATGAACGACATCATCTTGAACAGGAAGACGTAGACGATGGTGCCGGCCGGCAACAGCACTGCGACGATGCCGCCGAGGACCCGCAACAGCGACTGGCCCCAATAGGGGATCTCCACGGCGACCGTGGCCACCCCGCTCACGCCGACCCCGTCCGATGTGCAGGCGGCGCGGTCATCGGTCGATGTCCCCGAGGATGAAGTAGAGCGAGGCCAGGATCGTGATGATGTCGGGCACGTAGACCCCGCGCAGCACCCATGGCGCGATCGAGATGTTGTTGAAGCTCGCCGAGCGGATCTTGACCCGGAACGGGCCGAGGTCGCCGCGGGAAACGATGTAGTAGCCCATCTCGCCCAGCGGGTTCTCGGTCGAGACCCACGCCTCGCCCTCCGGCACCTTGATGATGCGGGGCACCTTGGCCATGATCGAGCCGGAGGGCAGCGTGTCGAGCAGCTGGTCGACGATCTTCGTCGACTCCCGCGTCTCTTGCAGGCGCACCCAGCACCGGGCGAAGCTGTCACCGTCGGGGTGGGTCCAGACCTTCCAGTCGACCTTGTCGTAGGCGAGCGGCAGGACCTGGTCCCGGCGCAGATCCCAGTCGACGCCGCTGGCCCGCAGGTTGGCTCCCGAGAGGCCGTACTGCAGCGCAACCTCGCGAGGGATCACGCCCACGTCGCGGGTGCGGGCCTGGAAGATCTCGCCGCCGATGAGGAGGTCCTCGTTCTCGTCGCAGAACGTCCGGATCTTCTTCATCACCGCGTGGCACTCGTCGATGAACCCCTTGGGCAGGTCGTCCTTGAGCCCGCCGATGCGGTCGAAGTTGGGGTGGAAGCGGCCGCCGGTGACCGACTCGATCAGGTTGAGCACGTGCTCGCGATCCCGGAACGCCATGAACACCGGCGTCACGGCACCGAGCTGCACGCCGAGGTCACCGAGGAACAGCACGACGTTGGCGATGCGGGAGAGCTCGAAGAGGATCGTGCGGATGTGCTGGGCCCGGGGGGGCGCCTCGACCTCCATCAGCTTCTCGGCGGCGAGGATGAAGGGCACCTCGTTGGCGAAGCTGCCCAGCCAGTCGATCCGGTTGACGAGCGTCGTGACCTGCGGGTACGTGCGGACCTCGGTCAGCTTCTCGTACCCACGGTGCATGTAGCCGCACGACGGCTCGGCCCATACGACCTGCTCGCCGTCGAGGCGGACGATGATCCGCAGCGTGCCGTGCGTCGCCGGATGCTGTGGACCGATGTTGAGGGTCATGCCCTCCGTCTCGAGCTCGACGTTCAGCCGGGCATCGGCGGCCTGGGCGGCGATGTACGAGAGCTGCTGGCGCTCGGAGAGGAGGTCGGTCATGTCGGCGCACCTTCCCCGGGCTGGTCGTCGGCCGGTCGGCCGGTCGCCGTCGCCTCGTCCTCGGTGACGGCGTTGCCCTCGGCGACCCGTACCTCCGTCTCGTCGACGATGTCGTCCTCACCCACGACGAGCTCGTCGTCCGGCTCGACCCGTGCCGTCTCGTCGGCCGCTGACGTGGCCGACGGTGGCCCGGGCTCGGGCGGCGCAGGAGCGGGGGACGACGGGTCGGGCCGGCCCTCGAGCAGATCCTGTTGGTCACCGGAGTCGACGCGGGCGTCGTCGCCGGCGGGCGGCGGCGTGTGGTCGGGCGCCTCCTCGACCGAGCGGGTCAGTGCCTCCTCGACCGCACGATCCTCGGCCGGCGCGGCGCCGAGCCCGGCGTCGGACTGCTCCGGCGTGAGATCGGCGGGCGCCTGGGCACCGACGACCTCGTCCTGCGGCAGCGCATCCTCGACCGGCATCGGCTCGACGTCGACGATCCCCGGCCACGGCTTGATCATCCGGGCCAGCAGTGGGAAGTCCTTGCGCAACGGGTGACCCTCGAACTCCGTCGGCAGGTACATGTTGCGCAGATCGGGGTGACCGACGAACGAGATGCCGAACATCTCGTGGGTCTCGCGCTCGTGCCAGTTGGCGCCGGCATACACGGTGAACCACGACTCGATCGCCATGACGTCGTCGGGCACGTCGACCTTCAGCGTGAGCGCCACGTGACGGCGCGTGTCGGTGACCCGGGCGAACACCTGGAAGCGGGTCTCGCCGCCGGTCACCCCTGGGCGTACGACGGTGTCCCGCTCGGGCGGTGGCTGCGTCGGGTCGTCCTCGCTCCGGCCGTACGGCGACGGCATCCAGTCGATCGCCGAGAGGAAGCAGAAGTAGTGGAAGCCCATCGCCTCGACGGCCTCGCCGGCCGCCCGCCACGAGTCGGTCGCGATGCGGACCCAGAGGTCGTCGTTGGGCACCAGGTGGACGTCGACGAGCGACTCGCCGATGCGGCGCCGCAACTCGTCGACGATGCCCTCGCGCAGCCCGTCGCCAGGCAGCGCGGCCGGCTCGGTCTCGGTCGTCGCGTCACTCACCGTCGACCCCACGTGCGCTCATCCGACGGGGCCCCCGCCGACGACGATCGGCTCGCGCCTGGGGATCACGTCCTGCCCCTCGTTGCGCCACTTGGCCGCCATGTCCTCGTTGCGGATCTTCTGCTGCAGGAGGACGATCCCCTCGAGGAGGGCCTCGGGACGGGGCGGGCAGCCGGGCACGTAGATGTCGACCGGGATGATCTGGTCGACGCCCTTCGTCACCGAGTAGCTGTCCCAGTAGGGGCCACCGCAGTTGGCGCAGCTCCCCATCGAGATCACGTACTTGGGTTCGGGCATCTGGTCGTAGAGCCGCAGGATGGCCGGCGCCATCTTGTCGGTGACGGTGCCGGAGATGACCACGAAGTCGGCTTGGCGGGGGCTGGCCGGCAGCGGGATGACCCCGAGGCGCATCACGTCGTAGCGGGGCGACGCGAAGGCCGCACCCATCTCGATGGCACAGCAGGCCAGGCCCCACTGGTACACCCACATCGAGTAGGAGCGACCGAGGTTGAGGAGCTTCGTGATGGGACCCGGCATCCGGCCGCGGTCGACTAGACCCACCGGAGCAACCCTCGCTTCCACGCGTACAGCAGGCCGTCGAGCAGCAGGACGATGAACACCAGCATGACGACGAGCCCGAACGTGCCGTAGCGCTCGATCGATGCCGCCCACGGGAAGATGAACACCGCTTCGACATCGAAGATGACGAAGAGCAGGGCGAACACGTAGTAGCGGATCTGGCTCTGCGACCAGCCGATACCGACCGGGTCGACGCCGCTCTCGTAGGCCATCAGCTTCGACGGGTTCGGACGGGACGGTCGCACGAGCGCGGCGATACCCAGCAGGAGCCCTCCGAGGACCAGTGCGGCCAGGCCGAACCAGACGACGGTCAAGTAGTCCCGGAGGAACATCGACATCGGGCCGCGACGCTACCAAGGTTCGTGAATGCCCTCCCAACGTGAGCGGGCGCGACGGCGCCGCCCTGGTCAGGAGCCGGCGACGACGTCCAGGAACCAGTCGACGAGGGCGTCCGCGGCCGGTCGGCTGACCGCGACGTTGGCACGGGTCAGCGCCAAGAGTGCGTCGGGGTCGCCGCCACGGGCGAGCACCTGGTCGGCGCCGCCCTCGCCGAGCCAGCGCCGCACCATCGTCTCGGTGGCCTCGGGGTGGAACTGCGTGGCCACCGTGCGGCCACCGCGGATGAGCTGCGGACCGACGTCGTTGGCGGCGAGGACGTCGAACCCCTCGGGCGCCGTGAACACGTCGTCATGCCACTCCATCCATGGGCCGCGGGCGATCGCGCCGTCGGTCACCCGGTCCTCGGGCAGCTCCACCCACCCGATCTCGGGTGCTGCGGTCCTGGTGACCGAGCCGCCCAGCGCGTGCGACAGCACCTGGGCCCCGAAGCAGATCGCCAGGAGTGGCGTGCGGCGACCGACGACGTCGCGGACGAACGCCGCCTCCGCCTCGACCGGTCCCGCGGTCTCGGACCGGTACACGTTCCACTCCGAGCCGAGTTGCACGACGAGATCGACGCCGTCGAGGCCCGGCCACCCGGCGGGATCCTCCCGGTGGCCCTCGGTGAACACGAACCCGTGCTGGCGCAGGCGGTGCCCGACGAAGCCAGGATCGAGGTCGTCGGCGTTGCCGATCACCACCGCGCGCACCCCCGGAACCGTACGTGACGTCCCCCTCGCCGGTCGCGACGTGCCACCCGTGCGGCCACGGTCGGCGAGACTGTCACCATGTCGATCACGGACGCCGCCGCGGTCACCATCGACGACATCCGGGCCGCCCGTGGCGCCGTGGCCGGCGTCGCCACCCGCACGCCGATCGTGGCGTCGGCCGCGTTGACCGAACAGACCGGCTCCGACGTCGTGCTGAAGGCCGAGAGCCTGCAGCGGACCGGCGCGTTCAAGATCCGGGGGGCGATGAACAAGCTGGCGTCCCTCGGCGAGCGTGCGCACAACGGCGTGACTGCGGGGAGCGCAGGGAACCACGCCCAGGCGCTCGCGTTCGCGGCCCGGCACTTCGGGGTGCCGTGCGACATCTTCGTGCCGGCAGGCGCGCCGATCACCAAGATCGAGGCCTGTCGCCGGTACGGCGCGGTCGTCGTCGAGGGCGGCGCGTCGCTCGACGAGGCCGTCACCGCCGCGCGGGTGCGGGCCGAGGAACGGGGCATGGTGTTCTGCCACCCGTTCGACGATCCCGCTGTCATCGCCGGGCAGGGCACGCTCGGCCTCGAGCTCGTCGAGGACCTGCCCGACCTGTCGTGCGTCGTGGTCCCACTCGGTGGCGGTGGGCTGGTGTCGGGAGTGGCGATCGCGGTGAAGGCATCCCGACCCGACGTGCGGGTGATCGGCGTGCAAGCCGCGATCTGCGCGCCGTACCAGGGTGCGGCGGCGCCGACGGGTCCGGTCGTGACGCTGGCCGACGGCATCGCCGTCAAGCACCCCGGCGCGTTGACCGGCCCGCTCGTCGAGCGCTGGGTCGACGACGTCGTCGCCGTCGACGAGGACGCCATCGCCGACGCGATGGTGATGCTGATGGAGCGGGCCAAGCTCTACGTCGAGGGCGCGGGCGCCGTCGGCGTCGCTGCCGTCGAGGCCGGACTGGTGGTCGCGCCGGCTCGGGGGACGACCTGCGTCGTGCTGTCGGGTGGCAACGTCGACCTCGGCATCGTGCCTGGGCTGATCCGCCGCCACGAGACCGAGGCCGGCCGCCGTCTCGTCGTGTCGGCCCGCATCGACGACCGGCCGGGCGCGCTCGTGCGGCTGCTCGGTGCGTTCGCCGACGCCGGCGCAAACCTCGTCGAGGTCGAGCACCACCGCGAGGGCGTCGACCTCCATGTGCGCGAGACAGGCGTCCACGCCACGTTCGAGGTGCGCAGCAGGGAGCACGCTGCGGCGGTGATGGCGGCCGTGCGGGCGGCCGGTTACCCCGGGCTCCGGGCCGCCGCCACGACGGTGTGACCGCTCCGCGTGCGCGACCTACCTACTGGTCGGTAGGCTGCGTCGATGGACGAGGCACACCTGCTCCAGGAGCTCGAACCGACCGTCGAACGGCTGATGGAGAGGCACCTCGCCACCACGAGGGAGTGGTTCCCCCACGAACACATCCCGTACGGGCGCGGCCGTGACTTCGCCTCCGGCGAGACGTGGACCGCGGAGGACAGCGACCTGGCCGGCGCCGTCATCGACGACGCCGCCCGCAGCTCGCTGATCGTCAACCTCCTCACCGAGGACAACCTGCCGTACTACTTCCGCGCCATCGAGCACTCGTTGGGCGGCGACGGTGCCTGGGGTGCGTGGGCCAGGCGCTGGACGGCCGAGGAGGGTCGCCACTCGATGGTGATCTACGGCTACCTGATGGCGACCAGGGCCGTCGACCCCGTCGCGCTCGAGCGATCGAGGATGGTGCAGGTGTCGACGGGCGTCGTCCCCGAGCCGGACAGCCCGGCCGAGGTCATCGTCTACGTCGCGCTCCAGGAGCTGGCCACGCGCATCGCCCACCGCAACACCGGTCGCCTGCTGGGTGATCCGGCCGGCTACGAGGTCATGATGCGCGTCGCCGCCGACGAGAACCTCCACTACCTCTTCTACCGGGACCTGGCGAGCGCGGCCATCGAGATGGAGCCGAGCCTCATGGTCCGGGCCATCGAGCGCCAGGTCGTCGACTTCGAGATGCCCGGGACCGGCATCCCCGGCTTCGTCGAGCACGCCGCGGCGATCTCCCGCGCCGGCATCTACGACCTGACGATCCACCACGACCAGATCCTCGTGCCCGTCGTGCTGCGCCACTGGGGCGTCGAGCAGCTGACCGGGCTCGACGACGAGGCCGAGGCAGCACGCGACCGCTTGATGGCCCGCATGGCCAAGAGCGAGCGGGTCGCCCGCCGGATGGCCGAGCGACGCCAGGGCCAGCTCGCCGGAGCCGCCGCCGGCTGATCGCGTCGAGCCTTTTGGTCCGGATATTGGTCGCAC
>JBEVOM010000235.1:0-17092 GCA_040507575.1 Ilumatobacteraceae bacterium
CAACAAACCGTTCTCACCGGTCAGCTCGACCCCCTCGGCACGCGCCTGGGCGACCAGCTCAGCCGCCCAGTCCCGCATCGCCGGCTCATCGCCCACCAACGGCACGCTACGCACCGCCAGCGAGGCCCTCGTCGTGTTGGTTGCTGTCTCAGTCATCGCAGTGATCCTCTCCAGCCCACAGCCCTCAGCCGTGGACCCTCAGATCACGCCACTTACACAGAGCTCCGGACACTCCCGCGGGCCGACACGTTTGAGATAGCGCATGACCATCTTCTTGGAGCGTCCCTCGGCGAGGCGGCGGGCCATGTAGGCCTGGGTCGGTGGGTGCCATCGGAGCCGGCTGATGATGATCACGTGGAGGGCCCAGTTGGCTTGGCGGTCGCCGTAGCGATTGAGCCGGTGGTGTCGTCGCCGGCCCGATGACGCGTCGATCGGTGAGACGCCGCAGAGCGCGGCGAACGATGACGACGTGCGGAGCCGGTCCGGGTTGTCGCCGGCTGCAGCAAGCAGTGCGGTGGCGACCTGGGCGCCGACGCCGTTGATCGCCCGCAGCGTCGGCGCAGCTCGCGCGGTGGGGTCGTCGAGCTGAGCATCGAGCTCGACGAGTTCGTCGTTCAAGTACTCCCAGCGACGAGCGATCGTCCGCAGCGCGAGCCGTGCTGCCGAGCGGCGTGTCAGGCCGCTGACTCCGCCGGAATAGGGCGACCTCAGCCACAATCGCCGTCGTGGGCCTGGCGACGAACCGTCGACCGAGCTCCTCGGGGGCGGTGTCGACGACGGCCTGGAGCTGGTTCCCGACCTGCGTGCGGGCCTTCATCGCCGAGCGGCGAGCGACCCGCAACAGTCGGATCGCTTCGACCGTCCCGGTCTGGGACTTCGGGGTCCCAAGGGCCTCACCGGCGAGCACGGTCCGGGCGGCGCCGATCGCGTCGGCCTCGTCCGACTTGCCGTGGCGGCGACGGTGCTGACGGTTCGGGCGCATCACCTCACGCACATCAACACCCTGCGCGCTCAGATGGCGGGCCACGCCGGCACCCCACGACCCAGTCCCTTCGATCCCAACGGCGACCACGTCGCCGTGTGAGCGCAGCCAGTGGAGCAGCTGCTGGTAGCCAGCGGCGGTCGTCGGGAACGACGACGTCCCGAGCAGCCTGCCGAGCTCGTCCAGCGCCGCAGCAACGTGGACGTCCTTGTGCGTGTCGATCCCGCCGATCACGCGCAGCGCATCGTTCGGTGGTTGTGTCATCGTGGTCATCGCCATCCCCTTCGTCTGGTTGGTGGATCGCACGCACAGCCGGTCACGGACAGGACAATGACGAGGCTCCTTGCACGAGCTTCCTTCAGGTCACGTTCGACCAACTGGTTGTGCCGGTGGCGCTCCGCTCACCGAGCCGACGGATCGGACACGAAGACATCCCAGCGACGAGAGTCAGGCGGTAGCAGGCTCAGACCCGGCGAGCGGAGCGCCACCACCCATTCTCATTGGCGGTAGCGGGCCGCCGGGTTGTTCTGACTGCGCGTGATTATCGGACGGCTGCTCGGCCTGTGCGGTTCTCGCGGTTCGCCTGACATGCTCTGCGTGTCCACACGGCGCGCCGGCGTTCGGTCTGGGCCGTAGATGAGTCGTCGGCGCAACCGGTCGCTGCTACGGTGCGAGGACGACAGTCCGGGGGCGGACGTCAGAGGGGAGATTGTCATGCGGGGGAGTTCTTGGCGTCGCGTCGCCGGCGCGTTCATCGCAGTCGCAGTCGCGGTGCCGGGGGCGGCGGCTCATGTCGGGGCTGGCAAACCGGTCACGCGGATCGTCTACGACGACTTTGGGGCCGCCGGGTACGGGCTCGACGACTACCTCGCCAAGTGGAACAACGGTTTCGGACCGGGCGAAATGGCCATCGACGACACACGGGCGTTCGACGGGTCAGCGTTCTCGGTGTCGGCCCTGCCGTTCCAGACCGCGGCCGACTTCAGCGTGTTCGACCACATCAAGTACCTCGCCCTGAGCAACCAATCCTTCCCGGTTCCATCGAAGGGCTCAGTGACGTTCTCGGCGACGATCGACGCCACAGTCATCGGGACAACGCCCGGTGGCCGCACCATCCACGGCATCTACGGGCCGCCCGGCTGTGCCGATGACCCAGTGTGCGCCGCCGGCAAGACGCCGTGGCAGGGCATCGCGCTCGAAGGGCAACAGGCCGGCGCCACGCTGCACATGATCGACTTCACCACCGGGCAGCTCTTCGACTGGTTCGTCTCCGGCTCGACCGCGTTCGCGCTCGTCGAGCGGCTCCCGGCCACGGTCGTCGGCTCGCCGACGGCCGGCACCCGCCAGACGATGTACACCCAGATCGTCAAGGAGGTCCCAATTCGACCAGGGCCGCACGACGTCGCAATCACGTTCTTCCGCGACGCCGGCAAGTCCTACGCCGACTACACCCTCGATGGCGTCCGTGTGGCACGCGTCGAGAAAGTCGGCGTCCCGCTGGACGTCCAGCGGGCCCGCTACACGGGCATCTACCCCTCCCTCGGTGCCGGCGAGCAGCTGGCCTCGCAGATCGACCGGGTCACGATCGGGCACGGCTTGTTCAGCCTCGTGGACGCGTTCCCGTTCCAGCACCCTGACGCGCCGGAGCTGAGCGTCTCCATCCCGATCAGCGAGCGGATCTGGGGCCAGGGCGCGGGCGCCACGTTCGACAACTTTGTAGTGACCACCGACGACCGCAGCTGAGCCCCCTCTCAGGCTTCCCGCCGCGCTCAAGGGCGTCCCGGCACTTGGACGCGTCACGGAGCTCACCGACGGCCCAGCTGATGCCCGCGCCGGGAGCCGGCCGCCGGCCTGGCGATCTCCGACCCCAGCGCCCGACGCAGCATCGGGTGCGCTGCGGGCCCCGCACTCATTGGTTGAGGACGTGCGTCGTCGGACGCCGTATTCGACGAGCTCGGGGAACTCGGCGGGCGGGGTGAACGTCACCTTGCATTCGTGAAGCCCGACGATTGCGCTGACGGGGAGGTCGTCGAGGCACTGGGTGATCAGGTGGTGGACAGCGGTAGAGGTGAGCCTGGTTGCTTGGATCCGGTCGAACGGTGAGGGAGCGCCGCCGAGCTGTACGGGGCCGAGGACGGCGCGTCCCACGTGGAACAGACCGTCGCTCTCGTGGTCGAGGAGCGACTCGATGAACTCCGCCGTGTACACCTCATCGGCGCCCTCGCCGCGGATGAGAACGCCACGCCGCTTCCCCGACGTGAACCCGGCGCGGAGGGCGTCGAGGTCGTCGCGGAGGCGTTGTAGCGAGATGCCCGCCTCCGGGGAGTTAGACCCGCTCGGCACCTGTCGCCAGGCCGCCGAGCAGCGGGAGGAACCCGCAGTCGTGGCCCATCACGTCGACGATGAAGCAGTGCGCTGTGACCGCCGCCTGCTTGATCTTGTCGACGGCGGCGACGATGGTGTTCAGCGCGGTGTCGGCCCCGATGCTCATGTCGGAGGCCGGCAGGTCGTTGTCGATCGAGGCCGGGATGCACACGATCGGGATCGCCAGGCCGTTGTGATCGCTTGCGTGGCTGTGAACTGGTGGGCCGCCTCGTATCCGGCCCAGCCGCCGATGAGCAGGATCCCGTCCACTTGGTGGGCGGTCAGTTGGGCGGCGATGCGTCCCAGGTCGTCCGGTCCAGGGACGAACTTGCTGGTGCCGAGCTCGGCTCCTGGGCGCGCCACCCAGCCGCTGACGCTGCGCCACTCCAGCTCCTCGATGGCCCCGTCGGCGCGTCCGTGGAAGCCGCCGGTGACCGCCAGTAGCTGGTGGCCGCGATCCATGGGCGACGCGCACCGCGACGCGCACGGCGGCGTTCCGGTTCACTTGCGTGGAGCACGGCCAGCCGGAGCGCGCGTTGAGCGGGTTGTGGCGGCTGCGGGTCGGCCTGCACGATCGTCTGGAGCAGTTGAAACGAGTCGGTGAAGCTCCCGCCTCGCATCGCGATCGCCTCGTCGTACTTGCCGTCGGCGATGAGGGCGGCCAGCGATCGTGTTGCGGCGACGCACTCGATCAACGGTGACGTCGTCAAGCGATGACCGCGCAGTCCGATCAGCTGCGGTTCGGCATCCGGAGAGTCGAGCAGCTGCCGCACCGCCGCGTACCCGAGCACCGTACCCAAGTAGCGATCGAACGCGCTCGGCGAACCCCCTCGCTGGACGTGACCGAGGATCGTGACGCGCGTGTCCTCACCGAGGCGTTCCTCGAGCACGGCCTTGACGTGGTGGGCCGTGACGGGAACACCACCGTCATCTCGGGCGCCCTCGGCGACCACCACGATGTTCGCTCGCCGGCCGATCTCGCGACCGGCCCGAAGCACCCGATACATCCGGTCCTCCCAGTCCCGGGCGGACGGCCGCTCAGGGATCATCACGAAGTTGGCGCCGGTGGCCAGGCTGCCCATCAGCGCCAGGTATCCGCAGTTGCGTCCCATCACCTCGATGACGAACGTGCGCTGATGGCTCGAGGCCGTGCTCTGTAGCGCGTCGACCGCCTCGGTGATGCGGTGCAGCGCCGTGTCGGCGCCGATCGTCATGTCGGTGCCGAACATGTCGTTGTCGATCGAGCCGACGAGACCGACCAGCGACAAGCCACGATGCTCGGCGATGCGGGTCGCGTCGACGACGCCCTCGACGACCAACTCGGCCAGCAGCTCGGGCCACTCGGAACGCAGCAACGATGCCCCGCTTCGCCCTGCACGACCGCATCAGGACGCAGCGGTTCTACGGGTCGCTTTCCTGAGCTACTCAGGCCACTCCCGGATGAGCGCGACGACCACCCTCTCTCGTCCCATTTCGAGCTAGCGAGCCCAACTCGCAACAACAGGGTGCGGATACGACCGACGTCAAACCTCAACGAGGACGCAGACCAACGTGCCGGACTCTGATGGGCTGACCTCGTGACCGCGAGTGACCGCCGTCACGTCCGCGACGGAACGACGAGCGGGTCCTATGCTCCGCCCTCGAAATCCCCCGTAGCCCTCAGGAGGCTTCACGCCCATGCTCGCCGAGTTCGGTACCGGTCAGGTGTTCTGGTCGATGCTCTGGTTCTTCTTGTTCTTCATCTGGATCTGGCTCCTGATCACCGTGTTCAGCGACATCTTCCGCAGCAAGGACCTGTCGGGGTGGGGCAAGGCGCTGTGGACGATCTTCGTCATCGTGTTGCCGTATCTCGGTGTGTTCGTGTACCTGATCGCTCGAGGCCGCCAGATGCAGGAGCACGCGCTGCAGACGGCCAAGGATCAGGACGCTGCGATGCGCCAGTATGTGCAGAGCGTGGCGAGCTCGAGCGCCAGCTCGGCTGACGAGATCGCCAAGCTGGCTGAGCTGCGCTCCAGCGGCGCCATCAGCGAGGCGGAGTTCCAGCAGGCCAAGGCCAAGGCCCTGTCCTGACCCTGACCCTGACCCTGACCAACACGAGCGGAGAGACGATGGCCAACGAAAGTGAAGCGCTGGGTCCGATCAGCTACGTGATCGTCGAGTTCCCGGGCAACAAGATGACCGGCGAGGGCTTCCAGGAGCTGCTCGCGCTGGTCGACCGAGGACTGGTCAGGATCCTCGACTGAAGTTTGTGTCGCGCGGCGAAGACGGCTCGGTCGTCGCGATCGAGCTCGGTGACCTCGACCTCGACGGCGAGTTCGACGTCGCGGTGTTCGAAGGGGTCTCGTCGGGTCTCCTCGACCAGTCGGACTTGGACGACGCCAAGGAAGCGATCGCTCCGGGTTCGTCTGCGGGGATCTTGATCTTCGAGAACCGTTGGGCGACCACGTTCGTGCAGGGCCGGCGCGGCGGCGGCGCCGAGCTCGTCGCCGCCGGCTACATCCCGTCGGTGACATCGCCGCATCGCTCGACGCCACCGACGCCTGAGACCCGATCAACAGGAGAGACACCACATGCCAGGACTGCTCAGAGGAGTCGCTCGCACCGCCGTGGTTGCGGGCACCGCCACGGCGGTGTCCAACCGCGTCTCGCGCCGCCAAGCGAACCGCTGGTCGCAACAGGAGCAACCGCAGTACGCCGAGCCGCAGTACGCGCCGCCTCCGCAGTACGCCCCGCCGCCCGCGCCTGCGGCACCGGCCGCGAATCCGATCGAGCAGCTCAAGGAGCTGGCCGAGCTGAAGAACCAAGGCATCCTCACCGAGGACGAGTTCGCGGCGCAGAAGGCCAGGATCCTCGGCTCCTGACAGCATCCGTACCCATGCTGTTCCTCTACCGGCCCCGCCAGACGTGGATGCCGTTCTCGCTGCCGCGCAACCTGACCGACTAGTGGTTCGTCGCTGATTTAGCAAGGTCGCGTATGATCTGGTGTGGTCCAGGTCATGGAGATGTCAGTCGAGACACGCGCGGCGGTGGAGGCGTTGTCTCGTTCGTCGACGGCTCCGCATCGCAAAGTGGTGCAGGCCAGGGCGTTGTTGGCGTTGGCGGACGGCGCGTCGGTGCGTTCGACTGCTCGGTCGATCGGATCGCATCCCGACACGGTGACTCGGTGGCGGGATCGGTTCCTGGCCGAGGGGGTGGCGGGGATCGGGGCGATCGCGCCGGGACGAGGACGCAAGTCGGAGATCCCAGCGGCGACGGTCGAGGCGATCGTTCACGACATGTTGCACACGGTGCCTGACGACGGCAGCTCGTGTTGGACGACGCGGTCAATGGCGTCGCGGCACGGGGTCGGCAAGGACACCGTGGCGCGCATTTGGCGGGCACGGAAGTTGCGGCCGTGGCAGGTCGACACGTTCAAGCTGTCGAACGACCCCGACTTCGAAGCCAAGCTGGTCGATGTCGTCGGGCTGTACCTGGATCCGCCGGAACGGGCGGTGGTCTTCTCCTTCGACGACAAGACCCAGGTCCAGGCGTTGGACCGAACCCAGCCATCGTTGCCGCTCAAGCCCGGCCGGGCCCGCACGATGACGCATGACTACCGCCGCAACGGCACCGTCGATCTGTTCGCAGCGTTGAACATCGCCACCGGCGAGGTGTTCCATGACACCCGCCGCCGTCATGCCGGCGACGACGTGTTGGCGTTCTTCAAGCTCATCGATCTGCACGTGCCACGCCACTTGGACGTGCACGTCGTGTTGGACAACCTCTCCGCCCACAAGTCCGAACCCGTCACGAAGTGGCTGGCGCATCCGCGACGTCGACGATGGCACCTGCACTTCACGCCGACCTCGGCGTCGTGGCTGAACATGATCGAGGGCTGGTTCTCGATCCTCACCCGCCGAGCCCTCACGAACACCGCGTTCAACTCCGTCGCCGAGCTCACCGACCGCATCGACTGGTGGGCTTCACACTGCAACGACGACCCTGAACCCTTGGTGTGGACCAAGACCGTCGACCACATCATGGCCAAGGTCAAGCGTGGACGGGCCGTCCTCACTGAATCCGCGACGCACCACTAGGGATGGCCACGTCCGCCCCGTCCTGTCGGCGGGCACGTCCACCAGTGCGGTGGGTCGCTGTCAGCTGGGTGTTCGACCGGCGGTCATACTCGGACGATGGCCCGGCGCGTGGTGTCTCCGTTGTCGCCGGGATGGGTCATCGTGGACGGCTTGCCGGTGTTCCACCGGTCTGCGGTGGATGCGCCGGCGTCGTCTGGGGCGATGGTTCACGTGCACGGGTTCGGCATCTCGGGGACCTACCTCGAGCCGACCGCCGCCCTGCTCGCGGCGCGTCATCCGACGTTCGTCCCCGACCTGCCGGGCATGGGCCGGAGCCTCCGACCGGCGCGACCGCTCGATCTGCCCGGGCTCGCTGCGGCGTTGATCTCCTACTGCGATGCCGTCGGTGTCGAGCGAGCCACGTTCGTCGGCAACTCGCTCGGCTGCCCGTTGATCGTCGAGGTGGCGACCCGGTTCCCGGACCGCATCGAGCGCGCCGTGCTGGTGTCACCGGCGGGCGGACCGAACAACATCCCGGTGCGGCGCGCCATCGGGCAGATGGTGCTCGACGCTCCACGCGAGCCGCTGTCGATGGTGCCGATCGCGGTGCGCGACTACCTGCGGTTCGGGGTGCTCCAGGGGTGGCGGTTGTTCCAGGCGATGATGCGGTACCCGACTCTGGAGCGCGTCGCCAACCTGGTCATGCCCACGCTGGTGATCGCCGGTGACCGCGATCCGCTGGTGCGAGTCGACCGCGTCGGCGTCTTCGCCGGGTTGCCGCACGTTCAGGCGGTGCAGGTCTCCGGCGCCCACGCCCTCAACTTCAGTGCTCCGACGCTGATCGCTGCGCTGATCGACGCGCACGTCCATGGTCGGCCGCTCGTGGCGCCGCCCGGGTCGACGGCCACGGTCACCCACCTCGAGGTGGCCCCGCTGTCGGCCGGGTCGTGACACCGGCACACGTCAGGACTGCCGGCCGGACGGACGTCGCGCCGGGCCGTCGGTCGCTGCTCGCTGCCGTGACGGGCCTCGCCGTGCTGATCGTCGCCGACCTGCCGGGCGCGTCGCCGGCGTTCGCCCAACCCGTCGACGACGAGCAACGTCTGGCCGACATGTACGCGCCCATCGTGATGGTCCGCACCCGGGCCTCGGCCTGCGACGAGGACGGTGAACCGTTCGCGCCGATGTCCGTCGACCTCGTTCTGGACAACCCGCAGATCGCCTTGCGCCAGCTCGGGAACGGTGACCCGACGGTGATGCGGGGCCCGGGGGCCGCCGACCCGGCCGACCTCGGCGGCGGCTTCTACCTCGACTTCCCCGGCGACGCGTTGACGCCCGGTTGCATCTACGAGCAGGACCACGACCGCTTCATTGTTCCAGTCGTGGTAGTACCAGCTGTCCTGCTGCGGCCTCCACCTCGCCGAAGGCGGACTCAGCGGCGGCGTACAGGTTCAAGGCCCCCACCACCGACTCGCCGGCCATCATCGGCAGCGACAACGTGCTGTGCACCCCATGAGCGGTCGCTGTGGCGGCGAACTCAGGCCATCGGTCGTCGCCCCGTCCAACGACTCGACCATGATCGTCTCACCGTGCCTGAGCGGGACGCCGAGCATGGTGAGGTCCATCCCGTAGGTGTGGCGCAGAGTGTGGGCCATTGCTCCCTCGGGCGGAGCGACGCCGGCCGCCCTTGCGAGGCGCCGCAGCGTGCGGTCGAGGACCTGCTGGGTGAGCGCATTGCCGTCGTGGCGGAGAAACAGTCGTGATCGTTCCGGTGCGGTCCCGTAGAGCTGGGTTCGTTCCTCGAGGTAGGCGTCGATCGCGGCGAGCGTGCGGCGCGCGTGCGGCGAGGGATCGGGACGTTGCAGGGCTTGCCACCTTTGGCGCCGGCGCGTACTTTGAGCAGGACCTGTTGCCGGTGGCGTTCGATGCTGGCCACGGTGAGGCCGACGAGCTCGCTCACCCGGACGCCGCAATGGGCGAGTGTCTCGATGACGGCGACCTCGCGGGCTGGCCAGGCCGACCGCACGTTCGATGGTGGGGGAGTGGCCGCCGCTGCGAGCAGGCGTTCGACGTCGTCGGGTCGGAACGCCAACACCTCGCCAGACGACGTCCGCTTGACGGCGAGCTCGGGTGCGTCGCACGGGTTGGTTGCCAGATCGTCCGGGGCACACCCGTGGCGTGGAACGCTGGTCACTGTGGGTGCCGGCGCCGCTCCGCGGCGCGGCGTCGTGTGCTGGCGGACGTGGTGTTGATTCGTCCGCGTCCGAAGGCGTCAATACGACCCCAGCGGCCGGGGATGTCGAGCAGTTCGACACGCCCGATCTGAGAGGGGATGGCGGCGTCAACAATGAGGTTGTGCCCGGTTGGTTCCAATCCGAGCATCGTTCGCAGCAGAGCAGGGGCGCCCCGGTCGACCATGCCTGCGGGCTGCAGGCGGTCGGGTACTGGACCGGGTACTTCGTCATGACACGGGGGTATCCGCCGAACGCTTCGGGGAGTCGCCCATCGAAGAACTGGGCTGCTTCCAGGATGCCGGCGGCAACTCGCGCTGCTTCGTCCTTGAAGCCATACCGGCGCAGGCCCCAGGCGATGAACGAATTGTCGAACGGCCAGATCGTGCCGACGTGATACCCGATCGGGTTGTAGCGGCCTTCGCCACGAGCGAGGGTGCGAATCCCCCACCCGGAGAAGAGCCGATCGCCGAGCAGGTGGCGAGCGACAGCCCTCGCCTTCGACTTATCGACGATGCCGCTCCACAAGAGGTGCCCGATGTTGGAGGTGAGCGAGTCGACGGGTGCTCCGTCGGCGTCGAGCGCAACGGCGAAGTAGTCACGGTCGCCGATCCAGAAGTCCCGGTTGAACCGCCGTTTAAGGTCTGCGGCTTGCCGCTCGAGCGTCTCGGCGAACACTGGATCGCGCCAGACGAAGCGGGCGAGGCGGGCGGCGCGGACCTTCGCGTCGTACGCATAGCCCTGCAACTCACACGTCGCGCGGGAGAAGCTCGGCAGTGCACCGTCGTGGTACGAGATCGAGTCCCACGAGTCCTTCCAGCACTGGTTCTCCAATCCGGTCTGCTCATTGCGGCGGCGATAGGCGACGTAGCCGTTCCCTTGCAGGTCGGCGTAGTCGTCGATCCAGGTGAGTCGCCATCAACACCGTCGACTTCAACAACGTCTCGGGCGGCACGCTGCGCCGGCCACGGGCCGCGTACATCGCGTCGAACGTGTCGTCGAGCTCAGCGAGCACGGCGTCCACGACGACACGGATCTTGCGGATCGGGTGATCCGCCGGGATCAGGTCCTCCGTGGACAACGACGTCAACATCGCCAACTGCGGATCAGTGCTCCCACGCATGACCCACAGTCTTTTCGATCCGAGCGCCGATCGCGAGCACCCTCAGGTGAATTTCCGCACCCTGCTAACCGCCCGCCGCCACCTCCACGGGCAAATCCTCGAGGCCGCCCGCCGACACCTCGGTGACGAGACGTTCCGACGAGCATGGACCGAAGGCGCGGACCTCAGCTACGCCGAGCTCATCGACGTAAGCACGACGTGCGCGCCGGACTGCTGATCACGCTCGCCGGTCGGCCTCTCGCCGCGCCGGTGGAACGGGCCGCACGGCGCCAGCCGATGCGAGCTGGCCTCAACAACGGTCCGTCCGTCACGGCGACGGGCAACCCAGCCCGCCCGCTCGACGCTGAGCATCGGATTCAGGCATCGGTGCGTGGTCTGGCGGCCTCGACGACATCGGAGTACAACGGGAGGCGGGAGGTGATTGCGATGTCGGAACCGGAAACCGCAGGGGAGTCGGGGGTGCGCCGGATCCTCGTCGTCGCCAATCAGACCGCAGGCGGGGACGAGTTGCTCGCCGTCGTCGAAGGCCGGATGCAACGGGGTCCCTGCCGCTTCACAGTGCTCGTGCCCGCGACCCCGCCGGCCGAGCACGCAACGTGGACGGAGGGTGACGCTCGCGCGCTGGCCAAGGGTCGGATGACGGCTGCGCTGACGCGATTCCGTGATGTCGGTGCCGACGTCACGGACGGGGTGGTCGGAGACGCCCACCCGGTCCAGGCCATCGACGACCTCTTGCTCGAGCAGTCGTTCGACGAGATCATCCTGTCGACGTTTCCCCCGGGCCTGTCGCGATGGTTGCGGCTCGATCTCCCCCGGCGCGTGGAGCAGCGGTTCTCGCTGCCCGTGACCACCGTCATCGCCGATCGTCTTCCCGTCCGCTGACCGACGCGGCGCGACCCGGCGTCAGGCCTAAGTGGTCGACGTGATCAACGGCCAGGTCGCAGGTCAGCGTCCGGGCCCACCCGGGCCTCCTCGGAAGACACCTCGAGATGGCTCGGGCAGTTCGGGACGGAGGCGAACTCCGCCCGCTTGGACCGACAACCGCCGCGTGCTCAAGGCGTCGACAAGGCGTCGCCTCAGGGCTGGTCCTACGGACGGCAGCCGACGATGGGCCGTCCGACACCGCGCGTCCTCTCTAACGCTCCGGCGCCGACCTCTCGAAGCATTCTGGAAGCGCCGATAGGCCGCGCTCGCGGTGCAAGCATTGTCGTAGAGCGGCGCGCGATCCCGAGATGCCGTGACGTGCGCCGTGGCCGTACACGGGCGCTGCCGTTCGGTGCGCGCGTTCGGTAACGCGAGGAGACGGCGCGTCGGACTGCCGAGGCGTCACTGGACCGCACGAGTCGCAAGGCGCATGCTTGCTGATGTGACGCCGGAAGAGCATCTCTCGCCACGCTGAACGCTGACATCGGTCGGATCGCGTCGGTGGGTTCGGTCGCCATCGACGCGAGCGTGCCGAGCTGTCCCGAGTGGCACGTCGCCGACCTGATCCGGCACGTGGGAATGTTCCATCGGTTCATCACAAACCTGGCTCGGCTGGCTGATGGTGCAGTAGCGGGGCCGGAGTGCTGGACAGCCGCAGTTGACGAAGTGAACTCGCTGGCTCCAGACGCCGATCTAGTCACGTGGTTCCACGCCGGTGGCAACCAGCTCGTCACAGCGCTGCAGAACGCTCCGGCCGGTACCACGATCCAGAGCTTCTACGGCAAGCATCAGCCGTCGCTGCTGGTGCGGCGCTCGGCGACAGAGACGGCGATCCATCGCTGGGACGTTGAGGGAGCATCGGGGACTTCCGGCCCGTTGAACCCGGCGCTGTCGGCGGAGGGCATCGACGAGTTCCTCGACCTGCTGATGCCCTTGTTCTTCCGGTACGCCGACTTCGCAGGTCGTGGCGAGGTGATCCGCCTCCAACCGACCGACGATGTCGGCGGGGCCTGGATGATCACCATGGACGCGGACACCACGAACTGGTCGCGCCAGGTCGAAGACGCTCCTGCGGATGCCGCCGTCCGCGCATCGCTGAACAACCTGTACCTCTTCTTCCTGGGACGCCACACCGATGAGTCGATGCAGGTCACAGGCGACACTGCGATGCTTTCAGAAGGCCGTCGGGTTCTAGCCCCATTGGTCTCCCCGCGTCTGCTGACGTGCGGACGCAAGAATCGACAGCCGTCCACCACGAGCGTGATCGATCGCCGAATCACGGACGGCATCGCTATGACGCGGAGATGCCGTTCGGTGCGGCCGCCCACGTCCGCCGGCTGGGTCGTTCGGTACGCACCTTCGGGCGCGGTATTCATCGTCGGCTGCCAGGACTCATCGCGCCCAACCGGCGCGCCGTCACTTACGGGCCGAGTGCGCGGAACGGCAGTTCTGCGCTAGCTGACGCGCCCTGTCCTCGGCCCAACGCATGACTCCAGGCGCGGGGTGGATTCGCCGAATCGCTCGGACTGGCGTCGCTGGTCGTGTTGTAGCCTGCGCCGGGCTACGAACGCGGGACGGAAGAAGTTGACCACCGAAGCGCTTGAACGTCACAGCTCCGAACCGAGTGCGGATCGTGGGGGACGGCGCTGGTTGTCACCATATGCGGGGGCGGTCACAGGGTGTGTAGCCCTTTCAGTCGCGCTACGAGGCCGGTTCTTCTTCACGCCCTTGAACGCAGACGAGGGCGGGATGCTAGCGATCGGGCGGGCGTGGGGGCATGGACGCCACCTCTACTCCGACTTGTTCATCGACCGGCCGCAGTTGCTGCTTGCGACGTATCGGTTTGTGGAAGCTCTGACGGGTGCCTCAACGTTCGCCGTGCGTGCCATGGCGGCCGTGTTCGGCGCGCTTGCTGTCGTGAGTTGTGCGGAGATCGCGAGGCGATTGGTATCACCCAGCGCCGGAATCGCAGCCGCGCTCATCGTCGCAGTGACGTCATCGGCACCTGCGATTGACGGCTTCGCGGCAAACGGCGAGTTGCTCAGCGGTTCACTGTCGAGCGCCGCAATCGCTGCCGCAGCGATGGTCATCACCGGTCGCCTCCGCGATCGGTGGCTGGTCGGAGCTGGCGTGTTGGCCGGGTGCGCGCTGGCGATGAAGCAGAGCGGTTTCGACGGAGCGGTGACTGTCGCAGCGTGGTTGGCGTTGACAGTTGTCCTGGGGATCGGGGGTCGTCGCCGAGCATTCCTTCGGCTGCTCGCTTTCGTCACCGGCGTCGCCACAGTTGCCGGCGCGATCATGGTCCACGCCGCCCTCACAGGCTGGGGTGACTGGTGGTACGCGATCTACACGCACCCCCTCGAGACGCGGGACGTTCGCCTCAGCTGGCCAAGATTCTTTAGAACCTGGGACGACGCTCGCCCAATCCTGATACCTGTCGTGATTGCCGGTGTAGCGGCGGGTCTGATCGGCGTTGCGCAGCGCCGGAGCGCAAGCACCTGGAGCTTTCGCATTGAGGTGACCATTCTTCCGATCTGGCTGGTGGTCGCGACTGCGAGTTTCGTCTCGGGCGGCCAGTTCTATCACCACTACTGGCTCATTCTGACGCTGCCGCTTGCGACGCTTGTCGGTGCGATCGTGGGTTCGCTGCGTGCCCGAATCGTGGTCGTCGCGCTGACCGTCGGCGCAGTTTTGCCTGCCCTATGGAGCACTGCAGGCTTCCTCACACTTCCACGCTCGGAGATACCGCTCGCGATCGACGCAGGCGAGAGTTCGAGCCGCGAGGAGGAGATCGTTCAATGGTTCAGGGACTCACGTCGGGAAGAGGACTCTTTGTACGTGCTATGCTCGGCGCCCTCGATCTACGCGCTGGCCCACGTTGACCCGCCGTTTCCCACTCTGTGGTTCTACGCCACGAACTACGTTCGTGGGGCGCAGGAGAACCTGAGAACAATGCTGTCATCTGACGGACGCCCCACCTTCGTGATCGAGATGCAACAGCCCGCGAGCTGCGGTCTACGAGGCAACGACGAAGATTTGCTCATCGACTACTACGACGAGTTCACGACGATTAGAGGGAAGACGATCTACATCCGCGCTGACGACGACCGCGCAGCGACCGCTGCTGGTTAGGAGAGGTACCACTCATCGGTGAGCAGTCGGGTGGCGAAGCCCCAAACGCGTGGCATCTGACTCGTCCAAATGGCGCCGAATGCCCGATCCGGCGCCGCCAGGGTGTCCGAGAATCGCGCCCGAATATCCCAACGGCATGTGTCCTCGAACGCCGGCTCGACGTCGTTCGCGACCCGCCCGATAATGCCGGCCCGCAACGGAAGTCGAGGCGCTCGGTGACCGGCGGGGTGCACGGTCACGATGCCCAATAGTTCGGCGGACATTTTACGCTCCCAGCCAGTCCTCGCCTCAGCGACGGGCGGAGACACCGAAGCCTCGTGGCGCTCCGAGGTTGCTCGACCGAGCCGATTGGACACGGCGCGGAACGCATCTCAGGGTCTGTTGTCCAAGAGCTGGTCGAGGTTGTCGGCGAGGTCTTCGTCGTGGAGGGCGACGGCGTGTGAGTAGTGCCGCAGCGTCGTCGTCGGGTCACGGTGCCCGAGACGGGCTTGAGCCTGGAGCAGCTGCCCGTTGCCGACGAGATGGGTGGCCACTGCGTGGCGAAGGCGGTGGAGCGCCGGACGTTCGACTCCGGCGGCGACGCCGAGGCGGCGGAACTTGTGTGACATCGCGTCGGCGGTCAGGAATGTCACCCGGGCGGGTGTGGGTGCGAACAACCAGTCGTCGTCCGGCGTCGGTCCTCGCTCGGCCCACGACGTCCAGTGGGACTCGATCAGCGTCGCGGTCGTCGCGCCGAGGGTCAGTCGCCGCGACCGGCCTGTCTTGGTCGAGCCGATCACGCCGTGGGACACGCCGCGCTGGATCGTCAGCACCCGCCCGTCGACGTCGCCGTGACGGAGCACAGCGAGTTCGCCCCGGCGCGCACCCGAGTCGGCGGCGACCCGGACCAGCAGCCGCGTCTGCTCGGCGCTGAACAGCAATCGTCGCCACCGCAGCGAGGCCGGGTCCGCCTCCAGGGCCGCCGACAACCTGGCCACGTCGGCTTCGGCGACGCTGAGCATGCGATGGACCTCCTCGAGGGTGTGATGCAGTCGGGGCCGCGGCCTGGGCGGGCCGCGCACCCCGACCAGCGGGTTCGACCTCAGCAACCCCTCGGTGACCGCCCACGAGATCGCTGAGCGCAACACGAGCCAGCGGGCCGACACCGTGGCCACCGACAACCCGCACGCCTGCCAACGCACGATCGCCGCCCGCACCGTGCACTGGGTCAACGTGAGCAGCGGCCGTTGCGCCATTGCGTCGGCGATCAGATCCTCGACGACATGGCGGTGCGAGGCATAGGTGGCCGGCTTCCACAGATGCGGTCCCGCCATGAACCGCGTGAGGACTTCGGCGACGTTCAATCCTGGGATGTCAGATGACCCGACCCGGTCGATCCCGTAGTCCTCGACCAGCTCGCAGCGCCGCCGTTGTGCCCATGCCTCGTCGCCGTGCACGGTGAACGAACGCTGCACGCTGTGCCCGTGAGCAGGGTCGAAGCCAACGACGACACGGATCTCCCACACCCCGGGCGCCCGCTCGCGAACCGATCCGGAGCCGCGCCGGGCCCGCGTCCGAGGCCGAATCTCATCCCTATAACTCGTCGTCATCCCTATAGCTATAGGGATCGGTATAGGGATACGAGACGTCCGCGACGGCCGTCTCGGCCGACCGCGACGCCGTGACCAGGGACGATGGTCAGCGCGCTCGGAGGGAGTCGAACCCCCAACCTTCTGATCCGTAGTTCTCCACCACGGCGTGTCCGGGGTTGACCGCCGTTGACCGCCGTTGACCCCTGTTGACCGTACGCAGGGGATTCGGCCGTATCGGATTGACCCCCGTTGACCGCTGTTGACCGCCTTAGACCCGGTTTGCTTCTCACGCTGCTTCTCACGGCGCTCCACGTGGCGGGCGGTGATGTACGTGAGTTCACGGACCATCCGCAAGGGGTCGAGCCTTCCTGACCGTCCAACTCGCCGACGACGTCAAGGGGCCGGCGCCCCGTGATCGACGAGGATGCGCTACCCGCCGGTCTCCATCGGCGGTGACAGCCCGGCCGAATTGGTCTGGGTTCGTCGCCACCGCGCCCTTGATGCCAACCACGATGCCCCCATGCACGGCGCTGGCGAGGAACGCTCGTGACCGCACACTGCGCAAAACCGGACCGATCACTCGGACGGCCCTCGGGAGCGCATCGTTCGGCACACTTCCCGGACGCTCGCAGCGCCTCGGCCTGAGTAGCATCAGGCGCACGTTCTCGGACACTACGCCTGAGCTCACCGAGCATCCTCGAACGGCGCTT
>JBEVOM010000013.1:0-21293 GCA_040507575.1 Ilumatobacteraceae bacterium
TGGCCACCGACCCCGCCGGTCACGTCTGCCGACCGCTGTCGTGAGCACCAAACGCCCGGCCTCGGAGTGTCCTCGAGCATTGGGGACAATCCCGGGCCGCCGCGTCCGAGACCGCCGGATCGTGGGCCGTGAAGGGCTCAGAGTCATCGGCCGACCTCACGTCGGCGTGGACTCGAGCAGCCGCTTGAGGACCTGCTCGTCGCGCCGGCTGTCCCGTTCGAGGACGCGCGCCAACAGTGGTTCGGCGAGCCGCATCCATCCGGCAACGTTGACGCGCATGGTGGTCGTCACATGGCACCGATCGGCATCGATCGGCTCGACGAGGTATGACGCTCGACCGGCCATCGCAGCGTCGGGGATCTCGGAGGCGACGTAGCGGCCAGGCTCGACCTCGACGAACCGGTTGCGTCGATTCGCCGGCCAGCGAAGCGGCGCACGAACACGTGCTCGCTGCCGATGCCGATCGGACCATCGGTCGTCCGTCGAACCTCGTGAAGTCCGCGCTGCCAGCGCGGTGCGTTGAGCTGATCACTGACGAACGCAAACACGGCGCCGGCAGGTCGATCGACGTCGAGATGGGTCACGACATCGATCACGAGCACCGTCCGGCGTTCGTCGCAGCATCCCCACGGCAGCGATCACCGTGTCCACACACGCGTCCGAGTATTGCGGCCGATAACGGGCCGCCGCGTCCGGGACCGCCGGGACCACCGCGTCGCGGCGTCCCGGACCGACAGGCACCCGCGACCTCCTTCACCCAGGCGCCGGTCGTCGGGTTGCGGTCGATGGGCAATACTGGCGCGCGCTGACATGACTGCGAGGGGGTAGGACATGAGCGTGTACAAGGTCATCGAGATCATCGGCACGAGCACCGAATCGTGGGAGGACGCCGGCTTGACCGCGGTGAAGAAGGCGCGAGAGACGATCCGCAACCTGCGGGTCGCCGAGGTACTCGAGCAGGATCTCGATCTGGACGACAGCGGTGGGGCCACGTTCCGCACCAAACTGCGCGTCTCCTTCAAGTACGAAGACGAGGCGTAAGCGCGGCCGTCCGCGCCGTACGGACGTCAGCGCCCCGCATGGTCGTGCCGGGTCCACGCCGGGGCGTCGTCACACCTGTGCCACCAGGAAGGCGCGGACGACAGCGCTGAAGGTGTCCGGCGACTCCAGGTAGCACTCGTGACCGAGGCCGGGCAGCACGACCATCGTCGAACCGGGGATCGAGCGCTGCAGCTCGGCGGCCACGCTCAGCGGTGAGCGGGCGTCGGCGTCGCCACAGACGAGCAACGTTGGCACATCGATTCCGGGGAGGACATCGCGGAGGTCGCACTCGGCGAGGGCGTACGCCATGGTTCTCGTCGCAGCTGGGCGGGCATCGGACATGGCCGTCGCCAGCGCGCGGGCCTCGTCTGGTGGCATCAGGTCAGAGAACAGCCCGACCATCGATGTCGGATCGAAGGCTGCGGGGCCCATGTCGGCTGCGCACAACGCGAACTCGAGACGCTCGTGAACCTCGCTCGGCAGCAGCGAGCCGGCCCAACCGGCGTATGCGCCGACGAGAACGAGGCTGCGGACGACGGATGGATGCCGCCGACACAACTCCAGGGCGAGCGTCGAACCCCACGAGTGGCCGAGGACGTGCGGGCGTCCCACGTCGAGGGCCGCGATGAATCCGGCGAGCGCGTCGGCGTAGTCACCCATCCGGAAGTCGTCGCGAGCGTCCGAGGAGGTGCCGCACCCCGGCGTGTCCCAGGCGATCACGGTGAAGGCATCCGCAAGGCGTTCGAGCTCGCCTCTCCACACGCGGCCGTCGCACATCGCGCCGTGCAGCAGCACCACCACAGGTCCCTGCCCTCGCACCTGAAACCCGATGCGCACGCCCGCCACGTCGACGTGTTCCATCGCCCACTCCTCCGCTCACGCGGAAACTGACGCGCCCAGACTGCCATCCGCGCGTCGGCGTCCGGATGGCGCGGCCCACCCGGTTCGCGCCACCGCCCGGACCGCCGGGTGCGCCGCCGGTACGACTCAGCCGTCGCTGGCGGGTGTTGACCGCTCGTGACTCGGCGACGTCAACTGGTGGTCGGGACGATGATCGTTGTCGGTGCCGCCTGGACTTCGGTCAGTTGGGGACGGGGAGGAGGACGACGATGATTTCGTCTCACAAACGAGCGGCCTTCAGGACGGCGTTCGCCGGAACGGGAGCGTGTCACCTTCTGTCCCGGCATCGGCGACATCTGATGGCGATCGTCGCGACCGTCGCGGCGCTCGCCGGTTGCCGCGATGCAGGGAGCACGGACAGCACGGCGGAGCTCGATGTTGCGCAGTCGCTGGTCTCGTCTCCGTTGGGCGCGTCGTCGACGACGGCCTCGGTCGCACCCGCGACCAGCACGGTGGGGACCGATGTTCGCTCACCGACCGGCGCCACGATCGATGACGTCATCGCGGAGGTCGAGACGTCGTTGCGCACCGAGTCGGGAGTGGCGACGTTGGCGGAGCGGATGGCCGAGCTGTCCGTACCGGGCGTGGCCGTGGCCCTTGTCCGCGACGGCCTGGTGTTCGGTTCGTTCGCGTCGGGTGTCACTCCGGATGGCCGCGCGATGACGACGACCACGCTGACCCAAGTCGGATCGGTCTCCAAGCCGGTGGCGGCTGTTGGAGCGCTGCGGCTGGCGGCCCAGGGAAGCCTGCCTTGGGACGACGACATCACCCCGTCGCTGGTCTCCTACATCCTCCCGCCCGGCGCCCAGTCCGCCGAGCACCCGGTGACCCTCGCTGGGCTGTTGTCGCACACCGCGGGGACCAACGTCCACGGCTTCGCGGGCTATGCGACCGCCGCGGATGCACCCACGGTGCCCGGTGTGCTTGCCGGTGAGGGCAACTCGGTTGCGGTGCGGGCGGTGACCGAACCGGGTCTTCGCTTCGAGTACTCGGGCGGCGGCTACGAGCTTGTCGAGCAGGCCATGCTCGACGCCAGTGGTGCCAGCGACTTCGACAGCTTGATGGGTGATCTCGTGTTCGAGCCCGCCGGCATGGTCGATTCGCGCTACGCCCTCGAGCTGCCGGCCGATGTCGCTGCTCGAGCCACCGCCGGCTCGACTGACGGTGAGCAACTCCCTCAGCGGTGGCAGGCCCATCCAGAAAGCGCGGCCGCAGGGTTGTGGACGACGGCCGATGATCTCGGCCGCTTCCTTGCCGCCCTCACCGCATCGATGTCAGGCACCGA
The DNA here is from genome assembly GCA_040507575.1 of Ilumatobacteraceae bacterium. Classification (GTDB taxonomy): domain Bacteria; phylum Actinomycetota; class Acidimicrobiia; order Acidimicrobiales; family Ilumatobacteraceae; genus JALZMG01. The sequence continues at coordinate 3,227 of JBEVOM010000013.1, forward strand.
TGAATCCCTGCTCCCAACGGCATGGACCCAGCGGATGACAACCGCCGTCAAGACGGCGGGCCCAGGCATGCAGGTCGGTCATGGACTGTTCGTCCTTGCTGGGGGGCAGGAGTTCGGGCACGGTGGTGTCAACATCGGCTACAACGCCAACATCGCCGGCACCGTGGACGGCCGCTTCGCAGTCGCCGTGGTCACCAACGCTGACCCTGGCGGGATCATCCTCGCCGATGACGTCATCGACACGATCGCCCGCACCATGGGGTGGCGCTAGCTCGCGCACGCCGGCGATCTGGGCGCGCAACGTCCCAATATCGAGACCCTGCGCGCAGGAATCGGATCGACTTCTGACGGCGCAGCCGGTGACCGTCAGGCGGGCGCCCTGAAAACGAACGAACCCCAGGCCACTGGCCTGGGGTCACGGGGTGGAGCTGAGGGGAATCGAACCCCTGACCTCTTCCATGCCATGGAAGCGCTCTACCAACTGAGCTACAGCCCCGACGGCCGTGGAACTCTACCGGCCCGACTTCAGGTTCGTCACGTCCGCGGACGACTGTGGTGGGGTGAGCGACACCGCCGACGACGTCCTGTACGACCACCGCCCGGATGGGGTCGCGATCATCACGATCAACCGCCCGGAGCAGATGAACGCGATCTCCAACGGCGTGCGGGAGCTGCTGATCCGGTACATCTCGACGGCGGCCGCGGACGACGACGTGCGGTGCGTCGTGCTCACCGGCGCCGGGCGGGCGTTCTGTGCCGGCGTCGACGTCAAGCGCCTCGCGGACTCGGCGGCGACGGACGGCGCGACGAAGCGCCGGGAGGGGCTGGCGGGGATCGTACGGGGGCTGCGCGAGAGCCAGATGAAGACGATCCACGCGCTCCACACCATGCCCAAGCCGACGCTGGCCGCCGTCAACGGGTACGCGATCGGTGCCGGGCTGGCCTATGCGCTGGCCTGTGACCTGCGGATCGCGTCGACCGACGCCAGGTTCGGCACCGGCTTCACACGGCTGGCCGTGAGCGGTGACAACGGCACGTCGTGGTTCCTGCAGCGCCTCGTCGGTCCGGCCAAGGCGCTCGAGCTGTTCCTGACCGGCGAGGTCGTCGACGGCGCGCGAGCCGTCGAGCTCGGCATGGCCAACCGGCTCGAACCGGCCGACGGTTTCATGGACCGGGTGCTGGCGTTCGCGTCGACGCTCGCCGCGGGGCCGCCGCTGGCCCACGCTCGGATGAAGGAGAGCTTCCACCTCGGCGAGCACAGCGATCTCAAGACGTTGCTCGACCACGAGGCCCTGGCCATCAACCTGTCGCTGATCACTGAGGACCACAAGGCCGCCATCACCGCGCTGCGCGATGGCACGACCGCGACGTTCGTCGGGCGGTGACAGCCTGATGCTGACGTCGATCACACTCGGTGACGTGACGGCCACGTCCCGCACGGACTACCGGGCGCTCGGTGACTACGTCGTCGAGGTCGAACGCCTCGGAGTGGACACGATCTGGTCGGCCGAGGCGTGGGGCTCCGACGCTGTCGTCCCACTCGCCTACATGGCCGCTCGTACTCGCACCGTGCGGCTGGCCACCGGCATCATGCAGGTCACGGCGCGGGCTCCGGCCGTCACCGCGATGACTGCGATGACCCTGAACCGGGCGTCGGAGGGGCGCTTCTCGCTCGGCCTCGGGCTGAGCGGTCCGCAGGTCGTCGAGGGCTTCCACGGCGTCCGCTACTCCCGGCCCCTGGAACGGCTCCGCGAGACGGTCGAGGTCGTGCGCGCCGCGATGGCGGGCCAGCGGGTCAGGCTCGACGGGAACCAGGTGCGGCTCCCGCTCCCCGGCGGCGAGGGCAAGGCGTTGCGGATCGCGCTCCCACCGCAGCCCGACGTGCCGATCCTCCTTGCGGCGCTGGGTCCGAAGGCGCTGGCGATGACCGGCGCGATCGCCGACGGTTGGGTCGGGACGTGCTTCGTCCCCGAGACCGGCCACCACTACCTCGAACACCTCGCCGCCGGCGCGGCGTCCGCCGGGCGCACGCTCGACGGCTTCCAGATCAGTGCCGGCGGACCGCTCGCGTTCGCCGACGATGCCACCCGGTTGCTGACGGGCCGCAAGCGCCACCTGGCCTTCCAACTCTCGGCGATGGGCTCGCCGCAGACCAACTTCTACAACAACGCGTTCTCACGGATCGGTTTCGCCGAGGCCGCCGCCGAGGTCCGTCGACTCTGGCTCGACGGCCACCACGAAGCCGCCGTCAGCGCAGTCCCCGACGAGCTGGCCGTGCGGACGAGCCTCATCGGGACGCCGGCGGACGTGCGCGAACGGGTGCGGGCATATCGGGCCGCGGGCGTGACGATGCTCCAGGCCCAGCCGGGAGGACGGACACCCGCCCAACGACTCGACGACATCGGCCAGCTCGTCGACATCGTCCGCGAGGTCGACGCCGAGGCGACCGGCTGATCGCCGGTCCGATCACGCCGGTGGTTCGGCGAGCGCCCATTCGATGGTCGGCGCGTCGCGGTACAGACGCTCGATCTCGTAGAAGCGCCGGATCTCGTCGAGGAACACGTGCACGATGACGTCGCCGTAGTCGACGAGCACCCACTGCTGCTCGCGCCCGCCCTCGGTCCGTCGGGGCGAGCGGCCGGTCGCGGCGCGCACGGCCTCCTCGATCTCGTCGACGAGCGCACGGACGAGCCGCCGGTTCGGCGCCTCCATCACGACGAACAACTCGGCGATCGCGAGGATGTCGCCGACGTCGAGCACGACGATGTTGCGGCCCTGCTTGTCGTCGGCGACGCGCGCCGCGATGGTCGCGACCGTCAGCGCATCGTCGGGCCGTTCGCCGTCGGACCGGTCGTCGGGATTCGTCATCCACCCTCCTGGGGGGCCGTCGGCGTCGTGTCGGTGGTCCCGAGCGTGTCGGGCACCGTGGGCAGTGATGCGATCGTCGGTGGTTGGGTGCCCTGCTCGCGGATGAGGTCGAGGTAGCGGGTGCCGAGGCGGATGACGGCGTCGATACCGACGATGCGAGTCTCGCCGACCTCCACATCGAGGTCCCCGAACAGCAGCGAGGCCCCTTCGGTCCCGGCGACGAGCGTCTCGTCGGCGACCTCGACGAGCGTGGACGTCCCGGGCTCGTCGTCGGGCGTGGCCGCGGTGTCGACCGACAGCACGTTCCCGCCGACGAAGAGGATCTGGGCTGCTGCCCGGTAGGCGACGTCGGTGTTCGTGAGCCCGAGGTCGGCGAGCTGGGCCTCGCTGAAGTTGCTCTCGATGCGCACCGACAGGGCGGGGTTGGGGGCCGCCACCCGGCCCGGCGCGATCTGTCCGAAGACGAGGGCCAGCTCGGCCGGATCGAGCCGTACGACGTCGACGCCACGCGGGTTGGCGGCGGCGTCGATCGGGATCGTCCGCAGGGGCCGGTGCCCGGTCGGTCCGCCGGCGACCGCGGCGAGCACCTCGGCGACGGTCGGGGAATCAGGCGCCGAGGTACCGGCCGGCACGTGAGCCGTCGTCGCCGCCGGGACCGTCGCGGGTGTCGTGTCCGGGGTGACCGCGATGCCGTCGCCGATCGCCGCGGCCACGGCGGCCCACACCGCGCCAGCCGCCGGGTACTGCTCGACGGCGGGGACCGACGGGTCGCGGGCGGTCAGGACCGCCGCCGCCTGCTCGGCGTCCATCGTCTGCTCCCCGGCCTCGGCGACCACGTCGCCCTCAGCGTCGGTGACGTCGGCCGGCAGGTCCACGGTCAGCGGGCCGAACGGCTCGAAGATCGCGGCCAGCCGGGCGGCGTCGGCGACCTCGACCGTGTCGAGGCCCAGCCCCAGCAGCGTCTCGACCTCGGGGCCGACGGCCGAGCTCCCCTGCAGGGCGGCCGTCTCGGCGACAGGGCGGCGGTCGCCGTCGCCGAGGCCGCCGGTGGCGTCGGCGTCGACGGGCACCGTGACGATGCTCCCTCCCTGACCGGCCGGCTGGACCACCAGCACGGCCATCGACGCCAGGGCGCCGGTGTCGTCGACCGCGGCCAGCAACGCGGTCGGCGTGGACGGGAAGACCAGCTCGGGCTGTCCCGAGGATGCGTCGGCGCCCTCGGTCGAGTTGTACAGCGTCAGGGCGCCGAGCGTGCCGAGCGCCATCGCGGCGAGCACGCCGAGGACGGCGGCGCCTGCGGCGATGAGTGTGGAGCGTCGGCGCCGGCCGGGGAGGGCCGTCAACGCACCCTCCCGTACAGGCCCCGCTGCTCGATGACCTGCAGCACGGGGTCGGTCACGAGGTAGTCGAGGGGACGGCCATCGGTGAACCGCGCCCGGAGGTCGGTGCTGGAGACCTCGAGGCGTGGCACCTCGACGTGGATCCACGCCACCTCACCGGGCAGGCGCACCGGCTCGCCCGGGCGATCGACGACGACCATCGCCGATCGCCTGACGATCTCGTCGTGGCGCTCCCACGTCGTCAGACCGGCAGCGGCATCGTCACCGACGATCGTGTAGAGGTCGGCGCCGGGGTTTCGGTCGGCGAGGGCAGCCAGCGTGTCGGCGGTGAAGCTCGGTCCGCCCAGGTCGATCTCCAGACGTCCCGGCTCGAGACCCGGCACATCGGCGACCGCGGCCTCGACCATGGCGAAGCGGTCGGCGGCCGGGGTGATCGCCCGGCCCGACTTCTGCCACGGGATGTTGGCCACCATCAGGACGACGACGTCGAGCTCGAGCGCGTGCCGGACGTTCACGGCCGTGACGAGGTGGCCGACGTGCGGCGGGTCGAACGTCCCCCCGAACAGACCCACGCGACGACGCCGGGGGCACGTCGGGCGGGCCTCGTCTCCGGTCGGAGCGGCAGCGGGAACGACCGTCGCGTGGGCGAGCGGGACCCCCGGGACAAGCACGGCCGCGCAGTCTACGGGCCGCATCGGTGATCAGGGGAGGACGGCGACGATCCGGTGCCCGAGCCCTGCTTGACACAGCTGTTACTCTGGATGTCCCCCGACCCGATCTGCCTCATCACGCAGACATCCGCGCGTCACTCGGCTACGAACCCCTATCGCGCTGCGAGCGCAGCGCCTGTGTCGCTTGCCACACGCAGGTCGGAAATCCCTCAGCATACGAACGGTTGCACTGAATCACCATGAACGACTCCATCGGCCTGTACTTGAACGACATCGGCAAGGTCCCCCTGCTCACGGCGGAAGACGAACGCGAGCTGTCCCGGGTGATCGAAGCCGGTCGCGAGGCCGCCGAGAAGCTGGAGAACGGCCAGCGCGCCGTCGCCCTCAAGAACTCGGTGGCCGCCGCTGCCGACGCCAAGGACCGCTTCATCCGCTCCAACCTGCGCCTCGTCGTGAGCATCGCCCGGCGCTACCCGCTCCCCCAGGGCATGGACCTCCTCGACCTCATCCAGGAGGGCAACCTCGGCCTCGAGCACGCCGTCGACAAGTTCGACTGGCGTCGCGGCTTCAAGTTCTCCACGTACGCCACGTTCTGGATCCGCCAGGCCATCGGCCGGGCCTTGGACCAGAAGGCCAGTCTCATCCGCATCCCCGGTGACCGGTCGGCCAGCCTGCGCGCCGCGCTGCGCCAGGCGTCGGGCGACGGCGAGACGCTCGACCAGCAAAACGCCGAGCTCCACCGGCTCACGACGCCGGTGTCGCTCGACAAGACGGTCGGCGACGACGGCGACGCCACGCTCGGTGACCTGATGGCCAATGGCGAGGGCACGCCCGAGGACCACGTGATGACGCTGGTCGACGGTGAGCTGCTCGACGAACTGCTCGGAACGCTCGACAACCGGGCCCGCTACGCGGTCGAGGCCCGCTTCGGGCTGCTCGACGGCGAGCGCAAGAGCTTCCGCGAGGTCGGCGAGCGCCTCGGCGTCACCGCCGAAGCCGCCCGCCGGCTCGTCAGCCGGGCCGTCGTCGGGCTGCGCGACGACGCCGAGCGCATCCTCGCCGTCTGACCACGCGGGAGGGGTGGCTCCGGGCTCCGGCCTGGGCCACCCCTCCGTCGCGCCCGGCCCTGTCGCACCAATAGCCCTCGGAGTCGCCCGACGGCGTGCGTAGGCTTGCGGCCATGTCTCAGGCGTGGACGCCGTCGTCCTGGCAGCACCATCTGGCCGGGCAGCAACCCGACTGGCCGGACTCGGCCGCGCTGCACCAGGCGCTCAAGACGATCGCGTCGTACCCGCCGCTCGTGTTCGCCGGCGAGTCCCGCTCGCTGCAGGCCGCGCTCGCCGACGTGGCCGCCGGCAAGGCGTTCCTCCTCCAGGCCGGTGATTGCGCGGAGTCGTTCGAGGACTTCTCGGCCGACAACATCCGGGAGAAGCTGCGCGTCATCCTGCAGATGGCGGTCGTGCTGACCTACTCGATGGGCGTGCCGGTGGTGAAGGTCGGGCGCATCGCCGGACAGTTCGCCAAGCCCCGCTCCAGCAACACCGAACGCATCGGCGACGTCGAGCTGCCGTCGTTCCGCGGTCACATCGTCAACGGAGACCGCTTCGACGTCGCCGCCCGGGTCCCGGACCCCGACCGGCTCGTGCAGGCCTACCACCAGTCGTCCTCGACGCTGAACCTGGTCCGGGCGTTCACCAAGGGCGGCTTCGCCGACCTCACCCGCGTCCACGCGTGGAACCAGGAGTTCGTGGCGTCCAGCCCGGAGGGTCGCCGCTACGAGCAGCTCGCCGCCGAGATCGACCGGGCCATGTCCTTCATGCGGGCGTGCGGAGTCGACACCACGTCGAACCCGAACCTCAGCGCCGTCGACGTCTACACGAGCCACGAGGCGTTGATCCTCGGGTACGAGGAGGCCCTGACCCGTCAGGACTCGCTGACGGGCGGCTGGTACGACTGCTCGGCCCACATGCTGTGGATCGGTGAGCGCACCCGTGACCTCGACGGCGCCCATGTCGAGTTCCTCCGTGGTGTCGGCAACCCGGTCGGCTGCAAGGTGGGTCCCGGCGTCGGTCCCGACGACGTGTTGGCGCTGTGCGAGCAGCTCAACCCGGACCGCATCCCCGGCCGCCTGACGCTCATCAGCCGGATGGGCGCGGCGCGCGTCGAAGAGCGCCTGCGCCCGCTGTTGCGGGCCGTCACCGACGCCGGCCATCCCGTCGTGTGGGCGTGCGACCCGATGCACGGCAACACGTTCAGCGCGCCGAGCGGCCGCAAGACCCGTCACTTCGACGACATCGTCGGCGAGATCGGCGGTTTCGTGCGGGCCCACCACGCCGAGGGCACGTGGCCGGGCGGCATCCATGTCGAGCTGACCGGCGAGAACGTCACCGAGTGTCTCGGTGGTGCCGATGCCGTCGCCGATTCCGACCTCGACGACCGCTACGAGACGATGTGCGACCCCCGGCTCAACGGTCGCCAGAGCGTCGACCTGGCGTTCCGTGTCGCCGAACTGGCCTCTGGCACCCCCGTCTGACCGGCGGGGACAGACTGGTGCGGGCCCTCGAGCTGATCTCGACATGGCCCGTGCCGACCGTCGGCGCAGCTGTGGTCGTGGCCGACGGAACGGTGGCCGGTGACGCCGGCGCCGTCGAGCACCGGTTCCGGTTGGCCTCCCTCAGCAAGCCCCTGGTGGCCTGGTCGGCGCTCGTCGCCGTCGAGGAGGGCATCGTGACGCTCGACGACCACGTGGGCCGGCCCGGCTGCACGTTGCGGCACCTGCTCGCCCACGCCGGCGGATATCCGTTCGAGGGACGGGAGCCGATCACCGGCGTGGCGACCAGACGGATCTACTCGAACGCGGGCATCGAGCTCGCCGCCGGGCACATCGAGCGGGCCGCCGACATGCCCATCGCCACCTACCTCGCCGAGGCCGTCTTCGACCCGCTGGGGATGGAGGGGGCGGCGCTCGAGGGTTCGCCGGCGCACGCCGTGTGGGCCACGGTCGCCGATGTGGTGGCGTTCCTCGCCGAGGTGCAGGCGCCGACGTTGATCGACCCCACGACGGCGGCAGCCGCGTTCCAGCCCCAGTACCCGGACCTCGCCGGTATCGTTCCCGGCGTGGGGCAGTTCGATCCATGCCCGTGGGGCTTGGGGTTCGAGATCCGGGGGGGCAAGTCCCCGCACTGGACCGGTCGCCACAACAGCGCGTCCACGTTCGGGCACTTCGGCGGCGCCGGCACGATGATGTGGGTCGACCCCGACGCCGGGTGCGGGCTCGTGGCCCTCACCGACCGGCTGTTCGACCAGTGGGCCGGCGAGGCGCTCGTCCGATGGCCGGAGCTGTCAGACGCCGTCCTGGGCGAGCTGGGCGACCCCGAGGTGCCGGACGCCAGATGACGTTCAACCTCGGCGACCGGGTGCGTTGGGCGACCACGGCCGATGACGGGCTGCCGCTGGTGCGGTACGGCTTCGTCGGCGGCGTCGCCGGTGACGGCGGTCCGGTGGTGGTGATGCTGGACGGCGAGCTGGGCGGCGACGTCATCGACCTCGACCAGCTGCAGCCGGTGTCGATCACGAACGTCGAGCTGCACTTCGACGGCTCGGACCTGATCGAGCAGCCCGAGCTGCGCAGGGGTCTCGTGCACCTGTGGCGAGCCGAGGCCGAGACGGCCGGCCTCGATGTCGACTCGCTGGAGGCGCTCGGCACCGGTCAGCCGTTGCCCGATGCCAGCTGGTCGCTCGCCGCCCTGACCAGCGGTGGCGAGCAGTACGTCGTGCGGGCGCTGCGGTCGACCACCGACCCGGGCGTCGTGTGCGTCCGCGCCGAGTCCTGGCACCTCTTCGACGGGTTCGACGGCCTCGACAGCTTCGGCATCTGACGGCGCCGACGGCGTGCCGTCAGGTCCCCAGCTCGGCGAGGCGGAAGTGCTGCCGGCACAGCAGCTCGTAGCGCACGCTGTCGCCGAACAGCGGGGGTGAGGTCGGATCAGAGGTGTCTCCGACGACGATCGTCTCGCCCTCGTGGACGACCTCGCCGTTGACGACCCTGGCGTTGTGGGTCGCCCGGGCCCCGCACCAGCAGCGGGCCTCGACCTGCAGCGGGACCCGCTCGTCGGCGATCTCGAGCAGCCGCTTGGTGGCATCGAACAGCTCGCCGCGGAAGTCGGTGATCAAACCGAACGCGTAGACCTCGACCTCCAGCTCGTCGACCGCCCTGGCCAGCTGGTCGCACTGGGCGACGGTGTAGAACTGCGCCTCATCGCACACGAGGTAGTGGATCGGCCAGTGCGTGAGGGCGAGCTCGTGGAGATCGAGGTCAGGTCGCACGTCGATTGCCGGCGCGGCGACCCCGAGCCGGCTCGTCACCTGACCGCCTTCGCGGTCGAGGCACGTCAGCAGCAGGCCGTAGAGGTGGCGCGACGAGAGGTTGTGGTGGATCTGCAGCGCGAACGTGCTCTTGCCCGATCCCATCGTCCCGAAGCTGAACCGCAGCAACGCCATACAGCCGAGCGACGCTACCGGGACCACCGGCAGGCGATGCGTGGATCGGTCGCCTACCGGTGGCCCCTGCCCCGACAACGGTGCGCCGTGATCACCGGCCCACCGTGCTGGGCGGCCGGAGGGCCAGGGCGGCGATCAGTCGCTGTCGATGGCGGCACCGGTCGGGTCGACGACGTACCACTTGTCGTTGAGCCCCTGACCGTTGACGTCCCCGGCCGCCGTGTCCTGAGCGAAGTAGTACAGCGGCCAGCCGTCGTAGGTCGCCTGGACCGAGCCGTCGGATCGGTCCGCCGTGCCGAACAACGCGGCGTCGACGCCAGCACCGGCCGTCACCGGACCGGTGAGCGCCGGCCACGCGGCCAGGCATTCGCCCTCGCACGTGCTCGGGCCCTGGTCGTCCGGGGTGAACACGTACAGCGTCATGCCCGCGCCGTCGACCAGGAACGTCCCGAGGTCGGTGGTCGCCGTCGTGACAGTCTCACCGCCGGCGGCCGGGGTCTCGCTCCCCCCGGGCGCGCCTGAGGTTGCCGGGGCGACGGTTCCCCCCGACGCCTCGGTCGCCGGGGGGGCGGTCGACGCGCTGTCGTCGTCGTCGCCACAGGCACTGGCGGCGGCTCCGAGCAGGAAGACCGTCGCCAGGGCGAGCACGGTGCGGGAAGATGAACGTCTCACGGGGGACCTCCGTCACGATGAGGACACGTTGTCGAACGACCACCGGCGGGTTCGCCGGCACCACAAGATACGACCGGGCGGGCCGAAGGGATTGCGAACGAATTGCGACGCGGATCACAGCGCCCAGCGGCAATCCCGACGGTCGTCCGAGACGTAGTACAACCCGTGCGGGCTGCTCATCACGCCGAACTGGCCGACGACGCGCTCGTCGCCGGGCTTGCCGTCGAGGACTCCGACGCGGCGACGGCGTTCGTGCGCCGCTTCCAGGCCAAGGTGTTCGGCTTGGCGCTCGCCGTGACGCGCGATCCGGCGCTCGCCGACGACGTCGCCCAGGAGGCGTTCCTGCGCGCCTGGCGTTCGGCCTCGACCTACGACACGCGCCGCGGCTCGGTGTCCGCGTGGCTCCTCACGATCGCCCGCAATGCGGCGATCGACGCCGTGCGGGCCCGTCGTTCGGTGCCGGCCGACGACGAGGAGCTCGATCGCCTTCTGCACGCGACGCTCGGCGGTGGCGAGCGTGTCGATGCGACCGGCGAGTCGGCGACGACGGCCGTCGAGGCCGCTCGCGTCATGGCACGGGTGCGCGGCCTGCCGGCGGACCAGGGCCGCTCCGTGGTGCTCGCCGTGTTCGGCGGGTGCACGGCCGAGGAGATCAGCCGCCGCGACGGGGTGCCCCTCGGGACGGCGAAGACCAGGATCAGGGCGGGACTGCGCCGGTTGCGCGAGACGCATCCGGCCGCGCGGCAGGAGACGGAGGAACGGGGTGTCTGATGGGCGCGACGACGAGCGCGTCGGTGCGGTCGGCGGCGAGGCGGGCGGCGACCGCCGCCCCGACGCTCACGTCGACGTGGTCGCGCTTGCGCTGGGCGACGTCGACGGACGGCGACGGGCCGAGATGGCTGCTCATCTGCTGGTGTGCGCGGCGTGCCGGAGCGACTACGACGACGTTGCGGCGACGGTCGGCGACGTCCTGCCGGCCGTACCGGCCGTGCAGCCACCGATCGGGTTCGACGAGCAGGTGCTGGAGCGGATGGGGGTGGCTCCGGCCTCGACCCGCCCGAGCCCCGGCCCGCTGGCACGCGGGGCCAGCGGGCGGCACCGGTGGGCCTGGCTCGCCGGTGCCGCCGCACTGGTCGCGGTGGCTGTCGGGACAATCGTGTGGCGTGCCGGAGGCGACGAGGGACCGGCAGCCGGCGACGTGCGGACGCTGGAGAAGGTCGACGGCGAGGCCGTCGGCACGGTCTCGATCGGCGAGGTCGCCGGCGAACCGGTGATGGTCGTCGCCATCGTCGGCGCGCCCGACGGTGTCTCGTACTACTGCCGCACGCGGCTCGTCGACGGCACGGTCGTCGACTCCGAGTCATGGCCGTCGGGCAACGGCGCCTGGGTCGTCCCGTTGCCCACCGGCAACACGTCCGACGTCGATTCGGTCGAGCTCGTCGTCAGCGGCACCGATCACGTGTGGTCGACCGCGTCGTTCGGGACCGCCTGAGCGCTCGAACCCGCCCCCCACGCCACCACCCTCGAACCCGTCCGATCCTCCCAACTGTTGACGTGAGCGGACGAAAACTGTCCACCTGCGTCAACAGTTGACGAAAACGGACATGCCGACCGCCCGCGGGGGCGTCACCGCAGCATCGCCTGGACGGTCGCGATGTGGTCGGCGTCCGCCACCGACTTGTCGGGGCGGTAGCGCCGAACGCGAGCGAAGCGGAGAGCCACGCCGCCCGGGTAGCGGGTCGACACCTGCACGCCGTCGAGCGCGATCTCGACGACCAGTTCCGGACGCACGTGGACGACGTAGCCGTCCTCGGTGCCGACCGCGATCGACTGCAGCGCGTCGGTCTGCCAGCGCAGGAGGTCGTCGGTCAAGCCCTTGAACGTCTTGCCGACCATCACGAACGTGCCGGGATCGCCGCGCGCCCCGAGGTGCAGGTTGGACAGCCATCCGGTGCGCCGGCCGTGGCCCCACTCGGCGGCGAGGACGACGAGCTCGAGCGTGTGGACGGGCTTGATCTTGCGCCATGCCCCGCCCCGCCGGCCGGCGTCGTACGGCGAACCGAGCGATTTCACCATCACGCCTTCGTGGCCGGCGTCGACCGCCCGGTGGAGGAACGCCGCGGCCTCGTCAGGATCGCCGGTGACCATCGACGGGAGCCGGGCCGATGCCGGCACGATCGTGGCCAGGATGTCGCGTCGCACCACCCGCGGCTCGTCGACGACGGTGGCGCCGCCGGCGTGCAGGACGTCGAAGTAGTACGCCGACAGGCCACGGCCACGACCGGTCGGGCCATCGGCGCCGAAGTCGCCCATCGTGTCCTGGAAGCGTCGCGGTGCCCCGTCCGCGTCGACGCCGAGCACCTCGCCGTCGAGGACGAGATCCCCTCCGGGGAGCCCGCGGACGAGCGCGGCGACCGATCCCAGGCGGTCCGTGATGTCGTTGAGGTTGCGGGTGTACAGGCGGACCTCGCCGTCGCGCCGATGGGCCTGGATCCGGGCGCCGTCGAGCTTCCACTCGACGGATGCCGGGCCCGTGCCCTGCAGTGCGGCGGCGACCGTCTCGGCCGGCGAGGCCAGCATCGGCTGGACGGCCCGTCCCGGCACCATGCTCACCGCGGCCAGCGCGTCCTGGCCGCCGGTCATCGCCGCCCGTGCCGTCACGCCGAGGTCCCCCGACAGCATGTGGGCCCGGCGGACGGCGGCGATCGGCACGGCTGCCGCCCGCGCGACGGCGTCGGCCATCACGCCGTCGAGCGCACCCTGGCGCAGCTCACCGCCGAGCACCTTCCACAGCAGGTCCTGCTCCGGTTCGGTGGCCCGCGCGAACACGTCGGCGAGCAACGCTCGACGCGCCGCGTTCACGCCGCTGCCGGACATCGAGGCGAGACGGTCGAGCATGCGGTCGATGTCGAGGACGTCGAGCGTCGGCTCGTGGGCCGGCTCGACGCGCACGTCGCGCAACGTCGCCCACCCGACACCGATGCGGCCCTGCCGCGGCGCACCGGTCAAGAGGCCGACGGCGACGGCGATCTCGTCCGGAGCCGCTCGTCGCAGCACATCGGAGAGCAGTGCTGACTTCTCACCGCGCTTCGACGTCGCCGCGAGCCGCCGGGAGGCGTCGGCGAGCGCGGCGAACTGCACGGTGGAACACGGTACGTCCGCTGACATGACGCCGGCGCTACCGTTGTGCGTGGAGGAGGGGGACGGCAACGACGCCGGCCTGACAACATGACCGACACTGTCGACAAGACGGGGAGCGGCCCGGAGACGAGTACGGAGACGACCACGGGGGTGGCTGTCGACCTGAGCAGGGGCGCAGACGGCGCGGCGACGATCCTCGATCGCGTCGTGGTCCGCTTCGCCGGGGACTCCGGCGACGGCATGCAGCTCACGGGTGACCGGTTCACCTCGGTGAGCGCGTCCTACGGCAACGATCTCTCGACCCTGCCCGAGTACCCGGCCGAGATCCGCGCCCCAGCCGGCACCGTCCACGGTGTCTCGAGCTTCCAGGTGCACATCTCCGACCACCCGATCACGACGCCCGGCGACGAGCCGAACGTGCTCGTCGCGATGAACCCCGCTGCGCTGCGGGCGGACCTCGGTCGGCTCGAGCACGGCGGCACGCTCATCGTCAACGAGGACGCGTTCGACGACCGCAACCTGGAGAAGGCCGGCTACCACGACGCGTCCGGCGCGATCGTGAACCCGCTGGACGACGGCAGCCTCGACCGCTACCGGCTGATCAGGGTGCCGATGACGTCGCTGACCAAGGAGGTCGCGGCGCCGCTCGGCGTCAAGCCGCGCGACGCCGAGCGCTCGAAGAACTTCTTCGCGCTCGGACTCGTGTCGTGGATGTACACGCGGCCGATCGAGCCGACGGTCGCGTGGATCGAGCGCCGCTTCGCCAGCAACGAGATGGTGCAGGCGGCCAACCGGGCGGCGTTCACCGCCGGCTTCAACTTCGGCGAGACGACCGAGGCCGTCGGCCACCGCTTCGAGGTCCGACCGGCCACGCTGCCGTCAGGTGAGTACACGAGCATCACCGGCAACACCGCCCTCGCGTGGGGCATCGTCGCGGCCGGGCAGTTGGCCAAGCTGCCCGTCACGCTCGGGTCCTACCCCATCACGCCGGCCTCCGACATCCTCCACGAGCTGTCCAAGCACAAGCACTTCGGCATCCGCACCGTGCAGGCCGAAGACGAGATCGCGGCGTGCGGCATGGCGCTCGGCGCCGCGTTCGCCGGGCACCTCGGCGTCACCACGACGAGCGGTCCCGGTGTGATGCTGAAGGGCGAGACGATCTCACTGGCCATCTCCGTCGAGCTGCCCCTGCTCATCGTCGACATCCAGCGCGGCGGTCCATCGACCGGACTGCCGACGAAGACCGAGGCGGCCGACCTCAACATCGCCCTGTTCGGTCGTTCCGGAGAGGCGCCACTTCCGGTCGTCGCCGCGTACAGCCCGGTGCACTGCTTCGACGCGGCGATCGAGGCGTCGCGCATCGCGATCAAGTACCGGACCCCGGTGATCCTGCTGTCGGACGGGTACCTCGCCAACGGCTCCGAGCCCTGGCGCCTGCCGGACGTGTCGAGCCTGCCCGACATCGCCGTGCCGTTCGCCACCGAGCCCAACCACGTCGATGCCGACGGCAACCCCGAGTTCTGGCCCTACCTGCGCGAACCCGACACGCTGGCCCGGCCATGGGCGATCCCGGGAACGCCCAAGCTGATGCACCGAGTCGGCGGCATCGAGAAGGAGGGCGACGGCTCCGGCAACATCTCCTACACCCCGGAGAACCACCAGAAGATGGTCGACCTGCGGGCGGCCAAGGTGGCGGCCGTCGCCGCCGACATCCCCCCGACCGTGGTGCAGGGCGACGAGGACGCCGAGCTGCTGATCCTCGGCTGGGGCTCCACCTGGGCGGCCATCGACGCCGCCGTGCAACGTCGCCGCCGCAACGGGCGCAAGCTGGCGTGGACGCACATCGTCCACCTCAACCCCCTCCCGAGCGACCTGGGCGACATCCTGCGGCGCTACCCGAAGGTGCTCGTGCCCGAGCTCAACCGGGGCCAGCTGGCCCGTGTGGTGCGCGCCGAGTACCTCGTCGACGCCCGGTCCCTGTCGAAGGTCCAGGGCCTGCCGTTCACCGCCCGCGAGATCGAAGACGCCATCGAGAAGGAGCTGTCGAGATGACCGACACGGCGGTGCCGCTGACGACGAAGAAGGACTGGTCCAGCGACCAGGAGGTCCGCTGGTGCCCGGGTTGCGGCGACTACGGGATCCTGTTGGCCGTCCAACAGCTGATGCCCGAGCTCGGCGTGGCCCCCGAGAACACGGTCTTCGTGTCGGGGATCGGCTGTTCGAGTCGCTTCCCGTACTACATGAACACGTACGGGATGCACTCGATCCACGGCCGCGCGCCGGCGATCGCCACGGGCGTCGCGGTCGCCCGACCCGACCTCGATGTCTGGGTCATCACCGGCGACGGCGACGGGCTCTCGATCGGCGGCAACCACCTGATCCACGCGCTCCGGCGCAACGTCGATCTGACGATCCTCCTGTTCAACAACCGGATCTACGGCCTGACGAAAGGTCAGTACTCCCCCACCTCGGAGCTCGGCAAGGTGACGAAGTCGACACCGATGGGCTCGGTGGACCCGCCGTTCAACCCGTTGGCCGTCGCCCTCGGGGCCGAGGCCAGCTTCGTCGCCCGCACCCACGACCTCGACCGCAAGCACATGATGGAGACGTTCCGCGCCGCCCATGCCCACCGGGGTGCGTCGTTCGTCGAGATCTTCCAGAACTGCAACGTGTTCAACGACGGCCAGTTCAACGACATCACGAAGAAGCAGCAGCGCGACGAGATGATGATCGAGCTCGTGCACGGCGAGCAGATCCGCTTCGGTGCCGAGCGCCAACGGGGGGTGCAGATGGGGACCGACGGCCAGTTGCGCCTGGTCGACGTCGCCGATGTCGGCGAGGATGCGCTGCTCGTCCACGACGCCAACCGGGACGACCCCAGCCTGGCGTTCGCACTCGCCCGGCTGAGCACCAACGACCACTCGCCCACGCCCTTCGGCGTGTTCCGGGATGTCGAACGTCCGGAGTACGCATCGGCGATCGCCGGGCAGCTGGCCGCGGCGTCGGAACGCAAGGGTCCCGGCGACCTCGGCGCCCTGCTGCGCTCCAACGGGACGTGGACGGTCGCCGGTTCCAACTGACGAACGAGCCGGCCGGCATGCCACCGCGCCACGCGCATCGTCAGATAGGGTCGCCCGGTCGTCGTCCGGGCGTTGGGGCCAGGGCGCTGATCACCCGAGAAATGGTGGCGGCGCGCGCCGCCGTCGGTGTCCGTCCCACCGTCCCCCGAGGCCGATGAACGCTTACGAGCTGCGAGCCCGGCGCCCAGCGCCGAACGTCCCGAAGGTCCGCGAGGCACGCCTCACGTTGGTCGTGGTCGCTGCGACGCTGGCCGCCCTCGGCGGCCTCGCGCTGGTCGCCGCGGTCCGCGATCCCGGCGGCGGCTCGGTCGCGTCGTCGGCGCCCGGTTCCACGGATTCCCCGGCCGCAGTCGTCCCGACGACCACGGTCGCCGGGCCGGTGGCCCTGGCCGCGCCGTCGGTCGGCCTGAGCACGGATGGCGACATGGTCGAAGCGTTGGCGGCCGACTGCGTCATCGAGGCCACGAAGCTGGCCATGAGCGACACCGGCACCGACGTGAGGTGCCTCCAGCAGGGCCTCATCAACGCTGGGTACGCCGATCTCACCGTCACGGGCACGTTCGACTCGCCGACGTACCTCGCGGTCGAGAAGCTGCAGACGGAGCGCAAGTTGTTCGTCGACGGCGTCGTCGGCCGCGAGACGGCGATGTCGATCGGCGTGTGGCCCGACGAGGAGTCCTTCGTGATCCGCACGCCGGCGCCGCCGGCCGGTGCCCAGGACTCGTGGGGCTACCCGTTGTCATCGGTCTCGTCGGTCGGCGCCGACGCGCCGCCCGTCCCGGCGAACTCCGGCAGCGGCAAGCGCGTCGTCTACGAACGTCGCGGCCAGCGGGTCTGGGCCATCGACGACGACGAGCAGGTCGTGCGGTCATGGCTCGTGTCGGGGAGCAAGTACGGCAACGAGCAGCCCGGGTTCCACGAGGTGTACAGCCGCTCGGAGCAGTCGACGGCGTGGAACGGTCAGGCGATCCTGCCGAGGATGATCCGCTACCAGCAGACCGACATCGGTGCGATCGGCTTCCACGGCATCCCGGTCCACGTCTCGGACGGGACCGACTACCAGACCGAGGCCGAGCTCGGCACCCGCCTGTCCGGCGGCTGCCAGCGCCAGGCCAACCCGGACGCCGCGTTCATGTGGGCGTTCGCCACGGTCGGCACGACCGTCGTCGTCATCTGAGGACGGCGCTGTCGTGGCCCGCGACCTGCGATGTCGTGTTCACACGCTCGGAACAACTCCGACACATCGCGCCGCCAGCATCGAGCCATGGAACTCGGACAACCTCTTGTCCTGGTCGCCGCCGCGCATCCCAGCCTCGATGCCGCCGTCCGGTTGTTCTGCGACGACCTGCGGGCCGAGGCCCGCTCGTCGGCGCGGCGCGGCGCCCCGGCGCCCGAGCCGATCCCGGCGATCGTGCGTCGCCTCGAGTCGCCGGACCCGGCGATCGCGTTGGCGGCGATCGTCGACGGCGAGCTGATCGGGCTGGCCCGCATCGACGAGCAGGAACCCGGTGGACCGGAGCTGCTGATCGCCGTCACTCCCCGATGGCGGGGGCGCGGCGTCGCGACCGAGCTCGGCTCGGCGACCGTCGCCCGGGCCCATGCCGCAGGGGTGCCGCGCATCGTGATGCGCTCGTCGCGTCGCGGCACCGACGTCCAGGCGGTCGGCAACGCGCTCGGCTTCCGGGTCTTCGACCTCGGTCAGGGTCGTCTCGACCTGATCCGCACGGTCGCTCCGGTCACCCGTACCGCCTGAGCATCACCGCGATCGGATCTCGATCGGCCCCGGGACGCGCCA
>JBEVOM010000031.1:0-23895 GCA_040507575.1 Ilumatobacteraceae bacterium
ACGTAGCCGACGTCGGGGAACAGCGCGCACGGCGTGCCGCCTGGCGTCGGCACGACGATCGGGGGAACCTGGGCCGATGCCCCGGCTCCGGTCACGAGCACGCTGCCCGTGACCAGACCGACCGCTATTCCGACAATTGCGAGCCATCGACGGGCTCTAGGTCGCATCGCTCCAGTAACTGGCATAGTCAACCTCCATTTTGCGTCACCTCCCAGGATCGTCCCACGTCTGCGTCGCTCGTGCAATCGCAACGCGCGGACGTCACGTTCTCCGTCGCGGCGGCCCGCAACTCGAGCGGCCTGGCGCTCGGGCGCGGCTAGGGCGCCGCGTCCGCCGTCACGACGGGACCGTCGACTGCTGGTGCCTGCGGGACGTCCGCGATGTCCTCGGGCGCGATGTCGTGAGCGACGTGGGTCGGCACACCGGCGACGGCCGCGCCGGCGACGAACGCCGTCACGGTGGCGACGATCGGGATCAGCATCCGCCTCATTGCCGTTCGCCGATCACCGACGGGTCAGGTGCGGAGCCGTTCGCCGAGACGGCGCTCGGCGGGCCTGGCGCCGGGTCGGGCGCCGTGTCGACCGGCATCGCCGCCATCGAATACCCGTACCCGTACGCATACCCGTAGTCGTCGTGGCGGCCCGATCGCTTGGTGCGGTTCAGCACCACGCCGATCACGGACGACCCGACGCGATCGAGCCGCTCGAGCGCCTCGCCCACGTTCCGACGGGATGTCCGGTTCGACTGGGTGACCATCAACACGCCATCGACGGTCCGCGACAGCGCGACGGAATCGGACACCGGCAGCACGGGCGCCGAGTCCACGATGACGTGGTCGTAGCGCTCGGCCAGCTCACGCAGGAAGACCGCGAGGCGCGGACTCGACAACATCTCACTGGGGTTCGGAGGCACCGAGCCCGCCGTGATGACGTCGACCGTGTCGGTGACGTGGGCCACGAGCTCGACGGGCTCCCCGAGCAGGATGTCCGTCAACCCGGGTGTCTGGGCGACGCCGAACACCTCGTGGACCCGCGGGCGACGCAAGTCGGCGTCGACGATCACCACCCGCCCGCCGGCCTGGGCGAGGACGATCGCGAGGTTGGCGGCCGTCGTCGTCTTGCCCTCGCCGGGCAACGAGCTCGTCACCTGGATCGAGCGCAGCGGGGCGTCGAGGGCGAGGAACATGATGTTCGTACGGAGGCCTCGATAGGGCTCGACCGCCGGCTCGTAGGGCTCGGACAGCGCCAACGGGCGGGCGTCCGGCGCCGGCTTGACCGGCACGACGGCGAGCACCGGGTGGACCGTCAGGCGCTCGAGATCCTCTTGGGTGCGGACCGAGTCGTCGACGTACTCGGCGAGGAACGCGGCCGCCAGCCCGAGCATCAGGCCGATCGCGCAGGCCAACAGCAGGGTCTGCACCGGCTTCGGCGCCACCGGCGTCGACGGGAGTTCGGCTGACTGCACGACCGACGCGCCTCCCGACGTCAGCGCGGCATCGACCTGCATCTGGTCGAGACGCTCCTTGAACGTCGCCTGCTGGGTGACGAGGGCCTGGCGCTGGCCCGCCAGTGATGCGGCGAGCTGCAGGCGCTGGGCCGAGTCCGGGGTAGCCGCGACCTGCTGATCGATCGCGTCGATCTGCCCCTGCAGCTCGTCCACCTTGCCCGCCAGCTCGGCCTGGGCCTCGTCGAGTCCTTCCAGGGCCTGGTCACGGCGGGTGTCGACGTACGCGTCGATGTACGCGTCGGCCAGTTGCTGCGCCACGACCGGGTCGGCGCTGCGCACGCTGAGGGCGACGACATCCGTGCCATCGAGCGACGCGGCGTCGACCGTCGGCGGCAACGAATCGAGGCCGAGGTTGCGCTGGACGCGGGCTCGGACCTGCTGACCCTCGATGACCCGGATCTCGGTGTTGATCGCCCGCTCCAGCGTCGGCGCGCTCGTCGTGCCGGATTGGTCGAACACGGCACCGTTGGCCCGCGGGTTCACGAGCATCTGGGCGTCGGCTTCGTAGATGCGTTCCTGCATCGCCGACATGACCAGCGAACCGAGTGCCGCCGCGATCACCGCGAGCGCGACGATCCATCCTCGTCGGCGCACGATCGTCGCGTAGTCCTTCAGGCTCATCTCGCCGGTGGACGATTCGGGTGCCGTGACGCGGTCGATCATGCTGTCTCCTGGTGGGATGGGGTGAGCGCCCGGCGGCCCGAGAAGCCGAGGAAGCGCCACCCGATGTGGCGCCCCGAGCGGGTGAAGATCATCAGTGCGCCGGTGGCGAAGTAGCTGACGAGGGTCGAGATCGCGGCTCCGAGACCGGACAACCACGGGATCATGAAGAGGTTGAGGACGATGTTGACCGCCGCCGCCAACAGCTGCGAGTAAACCGACAGCCAGATCAGGTCCTCGACGATCAGCTGGCGGCTGACGCCCTGGCGCAGGCCGTACCAGAAGGACCCGACGGAGTGGACGAGGAGGATGGGGATCGCCGCCAGGTACCGCGGGCCGTACAACAGCGGGATCGCTGCGCACCCCACGACGACCGAGAACACCGTCGTCGCCACCCCCGACCGGCGCAGCTTGCGGTACATCAAGCCGACCTCGCGGTCGTAGTGACGGGCGTCGCCAGCCACGTCCGCGCCGTCGAGCACGTGGGCCCGCGTGAGCCCGGCGGCGTGGCTGGCCGCGATCGCTGCGGCGACGAACGTCAGGGACTCCGAGAAGTTCGTCGCGATCGCGTAGGGGCCGACGGCAGTCACGTCGTCGAGCCACGCGATCATGATCTGGTCGATGCGGAGGTTCAGCACCAGGCCGACGGTGCTGATGATCAGCGGGAGCGAGCGCTGGACGAGCGGACGCATCTCCGACCACTGCACCCGCTCGTAGGACGACTGGCCCCGCATGACCCATCGGTGGGCGACGACGCCGGGCACGACGTACATGGTGATGAAGGCGAGCGCGAACAACCCGGGTGAGGGCCGGAACCACGCGACGACGAGGACGACCAACGCGACCACACTGCCGACGACCCGGATCCACGCCAGCCGCACGAGGTCGGATCGGGCCTCGAAGGCGTGGAAGCTCGTCGTCAGGCCGAGGAGCGGCGGCACGATGATGAGCACGGCCGACTCGCGGGCCAGCCAGCCGCCGAGCAGCGCGGCCAGCAAGGCGAGGCCGATCAGCGTCCCGACGGCGATCCGCACCGCCATGGCCCGGGCCATCCAGCCGAGCGAGCGCGACTCGTCACGCACCATCTGGTTGACGAGCGTCCCGACGAGTCCGAGCGTGCAGATCGGCACGAGCAACGCGACGCTCGACGTGACCAGGCTGAAGTAGCCGAAGTCCAGGGGCGTCAGGCGGCGGGCGGCCACCACCGAGATCACGAGTGCCACCCCAGCCGCCGCGAAGCGCTCGACCGACTGCGCGATCGCACCGCGCGACGTCCGGTCGAACGCGCGGAGCCGGGTGCGGACGAACGACGGGGCGACGATGCGCTGGGCGACCTCAGCCATGGAGGCGGCGCTCCCCCGCCGGCGCCGGCTGGCGGCCGACCGCGAACTCGGCGACCTGTGCCCAGAGCGCGCCATGACGCTCGACCAGCGTGGTCGGCTCGACGACGGGAGCCCGGCTGGCATCGCACGCCGCGGCGACCTGCGGCGCGCCGAGCACGTCGGCCGGCGCGAAGCACGTCGGCGACGAGAAGAGCTCGTGGAGCGCCCGGTACTTCACCGACCAGCCGACCGAGACCACCGGCCGCGCCATCTTCAGCGCGATGAGGGAGCAGTGGTACCGGCTGGACCACACGAGATCGGCCCCGGCGACCTCGGCGACGGTGTCGGCCATCGACGGCGGTCGCACCATCTCGACGCCCGCCCTCGTGGCGATCTCACGGGCCAGATCGACGTCTTGCGTGGCGGCGACCAGCACGACCGGCTCGAGCTCGCGGGACCGCATCTCCTCGGCGACGGCCACACAGGTCCGCACGTGCTCGTCGACGGGCGCGGCGCCGCTCTCCACGACCATCTGGTTCGGGACCACGAGTCCTCGGTGCGTCGCCCGCCGCTGATCGAGCCCGACGACTCGACGCAGCTGCTCGACGGGCCACAGCAGGACGATGTCGTCGGCCAGCACGACGTCGGCCATCGGCGCGACCGCCCTGAGATGCTCGACACCGCTGGCCTCACGGGCGAACACGAGCGCGCGGGGCAGTTGCTCGGCCAACGTCCGCCGGGCCGCCGGGCCGATCGCACCGAGCGGGCCGTACGACTGCGGCGCCAGCACGTAGCGGGCCCCGCGCCGGTGCCAGTAGCGCAGGTCGCGAGCCAGCCGACGGCCGGTGCGCGCCGGCCATGGTGCGCCGTAGGCGAACCCGGAGACGTCGATCACGACGTCGACGTCCCGCGGCTCGATCTCGGCGTCGACCGGCACACGCCACGTGTTCACCGCCACGCGCGGGAAGGGACGGCCGTTCCACCGGTTGCCGCGCAGCCATCGGCACCGACCGCCGTCGGGCCCGAGCGCCGTTACCAGCGACCCCTGGGCCAGCGGAACGGCGATCCGGTCGGCGCCCATGTGCTGGCGCGCCGCGCTGGCCGCCGCCATCGAGAGCAGGTAGGCGCCGACGTTGTGGGTGCCGCCGCCGGACAGCAGGACCGTGGTCATGCGTCGCCCGCGGTGATGACCCGGTGGAGCTGGTCGACGTGCTTCTTGACCGACGCCGGCACGACCGCGTCGCACGACGCGTGGCCGATCGCGACGAAGCAGATCGGGCGCTCGTGGGCGGGCAGGCCCAACAACGTGCGCGCCGCGAGCTCGCGTCGGCGCAGCTCGGGCCAGTTGATGACGCAACTCGAGAGGCCCTGCGCCTCGATGGCCAGCGTGAACAGCATCATCGTGAGCCCGCCGTCGATGTAGGGGACGTGGCGGTCGCGAGGGCTGCTGTAGGCCGAGAAGTCGCCGATGAGCACCCCGACGACCGGGACGGCCGAGAAGTTCCCGGCGCCGATCGGGAGCTTCAGCAGAGCTGTGTTGCGGTCCGGGTCGGTGGAGAACTCATACCGATACGGCAAGCGGTTGCAGGCGCTGGGCGCCTCCGAAGCGACCTGCACAGCGGCCCGGAGAACACCGTCCGGCACCGGGTTACCGTCGAAGGTGCGCACCGATCGCCGTTGGACAGCGAGCGTGCGCAACGCATCGATCCCCAGCGCTCGGGCGCGGTGATCCTCGTGCCGATAGGGGGCGTACACACCCTCGAGCGCGGTCGCCGCACGGGACGGCTCGTCCGACGCCGCGCGGTGGGCATCGAGGCGGTCGCAGCTCGACCGGAACGCCTTCTCCAGCGTTCCCAACTGCGTCGCCGTGCGCTCGTCGGCGGGCCTGACGACGTCGAAGTACTGGGTGAGGACGGCGCGGGCCCACTCCGTTGCCGACCGGTCCGTCCCCCGATCGACGGCGTCATCGAAGTCGGCGACCGTGAGGTCGATGTAGTCGAGCGCGAACTGGGCACGGCGGTCGTGGTGGGCCAGGCCCTTCTCGAGGCGATGCACGTTCCGGCGAAGGCGGTAGGCGGCGTTGCCGTCGGCCGCGTTGCGCTCGAAGGCGATGCGCCCGGCGGCCAGTGCTTCGAGCTCGGAGTCGAACTTGCGGCCGAACGCGGGGTACAGCCGCCGCGTGACGCCGAGGTGGCTCGTGACACGGTTCAACGTCGCGTCGCCCCGCTCGACGACGTTGCGAGCGACCGCCCGGACCCGCTGCTTCGCCGTGCTCATGACGCGCTCCGTCCGACAGGGGCCTGCACCGATTCGTCGGGTCGCCGCGGGGCACGTGCGGGGTCCGCCCATGGTCCGGGGCCACCCGGGCGGGTCGTCGGCGTCGTGCCGGCGCGTCGGCCCCGGCGGCCGACGAGCGTCGGCCGGGCCGCCGAGATCCCGGCGATCGCGCCCATCACGACCCACCACTGGCGCTGCAGGAGGGCGTCGAACGTCAGTGACGCAACGAAGCCACACACGTGCATGCCGAGCAGCGGTGGCAGGAGCAGGCATGCCGGCCAGCGATCGCCGGCCACGATCGCCCGGCACGCCTGCCAGCCCGCCAGTCCGACGGCGACGACGAGTCCGAGGTAGCCGACTGCGGCGAAGACGCCGGCATCGCCGAACAGCGAGATCACCGTGGCGTGGACGAACGCCCCGTTCTCGTACGTCGCTCGGCCGAGACCGCCTCCGAAGAGCGGGTTGGCGAGGCCGGTGTGGATGCCGAAGTCGATGTAGACGTAACGGTTGGCCAACGTGTCCGGCCGGGCGGCGAGGCGCCGCTGCACCAGGTCGTACAGCCCGGTGCCGACGAAGACCAGGGCCAGCAGCGCGCTGATGCCCACCACGCGAGCGACGCGTCGGGGGGTGCGGGCCTGCACCGCGAGTGCCACGACGCACCCGGCGGCGAGGCCGACGAACGCGCCGCGTGAGAACGTGAACACGAGGACGACACCGAGGACGGCGACGAGGACGGTGCGGGCCAGCTTCCCGTACGTGTCACGCGGGGCGAACAGCACGAAGAGCAGCACCGACGCGAGGACGACTCCATTGGCGTTGGGGTCCCACATCCCGCCCGAGAGCCGGGCGCCGATGTTGCGTTGCGGGAGAAGCCAGACGATGAGGGGACGAGTCGGGGCGAAGAGGATCAGCGCGTTCACGACCGCCGAGGCGACGGTCAACGCCTTGAAG
Organism: Ilumatobacteraceae bacterium; assembly: GCA_040507575.1. GTDB lineage: Bacteria > Actinomycetota > Acidimicrobiia > Acidimicrobiales > Ilumatobacteraceae > JALZMG01. The sequence continues at coordinate 6,717 of JBEVOM010000031.1, forward strand.
GCGAGCAGCATGATCGGTGCCGAGAGACCGGATGTCATCAGCGCATAGCCGATGCACAGCAGCAATCCCACAATCCGCACGATTCCCCATGCGGGCGATTGGGGTGTGAACGCCGCGGCGGACGCGAACAGTCCCAGCAGCATCCCGAACAGGAGCACGCCGAGCCAGAAGCGGATCACGGTGGACGCGCGGTACCTCAGTCGGAGCCCGCCGGTGGCGATCGAGGCGAGCAGGAGCAGATCCGACGGCGCGACGTCGAAGCTGGCCAGACCGTGGACCTGCACGCCGAGGAGAGCGATCGCGACGACCGCGAAGCGCGCCGGCACCGGGAGGTCACGGATCCGCGGCGTCGCGGCCGAGCGGTCCGCGGGGCGGCCGGCGAGGCCGGCGCGGATCGGGGGCACGGTCACGCTCGTCACCGCGCCGACCTCGGGCGCCCCGTCCACCACCGGATGGCGCCGGCGCCCGCGGCGACGCGGCGATCGGCCCGCCCTCTGGTGTCAACAGCTGCAGTGCCTCGCACATTGGCTATTGTCGCGCACTGATGTCGGTCTTTGCGTCCAGCTTCTCGGGCCGGTCGTCGATCATCGGGATCCCGGTCGTGGGGCGCTGACGTGCTCAGTGTGCTCCACGTCACCGAGGCGACGGGCGCCGGTGTCATGTCGGCCATCGACTCATACCGGCACTCGACACCACAACTCGACCACCACGTCCTGACGTTGCGGATGCGTCAACACCCCGACGACCTCGCCGCCGAGGACGGCATCTCGACCATCAACGCCGTCCGCAGCGCGGCGCCGGGCCAGATCAACCACATCGCCAAGCGCCTCGGCTGCGACGTCGTCCACGCCCACTCGACCATCGCCGGGCTGCTCAGCCGGGTCGCGTGGCCCTCGCCACCGATCGTCTACACGCCGCACTGCTTCGCGTTCCAACGCACCATGCGGCCAGCCGGCCAGCGGGCGCTCTGGGCGCTCGAGAAAGCAGCGTCCCGTCGAACCGCGCTGTTCGCCGCCTGCTCGGCGTCCGAAGCGGCGATTTGCCGTGAGATCTGTCACGACAAGGTCCCCGTCATCCACGTCCCGCACGCCATCGATGTTCGTGAATTCTCGGTAAAGAATGACGACCCAGCCGTCGTTCGGATCGCCATGGCGGGGCGAATCTGCGCCCAGAAGGATCCGGAGTTCTTCGTCGATGTCGTCGAAGCCGTCCGTCGCCGCGCCGTGATCGACGCGGTGTGGATCGGTGACGGCGACGATCTCGGCCGCCGACTGCTCGAGGCGGCGGGGATCCGCGTGACCGGCTGGCTGGACACGATCGACGCCGAGATGGAACAGGTCGACATCTACGTGCACTCCGCGGCGTGGGAGGGCGAGGCCCTGACGCCGCTGGAAGCAGCCGGCGCCGGTGTCCCGGTGGTGATGCGAGCTCGGCCGGGATCACCGGCGTACCGATACGCGGTGGGGGCGACGACGGCGCAGGACTGCGCGGACGTCGTCGTGACGATGTTCGACACGTCGGCGCGGTGGGCGGCCGCCGAGCGCGGCGTGCAGGCCGTACGCGACGAGTACACCGAGAGCGCCCAAGCGACGGCGCTGCTCGCGGCGTACGAGGGCGCGGTCGCCGGACGAACCTGAACCGGGCGACCCGGAGGGTCGGTCACCATGAACCCATGACTGTACGGGAATGCGCCGACATTCACCGTCAGGTCGATGCATTCCTGCGATGACCAGGTACCTAATCCGCAGATGTGCTAGCTTCGAGAGTCGACAGGCGCCGGCGTGAGCCGCCCGATCTCGCGGGTCGACGAGACGAAGCGAGGTGCAGCATGGGATCCAGGCGACTGGCCACCGTCATCGCGTTGGTGACGACGATGGTCCTCATGCTGACGTGTGCGGTCCGGTCGCGTTCCCGATTCAGGCCTCGTCCGTCCCGACCGTTCCAGGTGCGCCAGGCGATGTCGTGTGGTCGAACAGGGGCATCGACGCCATCATCTCGTACCTGGTCCCGCTCGCCGTCTGCGGCACGCGTCGCAACGCACACGCCGCGTGGTCGGCGGCCGACGCCATCGCGACGAGCCGACTGACGTCACGGCCCGGACCGGGCGCGCCTCACGTCGCGCCGATCACCCCCACGTCGAAGCCCTCGTAGAGCGGATCGAACGTCGCGATCTCAGCGATCTGATGGCGACGCAGGAGCACGAGCGTCACCGCCTGGTCGAGGCGCAGCTCGGCGCGACGCGCCACCAGCCTCGTTGCGTCGCGCCTGGTGGCCCGGCGCACGGCGAGCAGGCGTCCCGGCCGCATCACGTCGAGCGTGCGGGGCTCCTCAGCGGCGGCGACTGCGGCCGCGTCGCTGTACAGCAGCGCGTCACCTCGTTCGTACGCGTCGAGGAGCGGTGCGAACGCGGCGCGCGCGGCGCCATGTCGTGGATCGCCCTCATCGACGAGCGCGCGCAGGAACGTCCCATCGACGAACACCCGACGGCGCTTCACGCGCCCACCATCGTCGACGCGTCGACGAGCGGATCCAGCGCACGGCGGCTGACGCCGGCCCGGCGCCGGCGCGTCGATCGCTCGATGCGATTCCACACGAGGAACGAGAGCCCGACGACGGCCCATCCGGCGAGGACGTCGATGACGTAGTGCTCGGCCAGGTAGACGAGGGCGACCGCCATGCCGAGCGGGAACACGAAGACGAGCACCTTCACAGGTCGCCACGGGATCCACGGCAGGAAGAAGACGACGACGAAGAGTGCGAACGCGGCGTGCAGGGACGGCATCGCCGCCACCTGGTTGGACCAGTCGCGTCCCGTCTCCCAGGCGTGGACGAACCCGTGCAGGCCGAGATGCTGCCAGCCTCGCCCGGCCGGTCGGGCCAGAGGCTCCAGTGCATCGAGGGGACGGCGCGGGTCGCCTCCAGCCGCCATCCACGGCGGCACGGTCGGCAGCACGACGAAGCTGATGCAGGCGACGAACAGCACGGTGGCGAAGCGGCTCATGAAGCGCACCCACTCCCGGCGATCGGACACCCACAGGAACACGATCACGGCGATCGGCACCACGAAGTGGGTGTAATAGAAGATCGACGCGGCGATGTCGTACCAGTACACGTGGTCGGCCGAGTAGAAGGTCTGCTGCATCCACACGTTCGGGTCGGTGCCGAAGAACAAGAAGCGGTCGATGTTGATCGTCGACTCGATCTGCACGGGTGCGCCGAGGCGGTCGGCGATGCCCCGGGTCTCGTCGTAGACCCACCACATCGCGGCGTACAACAGCAGGTCGATCGCCAGCCGGAACCACTCGAAGAGGGACCGTCCGACGTGCAGCAGCACGAGCAGAGCGACCACCGAGATGGTCACCGAGATGCGGTCGATGATGATGCCGTTGACGTAGAACCACACGACGTAGCCGACGAGGTACCCGGCGAGGAGGACCGCTCGGACGCGCTGCCAGGGGTCAGCCGGAACGACGTCGCGGAGCCTCGACTGGCCCGGCCGATCGGTGAATGGCGCGGCCGGCACGTCGCCGTCTCGCAGGTCGGTCTCCGGCGGCGTGCTCACCGTCGTCCGACGATCCGCTCGCCTGCTGCCGACGACGAACGGGGCCCCTCGGTGCCGCTGGGCGCGAGCGGCGCCCGCCGTCGGTCGTCGCGGCTCCTGTTGCCGCGTCGGTGAGCCCTTGCACATCCCATGGCGACCGCAGATGATGACGCAGATCCGGCCCGTCGTGGGCATCGCGCCGACGGCGCCGCCGCGCTCACCGACCGACGCCGCTCGGCGCGCGCTCCCCCTCACCCGCCCGAACGGCGCGCACGAGGTCCCAGGTGGCGACGACGCCGGCGGCCGCCAGCACGACGACGACCGGCTCGGCCGGCGCACGGATGCGGTGGGCGCCGTAGAACAGCACCGTCGTGAGGAGGACGCCGGCGACGGGGACGACCAGCCACCAGCGCGCCGCCGCCCGGTCCGGCGAACCCTCCCCGGGACGGCGCAGCGCGGCCCAGCCGAGCACGGCGGCGACCGCCAGCACCCACCACATCGCGATCCCGGCCCAGACCGCCCACGCCGCCTTCTCCTCACCGGTGTCGAGCGCGACGAGCGACCGCAGCGCGTAGACATCGGCGAACCGCCCGACGCGCGCCGCGACGACGATCGGCAATCGGCCGAGGTGGTCGCCGATGTAGTCGACCGCGATGTCGCGCCGGGCCAGCGACCGCACCGACGCGTCCACGGTGTCGTCGGTCGGGACCGGTGCCAGGCAGCTGATGTCCCAACCACCGATGTCGACGTAGTACGTCGAGTCACAGTTGGCGCCGAGCAACGTCGTGCCGTCGTTCGTCGACAGCAGCACCGTGCGATCGAATCGGGCGACGTTGTAGATCGTCCACGGGAGCAGCGTGACCGCCGTGGCGCCGAGGACGAGGATCGCCAGCAGCGCGCGCTGCGGGCGCGGCCTCCCGGCGGTCCGCCACCACGCGAGCGCGGCGAACCCGACGGCGAACACGACGATCTCGCTGCGGGTCAGGGCGCCCAGGCCGACCAACGCACCGAGCGCGATGGCCCGGCCGGGGCCCGGGTGGCGGTCGAAGTCGAGTGCGAGCAGGAGCGCAAGTGACACGAGCAGGAGCGCGAGCGACTCCGACATCACGAGCGAATCGCTGATCCACAGGTTCGGGTAGACGACGGCGATCCCCGCCGCGACGAGCCCGACTCGCGGCCCGGCGAGGCGCCGGCCGACGAGCCCGATCACGGCCACCGTGGCGATCCCCAGGAGTGTCGTCGCGAACCGCTGCCAGGCCACGTTGTCGCCGGCGCCGAGGCTCCACGGGGTCAGGTACAACGCCGTCAACGGTCCGTGCTCGGCGCCCGGCAGCGGCGACAACGCCTCTCGGAACCAGTCGCCCTCGCTGTTCCGGCCGGCCTGGATGCTGTAGTAGATCGAGTCGTTCAGCAGCAACGGGTCGCTGATCTTGACGGCGAACAGGTAGCCGAGTCGCCACACCGCCCCGATCGCCGTGATGGCGGCGAGGCAGATGCGGAACGTCCGGGGGCTCATGGCCGCTCGTTGAGCTGGCGCAGGTAGCCGACCATGTTGGGCACGGTGAACGCCAGCAGCCCGCGATCGGGGGCGTAGATCAAGCCCTTCGTGAGGAGGCCGTCACGCTGGGGCGACACCCGGCTCGGCTGGTCGTGACCGAGTGCGACGGCGACGTCGGCCGACGACACGCTGCCCTCGCCGAGGTCGGCCATGGCGTGCATGTACCGGCGTTCGGCCGGCGTCGCCCGGTCGTACCGGGGGCGGAAGAACGAGTCGACGAGCTCGCGGTAGGCCCGCGGCCTCGCCAGGTCGACATCCTCCATCACGATGGGCGAGTCGTCGGCCATGTCCCACACGTGCTTGCCGTAGCTCTGGATGAAGAACGGGTAGCCGCCCGACACGTCGACCAGGCGATCGAGGGCAGCCGGGTCGATCACCACCCCCAGCGCGCCGGCCGGCTCCTCGAACGCGGCGCGCGTGTCGTCCGGCGCGAGCGCAGCCACCGGACGGATGCTGAACAGCCGTTCGGCGTACGAGCGAGCCTCCGACAGCACGCGACCCACGGGCGGCAGCCCGGCCCCGCCGATGACGACGGGCAGACCCTCCTGGTTGACCCGGTGGGCCGCTCCGACGAGCGCGCTGAGCTGCAGCGGCGGGACCTCGTGCATCTCGTCGATGAGGAGGGCGGCCCCGACGCCCTCCTCCTGGGCGCCTTCGCCGAGCGCGACGAGCAACTCGGTGAGATCCGTCTCGAGGTCGCCGGTGTCGGCGACGCCGGGCTCGGGCTCGAGCTCGAAGCGGAACCCGCCGTGAGTCAGCCGGGCCTGGACGGCGCGGGCGAAGCTGGCGGCGATCCGGCCGAGCTTGCGGGCCCGCTCCTTGTTGCGCCACCTCGTGTTCACGGTCCGCACCATCGGCGGCAGTGCTTCCGCGACCTGGGTCCGCAGGTCGCCGCCGGGCCGGGCCTCGAACAGCTCGACCGGCCAGCCGACCTGGCGGGCGTGGGCCCTGAACTCGAGCAGCAACACGGTCTTGCCGACTCCCCGCAATCCCGAGAGCACGATCGGCTGGTACGAGTTGCCGGCCGCGGCGCGACCCAACACGATGTCCCACGCCTCGATGACGCCGTCGCGCCCAGCCAGCAGCGGTGGGCGCGTCCCGGCGCCGGGGGCGTACGGGTTGGTGACCGGATCCACGGCGCGACCATAGCGCGATCTGCGCCTCTCTAGCATGAATGCTAGAGAGGCGCAGAAAGCGATCGAGACGATGGACCGACGCCGTCATCCGGGCTCGGCCAGCGCCGCTGCGACGAGTGTGGCGAGCACCGCGGACACGCCGGTGTCGCGCTCCCACACGTAGTGCGAGCCGTCCTGGCGGATGGCGGAGTCGTCGACCCGGGGGTTGACCCAACTGGGCAGGTCGACGGTCGTGACGTCGTCACGTTCGGCCGCGATCTCGGCGACGAGCTCGTTCAGATGGTCGACGCGACGGGGATCGCGGCCGTCGCGGAACTCCGCCGACACGTTGTCGATCCCGACGGACAGGCTCTGGTGCGGGCACAGCACCCAGAGCACGCGCTGCAGCCCGCCGGCCCGCAGCCGGTCGATCGCCCGCTCGAAGCGCTCCCGTACGAACGCCTCGTAGTCCGGATCGTCGGGCTGACGGGTGCCGCCGGCGACGCCCGGGATCGCGCTCGGCAGCAACTCCCATTGGCACGACATCACGATCCCGACCGTCGCGCCGCTCGCCGGGATCTTCGAGATCGCCGTGTCCAGGGCAGTCGAGCAGCGGTCGACCTCCGACGGGGGCGCCAGCGCCACACCGCACCCGATCGCCGTGTAGAGATCGCCGAAGCGCACAGGTCCATCGGTGACGTACGTGCTGCTGGCGAACAGCAGCGACAAGGCGACCGAGTCGCCGTACCAGCCGACCACGGTCGGTTCGGGCGGCGCGCTCACGCCGGGAGCGCTGGGCGACGTGCTCGGCGCCGAGGTCGGGCTGCCGATCGTCGACGGCGGGGGCACGAGCACCGACGACGGCGACAGCGACGACGACGGGCTGATGTCGGCGCGGGCCTCGGCCGCGTCCTCGAGCCGGGACAGGAAGTCGTCGGCATCGGTGGTGCGGGCGGGCAGGACGAGCGCAGCGGCGGCGACCACGCCGAGCGCAACGCCACCGACGACGAGGCCACGGCCACGCACCCGACCGGCGCGGACCGGCCACTCGACGAACCGGGCGCTCAGCACCGCCAACCCGACGGCGACGGCGATCATCGTCAGGATCGTCACGATGCCCGGGTGCGGTTCGACCCGTTCGACGATCACGAACACCGGGAAGTGGACGAGGTAGAGGCCGTAGCTGATGCCGCCCAGCCACCGCAGCGGCGCCAACCCGGCGATCGCCCAGACCGGGCCGCCAGGCACGAGTGCGCCGAACACGACGAGGCACGACGTCAGCGCGGTCGCCGGCAAGAGCCCGAGGCGGATGGCATCGTGGCCGGCCGGCACGATCCGCCACGCCACAGCCGTCGCGACGAGCGCGACCGCCCCCAGCGCTGCGAATGCCGACGCCCGGTCGAGCAGCCACCGCCGGCGTCCGCCGTCGGCGATCACCGCCGCCACGACCAGGCCCGCGAACACCTCCCCCGACCGCGTGTCGGTTCCGTAGTAGGTGCGATCGATGCCGAGACGGAACACCATCGGCAGGGCGAACGACACCAGCGCACCGCACGCGGCCAGCACGCCGAGCATGCGATCGGGCCGGCGCGCGTACCGGGCGATCAATGCCGTGCCGATGCCGACGACGAGGTAGAGCTGCTCCTCGATCGCCAGGCTCCAGAAGTGCAGCACGGCCGGCGGCCCGGCGAAGAGGTCCGAGTACGACGTTCCCTGGAACACGAAGTGCCAGTTGGCGACCTGCAGGAACGACGTCACGATGTCGGCACCGGACGTGCCGGCCAGCACCGTCGTCGTCACCCGCAGCAGCGCCACCGCGGCCAAGACCGTCCACGCGGCGGGGTACAGGCGGCGGGCCCGTCGGGCGAAGAACCCGCCGACCGCCATCGAACCGGTCGAGCGCACCTCCTTCAGCAGGACCGAACCGATCACGACGCCGGAGATCGTGAAGAACAGCGACACGCCGAGGAAGCCCCCGGGCAGCCACCCCTCGCCGGTGTGGAAGATCACGACGGCGGCGACCGCCAGGCCACGGAGACCTTCGAGACCGGGCTGCTGGCGGATCCGGCCACCTGCGGTCATGTCCTCGAAGGCGCGCCGATCGGGCCGTTCCACCCCGCGACGATGCCACGCTGCAGCGCGGCGCCGGCGGCACCGCCGACCCGCCGACCCGCCGAGTCGATCGTGCACGACGATGAGTTCTCGACTCGCCGCACGTCCAACCAACGACTGCCGCGACCGCGAGAATGCACGCGGTGGTCGGACCACCTCCACAGACAAGGACGCGACCATGCAAGAACTCCTCGTCGACTTCATCACGTCCCTCGACGGCTGTGCGTCCGGCGATGGCTGGCCCGGCTTCTGGGGTCTCGAAGGACCCGAGTACCTGGCCTGGCTCGGTGAGCAACCGGAGGTCACCTACCTGATGGGAGCGAACACCTACCGACTCATGTCCGGCTTCGCGGCTGGAGAAGCACCAGCGGGAACGGACGGTTTCACCGACGACGAGCAGGCGTCCGTCGACGAACTGACGCAAGCGACGAAGGTGGTGTTCTCCGCCACGCTCGAGGACCCCCTGACCTGGCCCAACTCCACGCTCGTGCGCGACGACGCGGTCGACGTCGTACGAGCGATGAAGGAGGACGGCACGGGGATCCTGAGCACGATCGGCAGCCTCCGCTTGTGCCAGTCGCTGCTGCGAGCCGGACTCGTCGATCGTTTCCGCGTCGTGATGTTCCCGGTGATCACCGGCGCCACTGGAGCCGAACGCATCTATGACGGCTACCCGGACGTCGCGCTCGACATGCTCGACAACCGCACCTTCGACGGCCGCATCCAGCTCGTCGAGTATCGGCCCCGAGTGCTGGAGCATCCACCCCTGGACCCAACTGCATGACGTCGCCCCGAGAACCATCCGACGACGCCCACCCCCGCGGTGAAACCGGCGTTGTGGGGCGCGTGGCGGATGATGGTCGTCCGACGGCGGCCTACGGTCGGTCGCGCCCGCTCGAGGTTGCCGTCGACTGCAGCCACTGGCCGACACCCTTTCCTAGGATCGACGCATGGCTGAGACGAAGAAGCGCACGACGAGCGGGTTCAGCGCCGAGGAACGCGCGGCGATGAAGGCCGCCGCCGCCGAGCGGAAGGCATCGCAGAAACAGCAGGACCTCGACAAGGCGCTGGCGGAGGCGATCGCCATACTTCCCGACGACGAGCGGAAGATGGCGGAGACAATCGACTCGATCGTGCGCCAGCACGCGCCGATGCTCGCCTCGAAGACGTTCTACGGGATGCCCGGCTGGGCGCGCGACGGCAAGGTCTGCGTCTTCATGCAGCCGGCGAGCAAGTTCAAGGTCCGCTACTGCACCATCGGCTTCGAACCGATCTCGAACCTCGACGACGGTGACATGTGGCCCACTTCGTTCGCGATCCTCAAGATCGGTCCCGCCGAAAAGAAGAAGATCACCGCCCTCGTGAAGCGGGCCGTCTCGTAGGGGACGATCGCGCTCGCGGCCGCTGAGCACCCGGCACGCACTGGACCTGCGCCGGACGACGCGCGCCGCGCGGCATGACCTGCGCCGCGCGACGGGCGGGAGTAGTTCTGGCGAGGGCTGGGAACGCTTGCGGGCAGTATGGCGATGCCGGGCGAAACATGGGCGACTTCCGACGCTGGCCTGGTGGACCGCGTCCGTGAGGGTGACCTCGACAGGTACGACGAGCTGTTCCAACGACACGGTGACCTGGCCCGTCGGGTCGCCCGCGCTGTGCTCGACAACCCCACCGATGCCGATGACGTGGTGTCGGAGGCGTTCGCCGCCGTGCTGGCCGCGCTGCAGGGGGGTAAGGGTCCACGCGAGCAGTTCGCCGGCTACCTCGTCAGCGCTGTGCGCCACGAGGCATACCGGACGAACCGCCGCGGCGGCCGCGTGCGGCCCGTCGCCGAGCACAGCGACGAGGCCCTCGATGCGACGGTCACCCCGGAGGATGCCGACGTCCTTCGGACGGCGTTCGAGTCACTCCCCACCGTCGACCGGCGCGTGCTGTGGCGGACAGAGATCGAGGGCCGGTCGCACGCCGACATCGCTCGGGACGACGGATCGACCGTGCAGGCCATCGCCGCGCGAGCCTCTCGCGCTCGCCACGCGCTGGGGAGCGCCTACCTGGCCGAACACGTCGGGCTGGTCTTCACCGAGCCGCCGGCGACGCCGGACTGCGCGGACACGCGGCGGCAGCTCGCCGACCTCGTGCGTGGGCGGGTCAGCGCACGCCGACAGCGACGGCTCGACGGGCACCTCGCCGAGTGTGCGGCGTGCCGCGACGGTCGAGATCGTCTGGAAGGCTTGAACGAGCGCCTGCGCACGGCACCCCCGCTCGGACCGCTCGCCGCAGCGGCCTTCACGGTCACCAGGATCGCCGTGGAGGCAACGTCCCTCGTGGCCCGGTTGGCCGCCCGTGTCACGCCGGCAGCCGCCGCCACGGCGCTGGCTGCGGTCACCGTGCTCGGGCCGACGCTGCCGCCGACCGAGGCTGTCTCCGGGAACGGGGATGCCGAAGCGGCCGCCTCCACCATCTCTTCGACGTCTCCGCTCGCTACGACGGAGGCGCTCACGGGCCCCGGCGCGGCGACGGCATTCTCGGAGTCGGGTGCGACCGCGGTCGGCTCGACCACGGTCGGCGCGGCCGCGCCGGGAGATTGGACATTGGCGTCACATCCGGTCGTCGAGGTGCCGGCCGCGCCGACGACACCCCCCTCGGCGACGGCGGGGACGCCGGTCCCTGCAGCCGGCTCGGCCCCGTCGGTTCCGGTGACCAGCCGGCCCGCCGTCCTCCCGCCGGTCTCGTTGCCCCCGGTGACCGTCGGCCCGGTCACCGTCGGATCGGTGACGGTCCCGCCTGTCGCGCTCGCGCCCGTGGTGGTCGGTCCCGTCGCGGTTCCGGGGGTGGCTGTCGGTCCGGTGAGCCTGCCTCCAGTCACCGTCCCGGCCGTCACCGTTCCGCCAGTCACCCTCTCGGCCATCACGGTGTCGAACCTGACGACTCCCGATGTCACCGTCCCACCAGTCACCCTCCCGGCCGTCACGGTGCCGAACCTGACGACTGCCGCCGTCACGGTGCCTGACCTCACGACCCCGGCCGTCACACTGCCGCCCGTGACGACCCCGACCGTGACGCTGCCGCCGATCGTCGGCGGCTGACCGCTCGCTCGCGACCCGAACTTTTTTTTCGGGAACCCTGTCATGAACCCGTCGTCGGCGACTCTTCTCCAATGTCGCTGCAAACCGGGAATCCGGGCGGCTGGCGGGGGCATCGGAGTGGGTCGGGGCGGCGGCCCACTCCACGTCCGCCTCGCTCTCGGCCACCCCAGAGGGCCGTCAGCCCGAGCGCGATCATGGCCGCAGCGGCCATCGGTATCAGACCCCGGTACCGCGCCACGCGGTGCCGGGCGTCACCAGCCCGGTGCGCTGGCGATCTCGCCGTCGCGGACCGCTTCGACGAGTTGGCTGTGGTCGCGCTCGTTCTGCAGGGCGTAGGCGGCAGCGAAGCGCACGATCGCCGCAGGGAACGCCTGGCCCTTGCCGACGTAGGCGTCGATGGCCGCCGCGTCTCCTGTGGTGGCGTGGGCGCGGGCGAGGACGAGGCCGCACTTGCGGGCGAACTGGGGCAGCCACGGTGCCACCTGCTCACTCGACGGGATCACCTTCATGTCGCGGAACTGGCGGACGTAGAAGTCGATGCCATGCACCCTGGTCCAGCCGACGAAGATGTCGGTCGAGCTCTGGATGAAGCGCCGTCCCACGGTCACGCGCTGGCCGTGGTTCGGGTAGCGACTCGGCTCGAGGAACGCCTCGAACACCGACGGTCCGGCCTGCTTGACCTGCAGGAAGAGCAGATCATCTGGACGGGCGCCCACGAGCAGGAGGAGGTACACGCGCATCCCCACGCTGCCCACGCCCACCACCTGACGGACGACGTCCACCAAGGAGTACCGGTCGATGAGGTAGCGCCGCTCCTCGGGCAACGACGAGCGATATGCCGCCCAGACCTCATCGACGATGGCTCGGTCGGCACCGTCATCACGAGCGCGGAACGGCCGCGCCTCGACCAGGCGCACGCGACCGTCGACCACCTCCGTGAACTTCTTCGCCGCACCGAGGTTCGACCGCTTCCTCGCTCGTCGGTGGAGTCGCGCCGCGATGTCCGCCCGATCCTCGCCGACGACGACGCTGAGCAGGTCGTCGGCGGTGATCTGCGCGTACCAGACGTCGAGGAACCGGGCCTCGGCGTACCGCGAGATCCCCGTGCGGTAACCGTCGAGCGCTGCGGCTACCGCCCGGTGGGCCGCCCGTGCACCCGTCAGCCCCGCCTCGCGAGCCAGCACCTGCACGCTGGCGGCCATCCGCATCACGTCCCACTCGAACGGGCCGGGAAGGGTCTCGTCGAAGTCACGGAGGTCGAACGAGAGCTGCCGCTCAGGCGTCGCCCAAAGCCCGAAGTTGAGGACATGAGCGTCACCGCACAGCTGCACCCTCAGACCGCTCGCCGTCCGCGACGAGAGGTCGGCGGCCATGACGGCGGCGGCGCCGCGGAAGTAGGTCCACGGTGACGCCGCCATCCGACCGTGGCGGATCGGCACCAAGTCGGGCGCCCGCACGGCGTTCTGGGCGAGCACGGTTCGCAGGGCATCGTGGCCGCGCCCACCAGGCTCCCAATCGCCCGCACCCTTGCGAGGCGATCTCGCCCGCGCCGCTCGTCCGATCGCCCGACGCTCCTCGAGGGACAGATGCTGCGGGATCGTCATCACTCGTCACGCCTCCCGACCCGCTGACCCGGCTGCCGTGAAGCCTACGTTCGCGGCAGCGTCGCCAACTGCTCCAACCACGGGCCGGGCCGGAGGCGGCCTCGTGCGAATGCTAAGACAGCGGGATGCGTGCGCTCCTGGTCTCAATGGTCGCGGCAATGGCGCTCACGGCCGTCGCGTGCGGAGACGACGACTCGTCGTCCGATGACACGACATCGGAGGTCACCTCGGCGGTGGACATCCCCGACGTGATCGGCGAATCCGTCGAGGATGCGACAGCAACGCTGGAGGACGCAGGGCTGACGATGCGGGTCGTGCGCCGCGACGGCGAGGACCTGATGGCAACGATGGACTTCGTGGAGAACCGCGTGAACGTGGCTGTCGAGACGCAGGACGGAACCGAAGTCGTCACCGAGATCGTCTCGACCGGCTGACACGTCTCGGGTCGTCTGTCAGCGCCGCTGCGATCGCGACGCGAGACCGACGATCCCAATCCGGGTGGATGTCCGAGCCCGACCATGGCGGGGGATCAGCCGGTGGTCGCTACGCAGAACGAACGCAGTCGAGGGGTGACGACTCGAAGACCGACATGACCTCTCAGATGGCACGTCGGGACGAGCCGAGGCGACCCTCGACGCGCTGGTGACCGGTGGACTCGGCGGTGGCAATGGCGTTGGTGGCACACACGACGGCGAGGGTGCCGGCGCCGGCGGTGAGATCCCTTGCCGCCCCACGTCGCTCGCCGTCACGACGGACCACTCGACGTGGTCCACCACCGCGGCGCCACCGGACGTAGAGATGAACGTGAGCTCGCACCACCCGGCCGCCTCGGCATCGTCCGGGCCCATCCGCACTCGCGCGACGGTGGCCCAGGCGTGGGTCACCGTCCTGCGGTTCGCGGTCAGGTCGGGACGCGGCGGTTGGGGGTGACGGCGAGGTCGATGACGTCGGCGGGGTGCCCGAGGGTTTGGAGTACGAGGCCGTGCAGGACGCGGCGTTCGTCAGCGGAGAGGTGGCTGAACACCTCGTTGGTGGCGGCGGCGAGGAGGCGCTCGCATCGCCGTAGCGACTTCTGGCCGCTGGGGGTGAGGGTGACCTGATGCCGGTGACGGTCATTCGGATCGCGTGTTCGTACGACGTGGCCGCGCGTCTCGAGGTCGTCGAGCAGTCGGACCATGTCGCTGCGGCCCATGTCGATGCGGTCGCAGACCTGCTGTTGGGACAGTTCGCCGTGCTCGGCGAGGGCGGCGAGCACGGAGTAGGTGCGCATCGTTTCGCCGATGGTGCCAAGCCGGGTCGCGATCAGAGTGTGGGCGGAGCGGTAGAGCTGGCCGAGCCCGAACGTCGGCCAGCTCAGCACACCGAGGGGTGTCTCGATTGCATCGTCTCGTGTTCGCGCCAGGTCGCTTCGCTGCCACCGTCGCCGAGTGGTTCGCCGACCACGCATCGCGGCGCACCGACATGGACACCGGAGTCATCGACCTCGTCGACGTCGACCTGCCGATGGTGCTTCCGCTGGTCCCGGGCGCAGAAGCGCAGGCGTACATCGACCGGATCAACCGGGCCGACGCGTTCGTCGTGATCACCCTGGATACAACATGGCGACCCGGCTCACTGAAGCAGGCGATCGACCTGCCCCACGAGGAGTGGTGCCGCAAGGCGGTCGGGTTCGTGTCCTACGGCGGAGTCAGCGGCGATCCGAGGCTGGACCCAGATCGAGGCCTACTACCGGGAGCTTCCCACCGCGATCCCGACCAACCGGGTCACCCAGATGCGCGTCGACGACCTCACGATCGACACCCTCGCAGATGTCGCCCTCGCCTTCGGCCGCTTCCACCTCGAAGGTGAAACGTCCACAGCCGGCGAACCGTTCATCGCCGAAGGCGGCGTCACCTTCGCCATGCACCGAGCCCAGGGATCCTGGAGAGTGATCCACTACCAGGAGTCGTGCACCCCACCACAGCAGCGAGAACTGACGTGGAGCACCCGCACAAGCCACTCTCGGCCAGCGAGCCCCACAACACGGAACCACCCTCGACCGCTCCGTGGCCAACAGGCGACCGAACAACCCGCGTGCACGTTCGGTAGCGCCGTCAAGCCCGCGGTCGAGGACGTTCGCCGCCCGGAAGACGCGCGATATTCAGATGCGTGCGCGTCACTGGAGTCACCGCGAACCTGCCCGTCTCGGACGTCGAGGCGGCACGCCGCTTCTACGCCGACTACCTCGGTCTCGGGGTCGAGGAGATGAACCTGGGGTGGGTCGCCCGCTATCGAACCGAGGACGGACGGGCGTCGGTCCAGATCGTCACCCGTGACGCCACGAGCCCGGTCGATTCGGTGCTGTCGGTCCACGTCGGCGACGGTGTCGAGCAGGCCTACGAAGAGGCACAGCGTCGTGGCTACGAGATCGTTCACCCGCTGACACTTGAACCGTGGGGCGTTCGTCGGTTCTTCGTTCGCGACCCCGACGGCAACGTCATCAACGTGGTGAGCCACAGCGACGACTGAACCACCAGCCAGGTTCCGGGAAACGCACTGCGACGCATCGCCCACACCCCTGCGCCGCTCCCGGCACCCTCCGGGCGCCGTCACCCCACCCTCAGATCCGAGTCGCCGCGGATCGGTGCAGGCCAGCCCGAGGAGTCTGAGGGACGAACGCTGGCACCTGCGGCGCCGCTTCGTGCCGATCCACCGACGGGCCAACGTCCGTCGTGGAGGGCCGCTCGTCCCTGATCAGTTCACGGCTGCGCCAGCGTCCACCAGCCGGCGGTCTCGAACGCTCCCGGGCGCGATCGCCGAACGCCGTTCTCGGACATCGTTCCGTCACGTTCACGCGTGCGAGGGGCGCAACCGGGCGTGCGTACCGCCGACCCTGGCGCCTCTGCGGCAGCCAAGCCGGCCGCATCGGTCGCTGGCACGTTGCGTAACCTGTCGGCGTGGCTATCGGTGCGGACTTCTGCGCCCGGTTGGGTATCGAGATCCCCATCGTTCAAGCGCCGATGGCGGGAGCCGGTGGGGTCGCCCTGGCGATCGCGGTCGCTCAGGCCGGCGGGCTGGGTTCGCTACCGGCGGCGATGCTGTCGAACACGGAACTCAGTGACCAGATCGCAGAGTTCCGTCGCGCGACGGACGCTCCGTTGAACGTCAACTTCTTCTGCCACCAGCTCCCGGACGTGTCGTCGGCGGAGCTCGAGGGTTGGGCGGCGACCGTGTCGCGGTTCGACGCCGAGCTCGGAGTCGACCGTTCGAGCGCACCGGCTGGGCCAGCGCGCCGTCCGTTCGACGACGAGGCCTGCCGGATCGTCGAGGATCATCGTCCGGAGGTCGTCAGCTTCCACTTCGGCCTTCCGGCGCCGACGCTCCTGGAGCGCGTCCGTCGAACCGGTGCGATCGTGATGTCTTCGGCGACGATCCGCGCTGAGGCGGTCTGGCTCGAGCAGCACAGCTGCGATGTGGTGATCGCCCAGGGCGCCGAGGCCGGCGGCCATCGAGGGATGTTCCTGACGACCGACGTCGCTGCGCAACCCGGGACGCTGGCGCTGCTCCCTCGAGTCGTCGATTCGGTCGGCGTGCCGGTGATCGCCGCCGGGGGCCTCGCCGACGGTCGTGCGATCGCGGCTGCGTTCGTGCTCGGCGCCGCGGCGGTGCAGCTGGGCACCGCCTATCTGCTGTGTCCGGAGGCGTTGACCACGCCTGTTCATCGACGCGCGCTGGCGGACGGCAGTGCCGACGACACGGTGCTCACGAACGTACTGACGGGTCGACCCGCTCGCGGGCGCCGCAATCGGGTGATCGACGAGCTGGGTCCGATGGCGGCCGAAGCGCCGGCGTTCCCGGCCGCCGGTGCGGCGATCGCCCCGCTGCGCGTGGCGGCCGAGGCTGCTGGCTCTGGCGACTTCTCGCCGCTCTGGTCCGGCCAGGCCGGCGTGGTGACCAGTGACGTGCCGGCCGGTCGGCTCACTCGCGAGCTGATCGCCGACGTCCGCCGAATACTCGGCGGGTGAGGTGTGAGCGCGCCGGCCCCGGTGGCCGCACACCGGCGATCGAGGACGGCGCAGTCCGTGTCATCCGGCGTCGTTTTCGGATGGGGCTCCGAACCGGGAGAGCTCTGCGTCGTCACGGAGCGGAAGGTGGGGCTTCAACCGGGCGGCGATCTCGTCAGTCAC
>JBEVOM010000043.1:0-21730 GCA_040507575.1 Ilumatobacteraceae bacterium
CAACAAACCGTTCTCACCGGTCAGCTCGACCCCCTCGGCACGCGCCTGGGCGACCAGCTCAGCCGCCCAGTCCCGCATCGCCGGCTCATCGCCCACCAACGGCACGCTACGCACCGCCAGCGAGGCCCTCGTCATGTTGGTTGCTGTCTCAGTCATCGCAGTGATCCTCTCCAGCCCACAGCCCACAGCCGTGGACCCTCAGATCACGCCACTTACACAGAGCTCCGGACACTCCCGTGAGACCCGGGCCGTGGGCCCGGGTCTCGCTCGTCGTTGGCTTGGTGTGTCTCAGTTGGAGTCTCGCCGGTACAGCAGCAGGGTGCCGATGGCGAGACTGACCAGGGCGTAGCCGCCGAAGATGAGGGCGTACTGGGGGCGGGCAAGTTGGTTGGCAATTGCCACGGGGGCCTCGAAGTTCTGACCGGCGTCGAGGAGACGGTAGCCGGCGCTGAAGGGCAGGAAGTGGCGCACCCCTTCTGGCAGGGCCGGTGCGAACAGGCTCTCGATGACGAACGACCACAGCAAGAGACCTGTGATGGCGCCGGCGGTGTGGCGGGCGATCATGCCCACTCCGAGGCCGATGAGGGAGGCCAGGGCGATGTACAGCAGTGCCCAAAGCGCCCGGGACGTGAGGGCCGACCCGCTGCCGAGTGCGACGCCCCCGAGGGAAGCGCCGGTGAACCCAGCGATCATCCCGGTGGCGCCCAAGGCCAGTCCGACCATGGTCGCCGTGATGGTCTTGGCTGCCATGATCACCCAGCGAGCGGGCCGTGCCGCGAGGGCGACCGCCAGCGTGCCGTGTTGGGCCTCGCCGGTGAACATGAGGATCCCGACGACCGACGCCAACATGGCCACTAGCGGCAGCGGGTAGATGAACAGCTCGGAGGCGGTGAGGGTCGGGTCGGTGGCCGTTGCCGCCAGGACGCCGGCGATGATGGCGCCGATCATCGCGGTGAGGGCGAGGATCACCTTGTTGGCTCGGAGTGCGTTCAGTTTGATCCACTCGCTCCACAGTGCGGCGGTGACTGCTCGGACATCGTCGGATTGGGTGCGGACGGCCGAGCGGGCGCTGGTCGTCCACGGGATGGTCGGGCTGGTGATGTTCATGGCTCTTGTCCTTCGGTTTCGGAATGGTCGTAGGGCTGGGAGATCAGGCGGAGGCGAACTCGGCGGAGGCCCCGGTGATGTCGAGGAGGGTCTCCTCGAGTGACGGTGCGACGTCGCTGAGCTCGAGCAGGCGGATGCCGTTTTCGAAGGCGAGTTGGGACACGGTTGCCTTGGTGGTGCCGCGAACGACCAGCCGATTGCCGGTGGTTTCGACGGTGACGTGTTGGCTGGCCAGGACTCGGGCGAGGTCGGCTGGGCGGGGTGTCTCGGCGATGACCGTCGTTGCCTGCCGCGCGGTGATCGCCTCGACGGTGTCGGCTGCCAGGAGTTTGCCGCCACCGACCACGACGAGGTCGTCGGCGAACATGCTGAGTTCGCTGATGAGGTGGCTCGACACGAAGATGGTGCGGCCGCGGTGGGCGAGGTCGGTGAGGTAGCGGCGCAGCCAACGGATGCCGTCGGGGTCGAGTCCATTGGACGGCTCGTCGAGCAGCAGGACCTGAGGGTCTCCGAGCAGGGCGCCGGCCAGGGCCAGGCGCTGACGCATGCCAAGGGAGAACCCGCCGGTGCGTTGGTCGGCGGCCGAATCGAGACCGACGTCGATCAGGACCTCGTTCACCCGGGACGCTGGGATGGAGCTCATGGCGGCCATGGCCCGGAGGTGGTTGCGAGCAGTGTGGCCGGGATGCATGCAGCGGGCGTCGAGAACGGAGCCCACCAGCCTGGCCGGGTGTCGCAAGTCGGTGTAGCGGAGGCCGTCGTAGCGGACCTCGCCCTGATCGGGGTGGGTGAGCCCGACCATCATCCGCATGGTGGTCGACTTGCCGGACCCGTTGGGGCCGACGAAGCCGGTGACACGGCCGGCGGCGACGGTGAAGGTCAGGTCCTCGACCGCGGTGCGTTGGCCGTAGCGCTTGGTGATTCCGGTGACGGTGATCATGAGGTTGCTCCTGGTGCGTGGTGGTCGGTTTGGTTGTGGGAGTCGTCCGGCTGCTCGATCGCCGTGCCCGTTACGAGCGGACTGAGCGACAGCAGGGTGATGCCGAGGTCGCGCAGCCTTTGGAGCAGGCCGTGGAGTGCGGCTTGGTCGACGACAGGCCCGCTGATGACGGTGGTGCCGTCGTCCCGGGCGGTGAGGCTCATTCCATCGAACCAAGTCGTCCATCGCGATTCGAGGTGTCCTCTGACGCAGATCTCGTAGTGCTGGGTGGGCGCGTGATCAGCGCTCGGTTGCTCGTTGGCGTGGTCGTCTGTGCTCACGAGGTGAACGTACGGACGGACCTGGTGAGCGCACATCACACGATGTGGTGATCGTGGTGGTGCTCCTCGGCGGTCGGCGCGCCCGGTCAGAGTCCCAGTTCGGCGGCGCGGGTCACCGCTTCGCGGCGGTTGGTTGCGCCGAGCTTCGTGTAGATGTGCTTGGTGTGAGTGCGCAGCGTGTTGAGCGACACGTGCAGCTCTCTGGCGACATCGGGTCCGCTGAGGTCGCTGCGTAGGAGGCGGAGCACGTCGAGCTCGCGGAGGCTCAGCTCGTCGGGGTCGGATGCGCGGGATCGGTGGCGTGATCGTGACGATGGTGTCGATCCCAGGATCTGGGCGGCGTGTCCGTCGCTGGTGGTGCCGATCGGGCGGAGCAGGTCCGTCACCGTCGGGTCGGCGTCGAGGAATGACCGCACGTAACCCTCCGGCTCGGCCCGAGCAAGGGCTTGACTCAGGGACGCGGTGGCGCCGGTGTTGTCGCCTGCTGCGTGCTGGGCGAGCGTCAGGAGCACGAGGATCTCGATGGTGCTGCCGGAGCGGTGCCCGTTGTCGGCGGCGGTAAGCAGCCGGCGGAGCAGCCTGGTCGCCTGCTGGACCGCATCAGCTGACCCTCGGGCGAGGAGCACCCTGGCGAGCGTGAGGTGCTCGAACTCTCGGACGTAGCTGAGCTCGTCGTCCGCGGTAAGCCCCTGTGCGTGCGCCCACCGTGCCCCAGCGTCAAGATCTCCCAGCTTGACCTCGATCCTGGCCTTCAGCGCGCTGACCGGTCGGACATTCGGTGAGTAGTCGGTGTTGTAGCGGGCCTCAGCCTCGTTGAGCAGTACGAGCGCTTTGTCGAGGTTGCCTTGGGCTTCGTGAAATCGCGCCATTGCCACCCTCCAGCGATAGGGGTGCTGCGGGAGCCCCATGTGCTCCCCGAGCTCTGCGCTGAACCGGAGGTGGTCCGCAGCGGTGTCGAGGTCGTTGTGCTCCACGGCGAGCAGGCTGAGGCCGACGTGCATGTCGGCTGCACCGCGAAGGCCAGGGTTGTCGGCGATGTGCCGGAGCGCAGAGTCGAAGGTGCGTTGGGCCTCACGGAGGCGGCCCTGGGTGAGCTGGATGTCGGCGAGGGCGAGCGAGCAGCCCATGACGTCAGGCAGGTAGTCGCCGGCCTCGAAGCAGGCGACCGATTCGAGGTAGCGCTGGCGTGCGTCGTCGAGGTCGCCTCGGCTCCAGGAGGCCAGACCGAGCAGCGCCGCCGCTGCGCCACGCTGGAGGTGGTCGTCAGCCCCGACCAGTTCGAGCACGCGGTGCGCGTGCTCGATGGTCCCGTCGGTGTCGCCAGCCAGGAGGGCGAGTCCCGCTCGATGCACGGCGGCCATCGCCGGGAGGCGGCCGTGCGCGGTCTCGTCGAACACGATTGCGTCAGGGCGGTCGTGCCAGGAGTCGACAATCTCCAGCAGCGGGTTGAGCGCGTCTGCGTCGCCGGTCGCCATGCGGGCACCGACGAGAGCCATGGCGAGCACCGGTCGATCGGTGTAGAGGTCGGCGGGGAGGGCTTCGAGCCAGCTCCGCAGCTGCGACTCCTGGCGCGCCCGCTGCATCGCTGGTGCAGCCAGTTCGATCAGCTCAGCGGCCCGCTCTGGGTCTTTGCCTGCGAGGGCGTGGACGATGGCTTCTCGAGGCTCGCCGTTGCTGGCGTACCAGTCGCTCGCGCTGCGGTGCACCTCTGCCACACGGTGGGGTTTCTCGTCGAGAAGCCTCGCCCGCACGACATCACCGAAGAGGTGGTGGTACCGGTACCAGGTGCGGCGGTCGTCGAGGGGAACGAGGAACAGGTTCGACCGGTCGAGTTCCTCGAGGGTGGCCTTGGCGTCGTGCTGGCCGGTCACAGCGGCGCACAGCGGGCCGGTGAGCCGGCTCAGGAGGGACGTGTCGAGGAGGAAGTCCCGGATCCGTGCGGTCTGGCGCTCCAGGACCTCGTCGGCGAGGTAGTCGAGGATGAACCGGTTGTCGCCTGCGAACTCGTTGATGAACGAGGCGGGATCGCCCCGGCCCTGCATCGACAGCGCAGCGAGCTGCAAGGCGGCGATCCAGCCCTCGGTGCGGGCCTCGAGCACGTCGACGTCGGCCGTCGTGAGGGTCAGATCCATCGCGCCGTTCAAGTACGCGGCGGCCTCCTCGGCCGTGAAGCGCAGGTCGGCAGCTCGGACCTCCAGCAGGTCGCCGTCTGCTCGCATCGATGCGAGGGGGAGCGGCGGGTCCGCGCGGGTGGCGATCACCAGGCTCACCTGGGGCGGCATGTGCTCGAGGAGGAACGCCACGGAGTCGTGGATCTCTGGATCGCTGATGACGTGGTAGTCGTCTAGCACCAAGACGATGTCCTGCGATGCGGTCTCGAGGTCGTTGATCAGAGTGGCAACGACAGTCTCCAGCGGTGCCCGTCGACCCTGGAGGAGGGCGGCCGTGTCGGAGCTCAAGTCGGCGGTGACCATTGCGAGCGCAGCAAGGACGTAGGTCCAGAACCGCTCGGGGTCATCGTCACGCAGGTCGAGGGACAGCCAGGCGGTCGTGCGCTCGCCGGCAAGCCATTCCGCCACGAGGGTGGTCTTGCCGAAACCCGCCGGCGCCGACACCAGGGTCAGCGCCGGGAGCCTGATCCGGGTGGCGAGGTCGCCGAGCCGCGGTCGGGCGACGAGGGTGCGACGCCGGCGCGGTGGGTGCAGCTTGGTGAGGAGCAGGGTCCCCTCGGCCACTGAATCTGTGGACGTCATTCCCCGGCGATCCTTATGCGTGGGGCGGCACGGACGTGGATGCGCTGCGCTGGCTTCTCGCCAGTGGGCTCGATGGCATCTTCCACGCCTGCAGGCGCACCTCCGCCGGCAAAGGAGTGGTGCGGGCCTGATGCCCGCCGAGGGACCGTACCAGTCGCCCGAGGTCGCTGATCCGGCCAGTCTGGTTCGATCGCCTCGGCGTCGAAGCGCCGAGGCGGTCTCGGACGATCGGTCGAACCTGCGCCCGTGCGACCTGCCGTCCGCCCACCGGCGGCGTTCCAGTTCGCCTCTTCGACGTGCCCGTACCGGCGTTCCACTCGTTGAACCGTCGCTCGCCGAGCCACTCATCCGTCTCATACGCCACGGCACAAGCCTCCCACCGCAAGCGATCCCCGTTCGTCAGCCAGGTTGGTGCGCTGAGCTGCCGCCGCACTCGCTGCGCCTACGAACACCCACCGTCGCCGACGTTCCGGTGGGTGGCGTTCGATCGCAAGCAGCCGGTCGGTACTCGTCACCTCTCAGCCGCGCCGAACGACGGCTCGGCGCTCGCTGGACGCCAACACGCGAACTGCCGTCTGACCTCGGCGAGGGCGGGCAGGTCGCCGGCGGTGCGCACACGAACCTGGCGGAGGTGTCCAAGTATCGCAGGGATAATTCCCGGCCGCCGCGTCCTCCACCGCCGGCTCGATGGCGGTACCGAACGGACCTCGTTGTTCGGAGGGCGGCACTTCCGCCGCTGGAACCAACGGCAGTTCTGCCTTCATCTCCATTCTAGTCGCCGGCTGCCTGTCGGCGCTTTTACTCACTGCTGGATCCGACGTTCACCCGGCAGCTCCGCACCGGCAGCTGCGTCCCCGCAGCGAGCCGTGCGCTTCATCGAACGGCCGGGCCCATGTCGATATCGACCATCCGGCCGGGGAGGAGATGCAGTGGGACTGGCTTGAGCTCGACGACACGCCGTGGCAGGCGAAGGCGTTCGTGCTTGTTGCTGCGTTGTCGCACTCGTCGAAGTGCCGGGCCTGGTTCTCCGAGTCCGACGACCAGGCTCACCTCGTGGCCGGGATCGATGAGCTGTTGCGACGGTTCGGTGGCACCGCCCGCCGCTGGCGAGTGGACCGGATGGCCACCGTCATCAAGCCCGGCACGAGTGAGGTGCAGCGGTCGTTCGTGCCCGTGGCCAAGCACTACGGCGTCGCCGTTGATCCGTGCCCACCCCGTCACGGGAACCGCAAAGGTGTCGTGGAGAAGGCGATCGACCTCCTCACCCAGTCGTGGTGGCGCACCGCCCGCGTCGCCTCACCCGCCGAAGCCCAGGCGTCGGTCGATCGGTTCTGTGTCGACGTCGCCGATCAGCGCCGCCGTGGCGACATCACCGTCGCCGAGCTCGCCGACAGCGAACCGTTGCTGGAGCTGCCGACGGTTCCGTTCCCGGCCGAGGTCACCGTCGTGTGCACCGTCGCCGCCAACGCGTTGGTGTCGTTGTGGGGCAACCGCTACTCGACCCCACCCGGCTTGGTCGGCGGTCACGTGCAGATCCGGTGGCGGCTCGGCACCCCGACGATCACCCTCCACGCCGGCGGCGTGGTCGTGGCGGCGCATCAGTTGACGCCCCGGGGCGCGCAACGCACCGTGCGGCTCCCCGAGCACACCGCCGCACTCGAGAACGGCGTCCTCGCCCAGTTCTCCACCAGCCGGCCGTGTCGCCGCAAGGTCAACCGGCCACCCTCCGACGCGGCGCTGGCCCTGGCCGCGGAACTGCTCTCGGCGACCGCGGCGCTGACCCCGTCATCGACTTGGGCGTCTATCGGCGTCTCACCGAGGGCGGGGTGTCGTGAGCGCCGCCGACTCGCGCTATCACCAGCTGCGCGCCCACCTTGCCTACCTCAAGCTGACCGCCGCGGCTGAGGTCCTGCACGCTCACCTCGACCAGGCGATGAAGACGAAGGCGACGCACACCGAGCTCCTCGAACAGCTCGTCGCCGTCGAAGTGACCGCCGTCGAGGCCCGCCGCCACGCCGGGCTGCTGCGGTTCGCGAACTTCCCGGCGCCGTGGCGGCTCGACGACTTCGACTTCGCTGCCCAACCATCCGTCGACCCGGCCCTGATGCGTGACCTCGCGACGTGCCGCTACGCCGACGACGCGACGAACGTGTTGTTCATCGGGCCGCCCGGTGTCGGCAAGACGATGCTCGCCATCGCCCTCGGTCACGCCGCCGTCGATCACCGGCTGCGCACCTACTACACCACCGCCGCCGACTTGGCGGCCCGCTGCCGCAAGGCCGCCGTCGAGGGACGCTGGGCGACCACCATGCGTTCTTCAACGGACCCAGCGTGCTCATCGTCGACGAGCTCGGCTACCTCCCGATGCCCGCCGAGGACGCCAACGCCCTGTTCCAGGTCATCTCGCAGCGCTACCTGCGCGGCAGCGTCATCCTCACCACCAACCGTGGTGTCGCCTCATGGGGCGAGATCTTCGCCGACACCACCATCGCCGCCGCCATGCTCGACCGGCTCCTACACCGCTCCGTCGTCATCAACATCCCCGGCGACAGCTACCGCATGCGCACCCACCGCGCCCGCGCTCGCCGACTCACCGAAGGAGACCGCACCTAGAATCCGACCCCGACCAGGTGGGGACTTTCGACGAGCAACCCTGGGGACTTTCGACGAGCGGCGTCAGCGTCCCGCCTGAGCCAGGCGGCTCGGCGTCCGGCGGCTCACGCCGGCCGTCTGACCGATCGCCGCGGCGGTGTCGCCCGCCGCAACCGGCTTGCACCCACCTTGCACACACCAGTCGCGGTCGGCGATGGGGTGCGTCCATGACGGCTCGCATCCGGCCACCCCACGGTTGGGGTACGGGCCGGCTTGAGCCAGCGGAGCGGTGATGATCACTCGCTCACAGCGATGTCGAGGGCGGCCAGCTCGGCTACCGGTGGGGGGCGGCGGCGTCCCGCGGGGGCGCACGGTGATCGCCGGCACCCGAGTTGGGCGACTCCGCGACCCCGTCCGCCCGCGTGTGCTCCGGCCGGCGCAGACCCGGTCAGATGTAGTTGCGCCGCTCCAGCAGGTGGAAGCTCAGCCAGCCGGGCAGGATCGGCAACCAGAAGGTCGCCAGGCGGTAGCTGAGCACGGCGGCGACGGCGATCCCGCCGTCCATGCCGATCGCCGTGAAGCCGGCGACGAGCGCCGCTTCCATCGCGCCGAGACCGCCTGGTGTCGGCGCCGCCGCTGCCAGGATCGATGATCCGAGGTAGACGGCGCCGACCTGGGCGAAGCTCACGCCTGAATCGAACGCGTTGCAGGCGCACGCGAGGGCGACGATGTAAGCGAGCGTGACGCCGATCGATCCGCCGAACAGGGCGAGCATCCGCCGCGGCGAACGGGCGACCGACCCGATCGTCACCATCGACTGCTTGACGCCGCCGAGCACGCGCGTGCGTAACGCGCGCCGGCCTTTGCGCGTGGCCATCACGACGCCGAGCACTGCGAGGAGCACGGCGACGGCGGCGAGCAGCTTGCTGCTGCTCGGCAGCGCGAACCCGCCGCCGGACTGGCCGGCCCACGCGAAGAAGACGAACAGCATGACGATGTGCACGACCGCCCCGGCGAACACGTTGAGGCCCATCGCCGTGACTGCCTCCGACGACGGCACACCGACCTTCTGCAGGTAGCGCACGTTGAGGGCCATGCCGCCGACGTTGGCCGGCGTCACTCGGTTGACGAACGACGACGCCAGCTGGGCTTCCACCGTGGGCCCCAAGGGCACGTGCTGCCGGACGCCGCCGACCATGCCGACGCCCGCGGCCACGTATGTCAACCCTGACGTCACGACTGACCCCGCGAGCCAGGCCCAGTTGGCCGAGCGGAGGGCCCGAATGCTGTCGTCGACGTTCGCCAGTTGCGGTAGCAGGAAGTAGAAGGCACCCGTGAGCGTCGCGATCATCACGAGCGTGCGCGGTCGGACGCGCACCAGGCGCTCCAGCGGTTCTGGTTCGCGGCCCGTGGCGGCCGCGACTTCGTCGCGCAGTGCTTTGAGCAACGACTTCCCGGCGTCCTTGCGCGTCGCCGCGGACAGCGCGAGCGGCTGTAGGTACGGCGCGGCTGCGGCGAGATCGTCGGGATTGAGCGTGCGCGCCGCCGCCGCCGTCGCCGGCCCGGTGCCGATGCGGGTCGCCAAAGACACCAGCAACTCGGCCCGATCGATCGCCTGGGCGCGCGCATCGGCGGGTGCCTCGGCGGCGCCGAGATCGACGATTACCGGCCCATCGGAGGTGACGAGGACGTTCGCCGCCCGCAGCGACCGATGGGCGATGCCGGCGCGGTGCAGGGCGACGGTCTCCGACCAGACGGCGTCGAGCAGGCCGGCGGTCAGTTCGTCGTCGCCGAGCCTGTCCAGCGGACGCCCACCGACGTCCTGCATCGCCACCACCATCGATCCGTCTGGCAGCGCGACCAGGGCGCGCAGGTCCGGGCAACGGACGTCGCCTCGCTGGGCGAGTAGGAGCAGCAACCCCTCGTGCTCGGCGTCGCGTCCGAGCGAGGCCGATGGCCACTCGTCGCCGGGATCGCGCAGTACGAGCGTTCGGTACCCGCGGTACAGCAGGTCGGCATCCCGGCTGTCGCGTGTGTACACCTTGACGAACGTCGTCGTGCCGTCCGCCATCGCCGCTCGGTAGAGCTGGGCGCGACCGCCCACGGCGCGCTCGAGCGTCAGGGCGCGGACCTCGAGGCCGGCCCGGTCGAGACCGTTGGCGACCGTCAGCGGGCTCGGCCGGCGGTTGGGCGCGCCGAACGCGACGAGGACGGCAGCGCCGGTCAGGTTCCCTGCCGCAAGGGCCAGCGTCAGCTCGCCCAGGCCGGAGGTGCCGGCGATGAGCATCACGACGAGGAGCGTGAGGAGCGATCGGTCGGTGGCGCGCCGCCATGGCCGGGACAGCCACGGCTTGACGACGGTGCCCGCCGCCGCCGCACCGGCGAGGTAGGCCGTCGGCGGGAAGCGCGTCGAGACCAGCCACGAGTCGTCGCCCAGCGCGGTGGAGACGGGTCCGGAGAGGCCGACAGCGTGGTCCAGCACGACGAACAGGGCGGCTCCGGCGAGTGCGGCCAGTATGAGCAGCCCCGTGCGCCGCCATCGTTGCTGGACCACGAGGAGCGCGCCGACGGCGATCGGGACAACGAGGGCGAGGAACTGGGCGGCGACGAGGGCCAGCTCGCGCACCGCGTGGGGGATGAGCGCCACGGCGTCGCCGAGGTCGTCGCGCAGTCCGGCGTTGGTTCCCTCGGCCAGCTCCACGAGGAGCACGAGGAGGATGCTCGCTACGCTCCAGACGACGAGCCGCACCACGTCGCCGGGGTGGCGGTAGTAGCGCTCGCCGGCCGGTCGCTCGTCGAATCCGCGCTGGTCGTCGTCGCCGGCGGCCGTCCCGACCACGCCGTTCGGTGGGGCGACCGTCATGTCGTCCCGTCCCGGGCCACCGACGCGACGACGCGCAGGACGAGTACGACGCCAATCAGCAGGCCGCCGTACCCGAAGATGTCGAACAGGCCGGTCTGCCCCGACACCTCCGGTCCCGGGTCGGACGACACGAGCAGCCAGACGGACGTGAACAGGAACGTGGCCCCGGCCACGAGCAGGAAGAACCGGTTGGCGAGCGTGCGCACGATCCGCCGGCTGTCCTCGTCGACGACGTTGCGGACGCGGAGCTCACCGCGCCCGGTAAGTGTGAGGATCCGGTCGATCCGTTCGGGCAGGCGCCGCAGGTGCGGCACCATTGCCAGGAGCTCGTCGCGGGCCACCTGCGCGGGATCGACGACAGGCTGCTCGGCGCCCGCGCCGACGAGCCGAGTCGCCGCGTCGACGAGCGACAACTCGGGGACGAGCCCGCGCAGCGTGCCGTCCACCGTGACGAGCGCCCGCGACAGCACGACGATGTCAGTCGGTAGCCGCATGCCGAAGCGCGACAGGGTGTTGACGAGATCCTCCATCACCGCCGGATCGACCGTGCCCCCAGGGCGGACGTGTTCGGCCATCAGTCGAGCCAGCGCGCGTTCGAGCTGCTCCGGAGACGTCGTGTCGGACAGCTCCGCGACACGCTCCACACCGTCGCGAAGCAAGCTGACATCGCGGTGGGCCAGCGCCACCATCATGTCGATGATGGCCGACTGCTGGATCGGGTCAAGGCGACCCACAGCGCCGAAGTCGATCAGCCCGAGCGAACCGTCCGGGAGGGCGAACACGTTGCCGGGATGCGGGTCGGCGTGGAAGAACCCGATGCGCAGGATCTGATCGAGCGTGGCCCGCAGTAGCTGGTCGGCGAGCGCGGCGCGATCGTAGGTGGCGTCGTCCGTCCGCCGCAGCTCGGTGAGCGTCACGCCTTCGAAGCGCTCTTGGACGAGCACCCGGCGGCCCGACACGTCGCGGTACACCTTGGGCACGCGGACCGTTGATCGTTCGGACAGCACGGCGGCCATCTCGGACATGGCGCCGGCCTCGCGGCGGAAGTCGAGCTCGGCACGCAGACCGTCGGCGAACTGGCCGAGCATCTCGCCGGAGCGCACGCCCTGTCCGAACGGCGTGCGCCGCTGGGCGAGGTTGGCCAGCAGTGCGAGCGCGGCGAGGTCGCGCTCCATCAAGGCGTCGATGTCGGGACGCTGCACCTTGACGACGACGGCCTCGCCGGAGTGCAGCCGCGCCTTGTACGTCTGGCCGATGGAGGCCGCGGCGAGGGGCTCCCAGTCGAACTCGGCGAACACCTCTTCGACCGGCGCGCCGAGCTCCGCCTCCAGGACGAGTGCCATGCGTTCCTTCGATTCGGCACTGACGCGGTTCTGCAGCTCGGCGAGCTCGTCGCACACGTCCAATGGCAACAGGTCGACACGCGTGGCGGCGATCTGCCCGAGCTTGACGTAGACGCCGCCCGCCTGCTCGAGGACGCGCCGGAGCCGCACGCCTGGTGCCTCGACGGTCCGTTCCGCCCGCTCGGCGGCCGACAGGAACGGTCCGAACCCCTCCTGGCGGCACAACCGGACGAGCTCGCGGTAGCGGCGCAGGACGGACATCCGCTGCCGCACCGCCCGGACGGGACGGGGCGTGATGACGAGCCCGGCTCGCTCCCCGAGGGCGAGCGATCCGGGCCGGGCGAGCAGGTCGATCGTGACGGCTGCCGCCATCGTCGCCGGGATCCCGATGACGAGGAGGTGGACGAGGAGCCCCTCGACGTCCCAGTCCCAGCCGTTGAGACCGACCGAGATCACCAGCGCCGTACCCCAGCCGATGAGGCCCGCCAGCAACGCCGTACCCCAGCCACGGCGGCTGCCGAGCAGCCGCAGGGAGAGCAGCGTGGTCACGATGGCGAGGGCGATCGCGACGATGACACGGAACAGCACCACCGGAGCCGCCGCCGCCAGAACGGCCACGAGCAGGCCCATCACGTGCCGCCCACACATGCCGGCGCCCCGGCGCCACACAGGCTGAGACCGGTCCGCCGCTCGACCTCGGCCACGAGCGCGGGTCGAGGTTGGAACGACAGGGCGTTGTCGATCGTGGCGACGAGGGACGGGTCGGCGTTGTCGAACTCGTACTCGTACGTGACGCAGCTGCCCGGCGAGAGGTAGATCCGCGTCGTTCGGAGGTTCGGCGGCAGTTGCTGCGGCCGCTCGAAGCGGCGCGACCCCAGTTCGTCACTGGGCACCTCGATGGCGTCGCCCAGCGCGCAGTCTTGCGGCGGTCGCAGCGTCACCTGGACGTGGTGGCCGGTCGTCTCGAGCCGGAAGCGCCCGCGGTCCCGCGTGATCGTGACGCCAGTCGCCTTCCAGCCGGCGGGGAAAGAGGTGATGCACGGGACGGCGGTGGCGCTGGGGACCGCCTGTGCCATCAGGATCATCACATCGCCCGTCCCGCACGTCGGCTCGTCGCCAATCGGCAGCTCCGCCGGCGTGAACAGCCCGTAGACGCCCTGCGCCACGAGGAACGTGACGAGGAGCAGCCCGATGACCATCAACACCCTGAGCAGGCTCCACCGCTGCAGTGAGATCTTCGGGCGCGCCGGCGCCAGCGCACGGAACTGGTTCACGAGGTCGCGCCCGTCGTGCTTCATCATGATGCGTAGTTGCGTCGGGCTGGCGATGCCGCGGGCGGCCGCGAACGCCTCGGCGATCTCGTCCGGCGTGAAGAAGGCGAGCGCTCGCTCGTAGACGCGGGCGGCCTCGGTGCGCACGGCGAGGACGAGCATCATGTTGGCGAGGTCGACGGCCTCTCGCCACGGTGACGGGCGGACCTGCACGAATGCGACGTCGATGAGGTAGAGGTGCCCGTCCTTGACGAGCAGGTTGGCCGGCTTGATATCCCGGTGGGCGATCCCAGCGTCCCAGAGCTGGCGGATCAGCGCGAGCCCCTCGTCGATGATCTGGTTGTCGACCTCGGCGTCGCCGATCTCCACCGAGCCGTCGAAGAACTCGGTCACGATCATGTACTCGCGATCGGGCGTCAGCTCGACGATCCCGAGCGGTTGCGCGGTCGGGACGCCGACATCGCACAGCAGGCGCATCGCGTAGTCCTCGTGCTGGACGAGGCGGCGCACCGACTGGTACGGCCGCTCGTCCTCGAGGCGCCCGTACAGCAGTGTCCGGCCGAGCTTGTACCAGCGGTCGGCGCGAACATGGTTCATCGCGTACAGCTTCCCGAACACGTACGTGTCGGGCTCGCCGGCGATACGCAGACGCAGCGGCGTCGAGCCGCCGGACCCGGCGAGCCCCACGGGTGTGCTCTCGAGGACAGTGACGCCGAGCTGGTCCTTGATCGCGCGGCGGATCGCCTCACCCCGGCGGCCACCGACGTCGAGGTGGGCCGTCTTGCCCTGGTGGTACCTGACCGGGAACTGCTCGTTCGGTGTGAAGTACCGGAACGCGATGAGCGGGATGCCGACACCGAGGGCGACGCCGGTCAGCACGTCGAACGGGTGGTCGACACCGAGGTACAGACGACCGAACGCGACGAGCGCGACGACGACGGCACCCACCGCCTTCGCGATCCCGCGCGGGCGTCCGGGCACCATGACCGCGTAAAGGATCCCGACCACCGTGAACCCGACGACGGCCACGGTCGCCGACGGCAACGAGTAGCCCTGCCAGCGACCGATCGTCGTGACGTCGTACGGTCGCGGACGCGAATACGCGGCGATCAGCAACAGTCCCGTCACCTCGAGCACGAGCACGGCGGCGACGAACGTGAACAAGTGGCGCCAGCGGCGGAACGCGATCATCGCCACCAGCAGCGCGATGGCGACGAAGAACATCGTCCAACCGGTCGCCATCCGATCGATGCCGTGGAACACCTCGACGAGCCAGTCGACACGGAGCCGGGCCAGGCCACGCAGGATCGCCGCGTCGACATCATCCGTCACTCGCCGCGCCCACGACGACGCGAGCGTGATGACGATCCAGGCGGCCAGCACGGCCATGGCGAGGAGCCACCCCTTGCCCGACGTGCCGATGCTCCGTGGGAGTGGCGGCGCGGCGCCGGTGGGCCGCCGCCGGCGGCGCGTCCAGCGCGCCGTTGAGAGGACAGCCGTCGCCGATCCCGCCGATGCCCGTCCAGCGCCGACGTCTCGTTCATGTGTCGTCACGACGGCACCCGGGATCGGAGCCAGGCGCCGGCGATCGCCGCCACGTCGTCGGAGCCCGGGCTTTGGGCGTTGGCGGCGTTCAGCTCGCGCAGCGACTCCGTGTCAAGCTGCCGAGACACGGCGTCGATCAGCTCGACGACATCGGGCCCCCAACGATCCACGACCTCGCGCCGCAACAACGGGGTCACGTTCTCGGCCGGCTGCAGCCGACGGTCGTCGGCCAGCTCGACGTAGCCGGGCAGCGTCGGATCGGTCGTGAACAGCAACCCGACATCCACACTGCCGTCATCGAGCGCCTGGCGAGTCACCGGTCCACCCGGGTCCAACGTGGCGACGGTGCCGAACTCGACGCCGTAGCGCTGCTCGAGTCCGATCAGGCAGAACGGCCGGCTCGGACACTCGGCGGGTCCGCCGAACGTGAGGCCGGTGGCGACAGCGGCGAGATCGCTGAGGCGGCTGAGGCCGAGTCGGCGGGCGGTTTCGGCGGTGACGACGAACGCGTTGGCATCCTCGCCCGGCGCCATGGCGAGCACACTGATGCCGGAACCCTCAAACGCCCCGACAAGGTCGCGGTGAGTCTCGGCCGGGTCGGCGCTGGGCAGGACGGCGCCCATCGTGCGGAACGTCAGGGCCGTCCCGGCGTACTCTGGCAGGAGATCGATCAAACCCACGCTCAGGGCCGGCTCGACGAACTCGCGGGCACCCAGCCCGAACGCCCGCTCGACCCGGAACCCACCCGCTTCGAGCGCGCGGCTGTAGACCTCGGCGAGGACCACGCTCTCCGGGAAGTCGAAGGACCCAACAGTGATGGCGTCGTCGCCACGTGCCGTCGAGAGCACATCGCCATCGTCCCCCGACCCGCACGAGACGAGGGCGACCAAAGCCGCTCCGGCGAGGAGCGTCCTACGCCACGCGATCACGGTCAATGTGCACCACCCCCCGTTTCGCCCAGAACGCCCACCCGCACTGTCGCACAGACGCGGGCACGGCGAAAGGGTCCCCGCCCGCCCGCCGCGCGTGGGGGTGGCGCGGAGGCCGTCGCCGGGGCGTAGCGTCGCCGCCATGTCGCGGCGCGAGTACGTGGCCGTGATGGCGGCGTCGTTGATCGTCGTCGTCCTCGGCGCCCTCGTCGCGCGTGATGGCACGGTGCCCGGTTGGGAGGAGGCGTTGTTCCGCGCCGTCAACGACCTCCCCGGCGCCCTCTACCCGCTGCTGTGGCCCATCCAGCAACTGGGTGTCGTGGTCGTCGGCCCGATCGTCGCGATCGTCGCCCTCCTCCTGCGCCGCTGGTGGTTAGCGATCGCGGCGACCATCGCCACCATCGCCAAGCTGATCAGCGAGCGCATCGTCAAGGCGCTCGTGACCCGGGAACGGCCCGGGACGTCGATCGGGCCCAACATCCACACCCGGGGTGACGTCAGCGTCACCGGCGAGAGCTTCGTGTCCGGCCACGCCATCCTTGTCGCCGCGCTCGCCGGCATCGTCACGCCGTACCTGCCGGGACGGTGGAAGGTGGTGCCATGGCTGCTCGTCGGGCTCGTGATGTTCGCCCGCGTGTACGTCGGGGCCCACAACCCGCTGGACGTGATCTGCGGCGCGGCGCTCGGCGTCGCCATCGCATGCGCCATCAACTTCATCCTCGACGCCAGCCGCCGGCGCAACACGCCAGCGCCGACCCCGAACCCGACGCACCATCAGCACTGACGCGGAGCGGTCGCGGTCGCCCTCGACCCGAAGTCGCAGCGACAGGCGTGCGCGAATCATGCCGAGATCGACGAGGCGCTCATCGATGCGGCGCTCCATCTGGTTCATCGCCCAGCTCGACCGCGTCCTCGAGGAACTCGGTCCACCCCAGGTCGTACGGTTTCATCGAGCTCACACTCGAAGAGGTCTACGACCGGGCCATCCGTCAGTTCACGATCGACGAGATCGCCGAGGCGTTCGCCGCGGCACGCGGTCTCGCCCTCCCTTCGCAGCTGGGGCGGGCGCTCGGGCTGACGCCCGGGACGTCCACTGCGAGTTCCTCCACCTGCTGCCCGAGCGCCCGCGGCCGATCGAGCTGCAACGCTGGACATTTGACGGTTCGCCGTTGCCCTTGCCGCAGCCGCCCTGATTGGCGTGTTGCTCAACTGGGCCTGGCTGACCGACAACGACAACACCCAGACCGCAGTGAACCTCGCCGCCCGCTGCGACGAGATGGAACCCTTGTGGCTGGAGGCGCAGGCGGTGCCGACGGCGAGCTCATCCCGTGCGTGAGCTCCCTACCCGTCGGTTGGTCTTTCCGACTGCTGACCGTCAACAACGGGCGGCCGACGATCACTGTCGATCACGACCGCGCCGGGGCCATGGCGATCGACCTGCACTTCGCCGAGGAGTGCGACGTCACCGACGCCACTGAGGTCGCGCCCGACGTCGCCGGGGCTCGGCGCTCGAGCGTGGCCCGGTCACCGGTAGCGACACGATCCTCAGCCGGTACGAGGTGGTTCGGGGCGGTTGCGCAACCGTTCGACTGAGCTCGGACAGTGCGGCGCCCGACGTGCTCCACGAGGTGAGCGTGCAGTTCAGTCAGGTGATCGGCTTCGTCCCCCGGGCCCAGCTGGCCCAGGCGCTCGACGAGCGCTCGCACGGACGCCTCCAGCTCAACCCGCCCACATGACTGCTCCCAGAGCGGGCGGCACCGCGACGAGCTCCAACGAGGCCCTGTGCCGGCAGCATGGCGAACTTCGATGAGGGACGTGGCCATCCGCTGGCCCGGCCCGTGCGATGCTGTGTTCAGGCTGCGTCGCCCGTGTCGGGAGCGGAGAGGTCCGGGTCGTCGACATGCATCTGTAAGGAGGGGGTCGGGATGGTCGCGTCGGTGCACCTTGGGGGTCATGGATGGCGGTCGCGTCACGTCGCGACGGAGCGGCGGCCACGATGAGAGCGGGTCGCATCGTCGTCATCGTCTCGGGTTGCATCCTCGGCATCCTCGGGCTCGGACTGCTCATCGCCGGCATCGC
The DNA here is from genome assembly GCA_040507575.1 of Ilumatobacteraceae bacterium. Lineage (GTDB taxonomy): Bacteria > Actinomycetota > Acidimicrobiia > Acidimicrobiales > Ilumatobacteraceae > JALZMG01. The sequence goes on from JBEVOM010000043.1 coordinate 17,743, forward strand.
GGGAACCGTGGCCTACGGCGTCGCTCGGGACGATGACGGCTACTTCCGCACCGACGAGATTCACCTCTCCACTCCGACCTCGGCGATCACGTCCGCCAGCCTCGACCTCGGAAGCGCCCCCGGTGACGCTGAGTGGATCACCGCGCGAGGAGATTTCGCCACGGTCATCCTCGATCTGCAACCGGTGGGCTCGGGTCAGGAGCTCTTCGCGGGGATCGGACCTACCGACGAAGTCACCAGGTACCTCGCTTCTGTGCCCCACGACAGCGTGAGCGACTACGACGACTCGAGCTCCACCGTCACCTACGAACGTCAAGCGGGCTCGGCAACCCCGGCGCCGCCAGCTGACCAGACTTTCTGGGTCGCCGAGGTCGCGACTGCGCAACCCGGCACACTGACCTGGGACGTGAAGGGCGGCGACTGGACCGTCGTGGTCATGAACGCCGACGGGAGCAGCGGCGTCGACGCCAACGCCCGAGTGGGCATCAAGATCGACTGGCTGCTCCCCGTGGCCATCGTGCTGATCGTCCTCGGCGCCGTGGTGTTGGTCGGCGGGACACTGCTCGGCGTCTTCGTCGGGCGCACACGGCGTCAGCAGCCACTCCCTGCACCTGCCATCGGATCGACGCTGCCGCCACCAACCGGCCCCGATTCGCCTTCCACGAACCCGGCCCCGCAAGAGCCGCAGGATCCCCAGCATCCGGACGGCCGACACGCCTGACCGCCGCCTCGACCCCGATGTAGCCGTGCCAGGCGTCGGACCAACTCATGTCGATCACACCTGCGACCCGCGCCCACGACCCGGTCGCCGAGCAGTGCGGCACTGAAGCATCCGGTAATTCCGCTGACCGGCGTCCGCAACCGCCGGGTGCCTCCTTGTCGGTTCTTCGCCCCACGCCTGCACAGATCCAGCAGACGCTGCGTAAGTCATGGCCGGCCTCCGATTCGGTGTGCGAGTAGGACGGGGGACAGCGCACAGCCAACGCGTCCGTCCCGGTGGCCCGCGGAGAAGGTGCGAGGCTGAGCGTCATGCCGACTGAGGACGACGACCTGCCCGCCCCGGATCCGATCGAGGAGGAGATGGCGTCGATCGACGCGCGAGACCCGGACGTCGTCGAAGAGATCGAGGAGCTCAAGGAGGACGCCGAGGCACTCGGGCGTGACGTGGAAGATCCACCCGTCTGAAAGGTCGCACGCTCACCGTCCGCTCACGACGTCTGCCGGTCGGTGGCTCTCGCGTCCTCGATCGCCGGCAGTACGGCGCACTCCGACGGTCAAGCGTGGGTTCGTCGGGCCGCGTGCCCGGCGGCGCTCGCCGCGGTGGGCGGCGCTACCGGCCGAGCTGTTCGGGTCCCTTGAGCTTGTCGACCAACGATTCCACCGGGATCGCAGGAAGAGTCTGGAACTTTGCGGTGCCGCGGGACCCCAGATCAACGCTGAGGTGGGCGATCGTTTCGTTGTCGGGCGCTTCGATGATGGTCACGAAGTCGTAGGCACCCAGCACTGCATACTGTGCGACCACCTTGCAGCCGAAGCTGGCGACCTCGTCGTTCACGGCGTTCAGCCGATCGGGACTGGCGTGAGCGGTGTGTGCACCCTCCGCGGTCAGTGTGGTCAGCATGATGTACGTGGGCATGGTCCCCTCCTGCAACGACCGAGGTGAAAGCGCGCCCCGGTGGCTCGACAATACGCCCTGGCGCCATTGGACAGATCCGACGCCGACGCACGCGTACCCCAAGCGGCCGACCGCCCGATAACAGCAGCCGATATCGCTCACGACCGGCGTGTTCGGAACGCCGGCTCACTCGCGTACGCGCGGGTCGACGAGACTGCTTCTTCGTGCCGCTCGAGCTTCCTGCCGATGATCCGTGCTGGTTCTGTCGGTACCTGGCCGGCACCGTCCCGTACACGATTCTCGAGCGAGACGCCGTCACCGCCACCCTGGTGACGTTCGAGCAACGCGGCCAGGGCCATGTTCTTGTCATCCCCATCCGCCACGTCAACACCGTCATCGAGTTGGAGCCGCGAGAACAGTGGGCCGTCATGGATGCCGTCGCACGAGCAACGAAGGCGAGCATCAGCGCATACGACCCGAGCGGGGTGGCGGTATGGCAGAACAACGGGATCCCGGCGCACCAGACCGTGCCTCACGTCCACATGCACGTCGCAGGCACGCTCATGAGCGGAGCCACAGAGTGGGGCGTCGTCGAACGCTCGCCACCAGCGTGACTGACGAGATCGCCGCCCGGTTGAAGCCCCACCTTCCGCTCCGTGACGACGCAGAGCTCTCCCGGTTCGGAGCCCCATCCGAAAACATCCCATGTGTGGGAACCCCGCCAGCTCGGGCTGAGGCAACCATTCGGTTTGTCCAGTACCCGAGTACGAGCTGGGAGGTTCCCGATGACGATGGTATGTGGCTTGGATCTGCATCGCCGGCAGATCACGTTCGACGCCTTGGAGGTGGAGTCCGGTCAGGTGTGGGCGGGCCGGGTGTGGCAGCCGGACCGGGAGCGGTTCCGGCGATGGCTGCGCGACGACGTCACTGAACACGCTCGTGGTGGCCCGGTGTCGATCGCCGTGGAGGGCTGCACCGGTTGGCGCTACGTCGTCGAGGAGGTGGTCGCCGCTGGGTTCGAGGCGCATCTCGCGGAGCCGGCCGATACGCAGGCGGCGCGTGGTCGCACGCGGCGCGCCAAGACCGACCGCAGCGACTGCCGGTTGCTGCGCGAGCTCTTGCAGAACGGTCGACTGCCGGCATCGTGGATCCCGCCGACGGTGGTGTTGGAGTGGCGCGAACGGGTGCGGCTATACAAGACGTTGGTCGATCAACGCTCGACATGGGTGCAACGGATCCATGCCGAGCTCTATCAGCACGGGGTGGCGTTGCCGGAGAGCTCACTGCGTTGGGCGCCGACGCGCGCGCTGCTCGAGAGCGACGAGATCGCGCTGAGCCCAGCCGGCCGCCAGCGCATCGCGACTGGGTATCGGATGATCGACGCCCTCACCGTCGAGTCGCGACCGTTGAAGGCCGACCTGCAACGCTTCGGTCTTCGTCAGCCCGGCTGCCGGGCGCTGGTCGAGCACCAGTACGGGATCGGCGGCCTGCTCGCCGTCGCCTTGTGGTCCGAGCTCGGCGACTGCCAACGCTTCGCCCGTTCCGAGCAGGTGGTGCGCCACAGCGGCCTGGACGTGACCGTCGACCAGTCGGACCGTCGCCGCGCCGGGGGCTTCATCTCGCGCCAAGGTCCGCCGACGTTGCGCTGGGCGCTGTACGAAGCAGCGAAGAACGCATCCCATCAGCGCAGCCCCGATCACGACTACTACGCCGACGTCAAAGAGCATCTCAACGGCAAGCTGGCCACCATCTCGATGGCCCGCAAGCTCGCCCGCCGCTGCTTCCACGTGCTGCGATCCGTCGACCCCGACGTCGTCTACGCAACGCCCTGACAACCTTCGTCGAGGGTGGTGGTCGGCACCGCCCACCTGCACATCACGGGTCGTCTCGCGGCCAGCTCCCGCAAGCGTCGTGCCCGCCAGCACCCGTGCTGGACGGCCTCGAAACACCGATGCGGCCGCACTTCCACGATCGTGGGGGACGCCCAATCAGAGATGTCGTCGCCGACGACGCGTTCGTCGAGCACCCAGGTAACGCAGGGCGCCTCCGCACCATCAAGCCTCGGCCCATCCCGAGCATGCACCGGCCCTCGGGTTGGTCAAGGTCGTACGTCCTCGCTTCGCTGCGGGCGCTCCACCTTGACCAACACCTGCGGCCCGGAGCACTGCGCAGCAAGAGGGCCTTGAACTCTGCAGCTCGAACAGGTAGCGACGCAACGAGGCGGTCGAGGTTGTCGCCGACTGGGAAAGTTACGACGTCGACGTCCTCGGTAGCCCGGATTGCGCCGTGGGCTCGAGCGCCGATCACGCCGACCAGCACGTACTCGACGCCGGGGCGTTCGATGGTTCGCACGAGATCGAACGGCAGCGCGTC
>JBEVOM010000085.1:0-20365 GCA_040507575.1 Ilumatobacteraceae bacterium
GGCCGCCGCCGCGGCCTCCTCCGCCGGCACCGATCGCGGCGCGCTCGTTCATCAGGGTGGTCAGGGCGACGTTCCAGCCGTTGTTGACGTCGCCGAGGCGGTGGTCGTCGGGGACGCGGACCTCGGTGAGGAACACCTCGTTGAAGTTGGCGCCGCCGGTCATCTGGCGCAGCGGTCGGATCTCGACGCCGGGGGCCCGCATGTCGATGACGAAGCCGGTGAGGCCCTTGTGCTTGGGCAGGTCGGGATCGGTGCGGGCGATGACCTCGCCGATGTCGGCGATGTGCGCCTCGGACGTCCAGACCTTCTGGCCGGTGATGATCCATTCGTCGCCGTCGCGCTCGGCCTTGGTCTGCAGGCTGGCCAGGTCGCTGCCGGCGCCGGGTTCGGAGAACAGCTGGGAGGCGATGATGTCGCCGCGGTAGAGCTTGCGGAGGTAGGCGTCCCTGGCGACGTCGGTGCCGTGGGCCAGGATCGTCGGTGCGACCATGAACAGACCGATCGTGAAGACGTTCTGGTTGGCGACGGCGTAGGAGGCCTCGAGGGCGTCGTAGGCCCGCTGGTAGGCGGCGGGGAGGCCGCGTCCTCCGTACTGCTCGGGGCCGGTGATCCAGCCCAAGCCGTTGTCGAACCGCGTCGCCCGCCACGCCTGGGCTTCGCCGAGCGCGACCGCCTCGGCGGCGCGATCACGGTCCTCGAGCACCCCGACGGCGTCGGAGCCTTCGCCCCACACGAACGCCTGCTCATCGGGCTTCTCGTCGGCGTTCGCCTTCAGGAAGTCGTTGACCTCGACCTGGAAGTCCTCGATGCTGATCACGGCTCGACGGTAGGCCACGCCCTCGCCACGCCGTCTACGGGAGGCGCGCCGCCGCGGCCGACCTGGTCGCACGCTCGGTACGAGGCTCAGGAGCGACGCACGCCGCGCAGGCCGGCCCAGGCCAGGTCGCCGACCTGACGGGCCAGCTCGTCGGGGTCGAATTCCTCGCCCCGCTCGACGAGCCGTCGGCTGGCCCCCTCGGCGAGGCCGACGAGCGCGTGGGCCAACGTCATCCGGTGCTCGTGGTCGATGTCGGCGGCGATGAGGGGGGCGATCGCCAGCGCCATCCCCGCCGTGACGCGCCGGACCGCCTGCGCGAACTCCTCATCGCGTCGAGAGCCGCTCCCGTAGAGCAGCATGAACGCGGCGTGGTCGTCGGCGACCCAGCGGAAGTAGGCGCGGAACCCGAGCTCGGTCTTCGACCGGCCGTCAGGCGCATCAGCCGTCGCCAGCACGATCGCGTGCAGCATCCGCGCTCCGACCTCGTCGAGCAGGGCCTGGTAGAGCTCGCGCTTCGACTCGAAGTGCTGGTAGAGCACGGGCTTGGTGACGCCGGCGGCGTCGGCGACGTCGTTCATCGAGGTGCCGTGGTATCCGGCCCGGGCGAACACCTCCAGCGCGACCTGGAGCACCTGCTCCCGGCGAGCGGTGGCGGTCAGTCGCGCGGGCATGGTTACCGAATGGTAACTGGCCTACAAGCCGCGCTCGTGGTCGTCGCGCTCGGCCGCCTTCACCGCGTAACCGAGCACGATCGACGGGGCGAGCAGCACGCACGACGCGACGAGCGCGGCGACCACGAGCGTCGCCATCGTCGCCGAGAACCCCGTCGCGATCGCGACGAAGAACAGGGCGAGCGCGACGAGCAACAGCGCGTACCCGGTGCGGTTGGCGACCTGCGTCCACCGGGCGACCTGGGCCCGCCGGCGGCGGATGGGATCGTCGTCGGGCGCAGGCATAGGGTCCTGGCGCATGGTACGGGTGGCCTGGGACGCAGCGACAGCATCGACGTCGGCGACGCTCGATCGGTCGACCGTCGAGCCGGCGCCGGACCCCTCCGCCCCGTCGACGACCGGCGTGCTCGTCGTGACGCTCGACCGGCCGGAACGTCGCAACGCGGTCGACCACGCCACGTTGCTGGCGCTGCGCGACGCCCAGCGGGATGCGGCCGGGGCACGCGTGCTCGTGCTGACCGGCACTCCGCCGGCGTTCTGCGCCGGCGCCGACCTGACCGGCGTCGAGGAGGGGGCGTTCACCCAGCTGCTCGGAGACGTGCTGCGGGGCTTCACCGGGCTGCCGATCCCGACGATCGCGGCGATCGACGGTGCCGCCCTCGGTGCCGGCGCTCAGCTCGCTGTCGCCTGTGACCTGCGGGTCGCGACGCCCGACAGCAGGTTCGGCGTGCCGGCGGCCAAGCTCGGCCTCGCCGTCGACCACTGGACGGTGGAGCGCCTGGCCCGGGAGCTCGGGTGGCCGGTGGCCCGGGCGATGCTCCTCGGTGCCGAGACGTATCGGGGTGCCGCGCTGCACCTGACCGGCGCCGTGCACCGGCTCGGTGGTCTGGACGAAGCGCTGGCGTGGGCGCGGGAGATCGCCGGGCTGGCCCCTCTGACCATCGCCGCCCACAAGCTGGCGCTCGAGACGTCGGGGCCCGAGCCGGTGGCCGACGAGGCCGTCGAGGTGGCCCGCCTTGCCGCCTGGGCCAGTGCCGACGCCGTCGAGGGGCGCCAGGCGTTCCTCGCCAAGCGCCCGGCCCGGTTCACCGGCGCCTGACGTTCGGAGACCTGCTCGACGAGGGGGGCGACGGCGCCGAGCCGGCTCCACGCGGTGCGACCTCGCCGACCGGCTGCGGGCAGGGGCTGGCAGGTCCCGACCCATCCGGCCGAGGGGGCCGCGGGCTTCAGCCACACGTGACGTCGGCGGTCCCGACCGCTCAAAGGGCGGCCGGCAGCAGCCGGTTGACGTTCTGGAAGAAGAAGTAGAGGACGATCACGAACGGCACGATGCCGGCGAGCGCGCCGACCCAGTTGCGCCGGACCTGTCGGCTCAGCAGGTAGGCGCCGATGCCGAGGGCGCTGAGGGCGAGCCCCCACAGGATCACCTGACCCCACGCGCCGTCGTCGCTGAACCAGCCGTGGCTGAACGCGTCGGTGCTCGCGTCGTCGACGATGCCCTGCTCCGCCGACTGCGCTGGGGTGTCGGGCACGGTCGTCGCCCCGTTGCCCGACTCGGGCACCGGCGTCGTCGCCGCCGTCGCGCTGGTGGTGGCTGCCACGGTGGAATCACTCACGGTCGTCGCCGGCCCGCCGGGAAGCGTGGCGGTCGGTTCGGGCTCGGTGTCGATGATCGGAGCCTGGGGCGCCGCCGACGCCTCGAGGTCGAGATCGGCGTAGACGACCAGCCGCTTCGCTGCCGTGTACCGCGGGTGGCATGTCGTCAGCGTGAGGCGAGCGACGGTCGGGTCGGTCGTGGCGATGACGTCGGACCGCTCAGCACCCACGATCTCGCTGCCCGTCATCCGGTACACGAAGCGGCCCTGCACCGTGGTGAGCACGATCTCGTCGCCGGGTGCCAGCTCGTCGAGCCGGTAGAACGGTTGGCCGTACGTGGTGCGGTGACCGGCGATCGCGCTGTTGCCGAGCTGGCCGGGCATCGGCGTGTCGGGGTAGTGGCCGGGGCCGTCCTTGAGGTCGTTCGTCTGGACGCCGGACACGACCTTGGCGTCGAGGCCGATCGACGGGATCTCGATGCGGGCCATCACGTCGCCGTCGGAGAAGTCGGGCACATCGGCGACCGGTGGCGACGCGGTCGTCGCCGGCACCGACGCCGGTGGCAGGCTCGTCACGTCCGTGGTCGGCGCGCCGGTGATCGGCTCCGAGGTCGACGTCGACGTCGACGACGGCGGTGACGTGGCCACGAGCTGGTCGAACTCGTCGTCGAGGCGGTTCTGGGCCTGGGCGTACTCGAGGCCGGTGCCCCACAGCTGGTAGGCGACGAACGCGAACATCAGCAGCCCGGTGGCGATGAGGACCTTGCCGAGCGTGCCGACGACCCAGCGCCAGTCGTGGGGTGGCGCGGGCCGATCCCAGCGGGCGGCGCGACGGGCCTCGGACACGGTCGGCCACGGTACCGGCCGGCCCCCGGCCCGGCCCGGGCCCCGCGATTCTCCGGAGTTGAACTCGCGCCAGGCGCGTCCCCAGCGGCTCAGAATCGTCGGGGTCGGGCCGGTAGGGTCGGCCGGCGATGGAGCGCGTCGTCGAGCTCGAGGACGCGGTGGTCGTCCTCGGCGCGTTCCCGGCGCTCGCGGGCGCGTCCCTCACCGTCGAGCTGGGCGAGATCGTGCTGCTGCGAGGTCCGAACGGGGCCGGAAAGACGACGTTGTTGCGGGCCTGCGCCGGGCTCGTGCCGTTGGCCCGCGGCCGCGGCATCGTGCTCGGCCACGACCTGACGACCGCCAGGATCGAGGTTCGGCGGCTCGTCGGCCTGCTCGGTCATCGCAACGGCCTGTACCTCGACCTGTCCGTGGCCGAGAACGTCGCGTTCTGGGGTGCGACGGTGGGGGCGACGGCCGAGGAGCTGGCGGCCGCGATGGGCCGCCTCGGGCTGGCCGGCCGGCTGTCGGACATCCCCGTGCGCCGGCTGTCCGCGGGCCAGCAGCGCCGCACCGCGCTGGCCTGCCTCGTCGCCCGGCGCGCCCGGCTGTGGCTGCTCGACGAGCCCCACGCCGGCCTCGACGCCACCGGGCGCGACGAGCTCGACACCACCCTGCGTCAGGCCGCGGCGTCCGGCGCCACGGTCATCGTCGCCAGCCACGAGCTCGAGCGGGCCGGCGCCCTGGCGACCCGGACGATCGACGTCGTCGCCGGCCAGGTCGTCGGGGCCCCGGCATGAGCCTGCGCAGCACGGCCCGCACGGCGCAGCTCGTCGCCCGTAAGGACCTGCTCGTCGAGTGGCGCAGCCGCATCGCCCTCAACCAGGTGCTGCCGTTCGCCGCGATCGTCATGGTGATCTTCGCGTTCGCGCTGGATCGGTTGCCCAACCCGCCCCGCCCCGGCGGCGACAACGACACGCTCCTGCAACAGGTCGCGCCCGGCCTCGTGTGGCTGGCCACGCTGTTCAGCCTGTTGCTGCTCGTCCAGCGGACGTTCGCGATCGAGAGCGAGGACGGCGCGCTCGACGCCCTGCGGGCCGCCGGCGTCGACGCGGCCGCCGTCTTCTGGGGCAAGACGATGGCCCTCGCGGCCCAGCTCGCCGTGCTCGAGATCCTGCTCCTCGGTGCCGCGATGGTGCTCTACGGCGCCGAGGCCCGATGGTCGGGACTGGCGCTCCTCGTCGCGACGTGGCTGGCCGCCACCGTCGGACTGGCCGCGGTCGGTACGCTCTACGGCGGCCTCGCTGCCGGCGCACGGGGGCGGGAGACCCTCCTCCCGCTGCTGTTGCTCCCGGCAGTGGCGCCCGTTCTGATCGGAGCAACACGAGCGGTCGAAGCAGCGCTCGGCATCGGCGGGACGGCGATTGCGGACGGCTGGCCCTGGGTCGGTGTCGTCTCTGTCTTCGCCGTCGCATTCGGTGCCGGAGGAACGCTGGCCTTCGGTCCGCTCATCGACGAGTAGGAGGCACGTTGGCCAGCCAGTACCGGCGCCTTGCAACGGACAGCGCCGCGGCGACCAGCAGGACGAGCGACCCGCCAACCGTCGCCGTCGCGACCTCCAGCGGCACGTCGACGAGGGCCACCCGCCTGCTCGGTGCCGTCACGCTCGTCGGCATCGCCTGGCTCGTCGCGTTCGGGCTGGGGTTCTCGCCGGCCGACGCCAACCAGAAGGAGTCGGTGCGCATCCTGTACGTGCACGTCCCGTCGGCATGGCTGGCCTACCTGGCGTTCATCGTCACCGCCGCGGCGTCGGCGATCTACCTGTTCTCGAAGAAGCACGCCCTCGGCTGGGACCGCCTGGCCGGCGCCAGTGCCGAGGTCGGCGTGCTGTTCATGAGCATCACGCTCGTCGTCGGCGCGCTGTGGGGGCGCCTCACGTGGGGCGTCTTCTGGGAGTGGGACGCCCGCCTGACCACCACTGCGTTCCTGCTGGTCACGTACATCGGGTACCTGGCCGTTCGCCGCCTCGGCGGGTCCCACGAGCAGCGGGCCCGCCGCAGCGCCGTCCTGGCGCTGCTGGCCGTGCTGGAGATCCCCCTGGTCCACTGGAGCGTGCGACTCTGGCGCAGCCTGCACCAGGAGCCGACGGTGCTTCGGCCCGACGGCGAGGTCAAGATGGACGGGCTGATGTTGTTCACCCTGTTCGTCGGCATCGTCGCCTTCACGCTCATGTACGTCTGGCTCGTCATCCACCGCCAGCGCACGATGGCCGCCGAGGACGCACTCGACGACGTCGGCCTCGATGCGGCCATCGACGCCCGCCTCGCCGAAGGGAGCTCGTGATGACCGCAGCAGCCGTGGTGGAAGGAGCCCGCTGATGGAGGACGCCGGCTTCATCATCGGCAGCTACGTCGTGACGTTCGCGGCGATCGGCGCCTACGCCCTCTACGTGATGCGCCGCGCCCGGCGCACGACGTCGCGCCTGCCCGACGAGGCCAAGCCGTGGACCTGATGCCGAGGCCGGGCGGCGGTGGCGTCGCCGTCGCCGTCATCGTGCGGGGCGCCTCGGCCCGGTGAGCACCATCGACCTGACGCCGCGCCCGGACCCCGGCGCGCCATCACCGCGCCGGCCGGCGCGGCGCTGGGTGCCGCTCGTCGTCCTCGCGCTCGTGCTCGTCACCGGCGGGGTGATCGTCACCCAGTTCCTCCGGTCGGCCGTCGACTACTACTGCAACGTCGACGAGATCGGCTCCCGCAGCGGCTGCGAGGAGGGTCGGCGGCTGCGCATCCAGGGGACGGTCGACAAGGGGACGGTCGATGTCGTCGAGGGCGTCACGTCGTTCACGATCAGCTTCAACGGCACGACGTTGCCGGTGCGCTACGACGGCGAGCCGGGCGGCATCTTCGAGGAGTGCCAGCCGGTCGTCGTCCACGGCGAACTGGTCGACGGCACGTTCGAAGGCGACCGGGTCGAGGTCAAGCACTCGAACGAATACGAGGCGCAGAACGCCGACCGCCTCGACACCGCCGGGACGGAGTCGACGACGTGCTCGCCGCCAGCCTGAACAGCGCGCTCGGCCGGGCCGGGCTGATGTTGTGCCTGGCATCGGCGACGTTCGGGGCGATGGCCACCGTCTACGGCGTCCGCAAGGGCGACACGCGACTGCTGCGGATGTCACCGCGCTACACCTGGCTGTGCGTCGCCGGCGCAGCGTTGGCCATCGTGATGATGCAGCGGGCGCTCATCACCCGCGACTACTCACTGGCCTACGTGCAGGAGGTCGGGTCGTCGACGACGCCGCCGCTCTACAACGTCGCCGCGATGTGGTCGGCGCTCGAAGGCTCGATCCTGCTCTGGGTGGTCATCCTCGCCGGGTTCACCGCTGCCGTCGGCGTGCGCTTCCGGCGGCGCACCGCCGACCCGCTCGTCGGCTGGGCGCTGGTCGTGATGTTCGTCGTGATGGCGTTCTTCGCCCTGCTCAGCTTCGGGCCCGCCGACCCGTTCAAGACCGCTGCCGTCGCCACCGGCTTCGACGGTCCGGGACCCAACCCGCTGCTGCAGAACCACATCCTCGTGCTGTTCCACCCGCCGATCCTGTACCTCGGCTACGTCGGCTTCACGGTGCCGTTCGCGTTCGCGATCGCCGCCCTCGTCACCGGCAGGGTGGGGGAGGGGTGGCTGATGGAGACCCGCCGATGGGCGCTGTTCTCGTGGGCGTTCCTGACGATCGGCATCCTGCTCGGCGGGTGGTGGAGCTACGAGGTGCTCGGTTGGAGCGGCGTGTGGGCGTGGGACCCGGTCGAGAACGCCAGCTTCCTGCCGTGGCTCACCGGCACCGCGTACATCCACTCGGTGCTCGTGCAGGAGCGCCGCGGGATGTTGCGGGTGTGGAACCTCAGCCTGCTGGTCGCCACGTTCGCGCTCACCATCCTCGGCACCTACCTCACCCGGTCCGGGGTGCTGTCCAGCGTCCACGCGTTCGGAGACGGTCCGGTCGGCAACTACCTGCTCGTGTTCTTCGGCCTGGTCATCGCGGTGTCGCTGGCGCTCATCGGCTGGCGGGGGGATCGGCTGCGCTCGCCGGGCGCCATCGACTCACCGTTGTCCCGGGAGGCTGCGTTCCTCGCCAACAACGTGCTGTTCACGGTGTTCGCCTTCGTCGTGCTGCTCGGCACCGTGTTCCCGCTCCTGGTCGAGGCCCTGCAGGACCGTCGCACCGTCGTCGGCGCGCCCTACTTCGACCGCCTGGCGTCGCCGATCGGCATCGCGCTGCTGTTCCTGATGGCCGTGGCGCCGGTGCTGCCGTGGCGCAAGGCCAGCGTGGAGCTGCTGCGCGACCGGCTGTTCTGGCCGGCGTGGTGCGGAGCCGGAGCGCTGGTCGTCGCCGTCGTCCTCGGCGCCAGTGGGCTCGCCCCGCTGGTCGCGTTCACGCTCGGCGGATGGGCGCTCGGCGCCTCGTTCCGCCAGCTCGTGCTGGCCACCCGTCGGCAGGGCTGGCGCGGACTGGTCGGCCGCGCCAACGGCGGGATGGTGGTGCACGTCGGCGTGATCGTGATCGCGATGGCGTTGGTGGCGTCCAACGCCTACACCCGCTCGGCGACGCTCGAGCTCGACGTCGGCCGGCCCGTCGAGTGGGGCGGGCACACGTTCGAGCTGCAGGGTGTGCGCGAAGAGATCGACGCCCGCGTCCGGGCGGTCAAGGCCGACGTGCTCGTCGACGACGCCAAGGTGTACGCCCCGGCCAACACGAAGTACCTGCGCCAGGGCATCGACGTCCCGACCCCGAGCGTGCGTTCGAGTCCGACGAAGGACATCTACCTCACGCTCGGCCCACGTGCTGCGCCCGGTGACACGACGGCGACGATCCGCGTCTTCATCAAGCCGTTGATCCTGTGGCTGTGGATCGGCGGGGGGTTGATGGCCTTCGGCACGCTGCTCGCCGCGTTCCCCGGGTCGCGCCGCCGACTCCCGACTGATCCGGTGTCGGCGCCGATCGGCCGTCCCGAGCTCGTGGAGGTCTGAACGATGGTCGGCCAGCGCCGCGTCGCGCCGTTCGTGGCGCTCGCCGTCGCGGCTGTCGTGGCCGGTCTGTTCGTCGTCTTCGCCGGGTCGACTCCCTCGACCGACGAGACGGCCGAGACACCGCTGATGGATCGTCCTGCGCCCGAGGCCGTCGGCCAGCTCGGCGACGGAGCGACGTTCGACCTCGCCCGCCGGAAGGGTGACTGGGTCGTGATCAACTTCTTCCAGTCGAGCTGCATCCCGTGCCAGCAGGAGCACCCGGACCTCCAGGAGTTCGTGGCCCAGCAGGCCGCGCTGCCCGACGGCGCCAAGTTCTACACCGTCGTCTACGACGACGACCGGGCCAACGTCGAGGCGTTCTTCTCCCAGGAGGGCGGCGACTGGCCCGTCGTGTACGACGAGGACGGCTCGATCGCCGTTGCCTTCGGCGTGTCGAAGGTGCCCGAGACGTGGATCATCGATCCCGACGGCGTGGTGCGCGGCCGTGTCATCTCGCGGGTCTCCGCCGACTACCTCGGCGCCCAGTTGCAGCGGCTGCGCGAGGGGCGATGAGCGGGCGGCTGTCGCGGCGGTGGCCGCTGTGGGGAGCGCTCGTGTTCGTGCTCGTCGGCTTCCTCGCCGTCGGCGCGACCCGCACCGACGGGCCGAGCACCCCGGAAGAGCGGGCGTCGGGCATCGAGGCTCGGATCGCCTGCCCGGTGTGCCAGGGCGAGAGCGTCCTCGAGTCGCGCAACACGGCGTCGGAGAGCATCCGCAACCGCGTCGGCGAGCTCGTCGACGAGGGCGACCTCACCGACGACGAGATCATCGGGGTCATCGAGTCCAGCTATGGCGGACGGATCCTGCTCGTGCCGAGGGCGTCCGGGTTCGACGCGCTCGTGTGGGCGCTGCCCGTCGCCGCCCTCATCTGTGCCGTCTCCGCCCTGGCGTTGACGTTCCGCCGCTGGAAGCGCGAAGCGGCCGCCGAAGGCGACCCCACCGATGAGGACCGGGCGCTCGTCGCCGCGGCGCTGGCCAGCGAGGACGACGCGCCACCGGCCGAACGCGACCGGTGAGCGCCGTCCCGATGAACCCGGACCGACTCGCCGAGCTGGAGGACGAGCGTCGGTACCTGCTGCGGTCGTTGCGCGACCTCGACGCCGAGCGGGCCGCGGGTGACGTCGATGCCGTCGACTACGTCACGCTGCACGACGGCTACACGAAGCGGGCCGCCGACGTCCTGCGCGACATCGAGGAGGGCCGCTCGGCGTTGGCGACGCGCCGCCCGGGAGCGTGGCGCCGGCGGCTCGTGGCCGTCTCCGTGGTGGCCGTCGTGGCCGGCGGGGCCGGGTGGTTGGTCGCCCGCTCGTCGGGCCAGCGGCTCGGCAGCGAGACGATCACCGGTGGCGTCCAGCAGGACGACGTCGCCGTGCTGCTGGCCCAGGCGCGCGCCGTCATCGGCGTCGACCCGACGTCCGCCCAGGCCCTGTACCAACGAGTTCTGGAGGAGCGGCCCGAGCACCCCGAGGCTCTTGCGTACTCCGGCTGGCTGCTGTACATCGCGTCGAACGGAGCGAGCGACGACCTGCGGGCCGCCGCCGTGGCGACGGCCCAGCAGCAGCTGCGGCGGGCGGTGGCCGCCGACGCGAGTTACGCCGATCCGCACTGCTTCCTCGCGGTCATCGCCGCGAACGTCGATGCCGGCGACACCGGTCCGGACATCGAGACCGCCCGGGCCGAGATCGCACGGTGCCAGGCGCTCGACGCGCCGGCCGAGGTGCGGGCGATCGTCGACCAGTTCGCCGCCGACCTCGACGTCTCGACGACGACCGTCGGCCCGTCCACGACCTCGGTCGGGCCGGCCGGCTGACCCGGCCCTCGTGGCGCTCAGCCGGCTGGCGGCTCGACCGACGCGGTGGCCACGACGCCGTCGGCGTCCGGCGGGTCGAGGACCCAGATCGATGCCTTGCGCCAGTCGGGCGGCGTGAGGATCCTCGTGCCCCGGCGGGTCAGCGCCTGCAGCAGGTCCGGGATCACGTCGCCGTGGCTGCACAGCACGGCGCCGTCACCGACGTTGCGCAGCAGGGCCATCGTGTCCTCGACCGACGCCCCCTCGGCGAGCCGGGGCTCGCTGACGACGTCGAGGTGCAGCGCCCGTCCGAGCGGCACCAGGGTCTGGACGCACCGCACGTAGGGACTCGACCACAGGCCGGTCACGTGCTCGGACCGCAGGCGCTCGGCGATGTCGTCGGCCTGGAGCCGCCCGCTCTTGGTGAGCGGCCGCAGCTCGTCGTCGCGGTCCCAATCGCGGCGGCTGCCCGCCTTGGCATGGCGGACGACGAAGACGCTCATGTGGGCGCCGCCGTGGTGCCTCGGCCGGTCACACCGCCTCGCCGGTGAGGCGGCGATGGCGACCGGTGATGCCTCTGACGACGACCACCCAGAGCACGGCCGCGGCGATGGTGGCGACCCCCGAAGCGATCAGCAGCGGCAGGCGGTCATCCATCGCGTCGGCGATGTCGTCTGCGTCGCCGGTCGTCATCCCGACCTGTTGGCGCACGCCGAGCACGAGGAACAGGATCGGCGCGATGCCGTAGAGCACCCACCACGCCCAGATCACCGGGTTGTCCGGGCTGCGCTTCCAGCCCTGGTCCCCGGGGGGTGACGCCGGGTCGGACGCCTTCCACACCTCTCGCAGCATGAGCAGCGGCACGATGTAGAGCACGAACGGGGGCACGAACCACCCGCCGATGGCCCAGCCGGGCGCCCACGTCGTGCTCCGGCCGAGGTCGCGATGGTTCTTCATGGTCCTGAACAGCCAGATGACCGACAGCACGACCATCGCCACGGTGGCCAGCCCGGCGATGCCGCCGAGCAGGTTGTAGCGCTCGTAGTCGTCCAGGAACTCGTCGTCGCTGATCCGCTCGTCGAGGAGGTCCTGGGCCGAGCCGACCACCCACGGGGCGGCGGCCAGCTGCACGACCTGACCGATCGCGAAGATCGGCAGGAGGATCACGATCCACTTCGCCAGACCACCGACGCGTCGCAGCGGTCCGACGCCCGACGGGCCCGAGTCGTAGGAGGCGTAGCCGGGCGGTGGCGCCAGGTCGGGTGGCGGGGGAGGGGGCGGCGGATCGGGGTCGCTCACCCGATCGAACCTACACACGCGGTCGGCCTGGCCCCGTCTCTCGGACGCCATCGGCTCGCGTCGTCAGGCCCAGCCGAGCTCGTGGAGGCGCTCGTCGTCGATGCCGGCGGCATGACCGAGCTCGTGCAGGACGGTGACGTACACCTCGTCGGCGAGGTCGTCCTCGTCCTCGCACATCGCACACAGCGCGAGCCGGTAGATCGTCACGACGTCCGGACCCTCGTTGCCGGTCCGCTCGGTGTGCGGCACACCGTCGTAGAGGCCGAGGAGGTCGGGCTCGTCGGGGTCCCGATCGGCGACCTGCACGACGACGTTGTCGAGCACCCAGGCGAGCTCGTCGGGGATGTCGTCGAGCGCGTGGGCGACGAACGCCTCGAAGCGGTAGCGGGCCATCACGTCCATCCGTGGATCTCCGACGCGGCTCAGACCAGCTTGAGCTCGGGGCTGAACACCTTCTTCGGGCGCATCTCCACGGCGATCCGCTCGGCGAGGACGTGGAACGCGTGGCCGGTCTCGCTGTCGGGGTCGACGGCGGCGATCGGCCGACCGTCGTCGCCGCCCTCGCGCAGGGCCGCGAGGAGGGGGAGCTGGGCGAGGAGCGGGACGTCCAGCTCGGCGGCCAGCTCGGCGCCGCCGCCGGAACCGAAGATCTCGTAGCGCGTGCCGTCGTCACCGGTGAACCACGACATGTTCTCGATGACGCCGCGGACCTGCAGGTTGACCTTGACGGCCATCGCCGCCGAGAGGCGCGCCACCTTCTGGGCCGCCGCCTGGGGCGTCGTCACGACGAAGACCTCACCGCGGGGCAGGTAGTTGGCCAGCGAGATGGCGATGTCACCGGTGCCGGGCGGCATGTCGACGAGCAGGAAGTCGGGCTCGTCCCAGTACACGTCGGTCAGGAACTGCTCGAGCGCCTTGTGCAGCATCGGCCCGCGCCAGATGACGGCCTGGCCGTCCGGGACGAAGTAGCCGATCGACATGCACCGGACGCCCCACGCCTCGGGGGGCAGCAGCATCTGGTCGAGGGCGACGGGGTCGCGGTCAGCGCCCAGCATCCGGGGGATCGAGAAGCCGTAGATGTCGGCGTCGACGACGCCGACCGAATGGCCACGGGCGGCGAGGGCGACGGCCAGGTTGGTCGTCACGCTCGACTTGCCGACGCCACCCTTCCCGGACGCGATGAGCAGCGGACGGGTCCGCGAGCCGGGCTGGGCGAACGGGATCTCGCGCCCCTCGGCGTGGCCCTGGGGCTGCCCGTGGGTGTGGCCGTGCCCGTTCGCACCGGATGCCTGGAGTCCCTGGCGCAGCTGGGTGAGCTCCTGCTCGCTCATCACCGTGAACTCGACGCCGACGCTCGTGACCCCGTCGAGCCCGACGACGGCGTCGGTGACCCGGTTGGTGATCTCGTTCTTCAGCGGACAGCCGGGGACCGTCAGCGCGATCACGATCGATGCCCGTCCGCCGGCCGCGACCTCGATGTCCCGCACCATGCCGAGGTCGACGATCGACCGGTGCAGCTCGGGATCTTCGACCGGGCGCAGGGCCTCGACGATCTGGTCACGGGTGGCGGGCATCGGGCTCCTACGGAGGTCGGCGAAGGGGGCCGGGAATTTGCACTACGGCCATAGGTAGAATACCGGGATGGTCACTCGGAGCACCGGCCCGCACGACCTGGCCCGTGAGACGACGAGCGATGCGCCGGCGTTCACGGCGGCCGTCTCCGCCATCACCGACGCGTTTGGGGACCCGACCCGCCGGCGGATCTACCTGTTCGCCCGCGACGACGGTGGCGCCGACGGGGTGACGGTGTCCGAGGTCGCGGCCGAGGTCGGCGTGCACCCGAACGTCGCTCGGCACCACCTGGACAAGCTGGCCGCCGGCGGGTACGTCGGAGTGGCCCGCCCGACATCGCCGGCCGACCCGTCGACCCCCGGGCTCCGTGGCCGCAGGGGGGCCGGCCGACCCTCGAAGCGCTACGCCGTCGTCGCCGGCGCCGAGATCGACGTGCCGATCCGCAGCGACGACCTCGTGCTCGCCCTGCTCGGGCGGGCGCTCGATCGGCTGCCCCGCCACGAGGCCGAGCTCATGGCCGAGGAGGTCGGCGCGACGTACGGCCGGGCGATGGCGACGGCCCTCAACGGCGACGACCTCGTCGTCGGGCAGCGCTCGTTGCGCTCGGCGATGCAGTCGGTCGCCGACGCGCTGACCGCGCACGGTTTCGCCGCCCACATGGACGCCGGACCGGGCCTGCGGATCATCAACGATCACTGCCCGTTCGGCACTGTGGCGACCGATCACCCCGTGATCTGTGCGGTCGATCGGGGGATGGTGCGCGGCATGCTCGGTGCGCTCTACGGGGCCGACGAGGACGGCATCACGGTCGCCTCGGAGGCCAGCAAGGCCCGCGGCGACACGATCTGCGCCACTGCCGTCTGAGGTCGTCGCCACCCGTCACTCACGCAGGGCGGCGTACTCGGCGATGCGGGCCATGACCTCCGGGCCGACCTTGTCGACGGCACCGGCGTCGAACGGCGGTTGCGGGTCGTACTCGATCATCAGCTGGGCGGCCTCGGCGGCCGTGCGGTCGACCAGGATCTCGACGAGGCGCAACGCCATGTCGATGCCGCTCGACACGCCGGCCGCCGTGATGATCCGACGGTCGAGGTGCTCCACGACGCGCTGGCCGGTCGGGACGGCACCGAACCTGGCCAGCACGTCGAGCACACTCCAGTAGGTCGTCGCAGTCAGCCCGTCCAGCAGGCCGGCGGCGGCGAGCACCAGCGACCCGGTGCAGACCGACGTCGTGAACCGCGTCGACCGGTGCGCCGTTCGCACCCAGTCGAGGACCGTCTCGTCCGTCAGCAGCGCCCGCGTGCCGATGCCGCCGGGGAACACGATCACGTCGGGCGAGGGGAGCTCGCCGAACGTGGCGTCGACCTCGATGCCGAGGAACCCGTTCTCCGAGCGCACGACGCCTCGCTCGTGGCCGATGAACGTGACGTCGAAGCCGGGGATCCGCTGCAGCACCTCGTACGGACCGATGCCGTCGAGGGCTGTGAAGCGGGGGAACAGGGGGATGGCGATGCTCGTGCTCATGGACGGTCACTCTCGGTGGGGCGGTTCGGCGGGCGGTGGCCGAAGCGGCGGCGGTAGTCGTCGGGTGGTGTTCCGAGGTGGCGGACGAACGTCCGCCGCATCGTCTCCGAGGTGCCGAACCCGACGCGGGCGGCGATGGCCGCCACCGTGTCGTCGGTCGATTCGAGGTCGCGGCGGGCGGCCTCGATGCGGGCGTTGGCGACGTACCGGGCCGGCGTCACGCCGAGGTCGGCGCTGAACCGACGCAGCAGGTGGCGCTCGCTCATCGACACGGCGGCCGCCAGTGTGCCGAGCCGGTGGTCGGCGGCGGGATCGGCGTCGACGGCGTCCTGGATCTGTCGCACCGGCTCGTCGCGCGCCCGGCGCCGCCAGACCGGTGCTGCGAACTGGCTCTGCGTCCCGGGTCGGCGCAGGAACATGACCATCCATCGGGCGATCGTCTCGGCGACGTCGACGCCGAGGTCGTCCTCGACGAGGGCGAGGGCGACGTCGATCCCGGCGGTCACGCCGGCCGACGTCCACACGTTGCCGTCGCGGGTCCAGATCGGGTCGGCGTCGACGAGCACGTCGGGGTGGCGGGCGGCCAACGATGCGGCGCGGGCCCAGTGGGTCGTCACCCGTCGGCCCCGGACGATCCCGGCGGCGGCCAGCAGGAACGTGCCGCTGCAGACGCTGACCACCCGGCGGGCCCGCGATGCGAGCGCGTCGATCGTCGCCACCAGCTCGGCATCGTCGAGGGCGGCGAGGACCCCGTTGCCGCCGGGCACGATCAACGTGTCGACGCCCAGGTCGCGGTCCAGCTCGTCGGCGACGATCTGCAGGCCGCTCTCGGTCGCCACCGGTCCTGGGCGAGGCGCGGCGACGGTGACCGCGTATGGCGCCGGACCGCCGGTCGCGCCGCCGAGGAGCGCGAGTGCGGGACCGGCGCCGGCGAACACCTCGTGCGGCCCCGTGACGTCGAGTGCCTGCACCCCGCCGTAGGCGACGATCACCACGGGGCGGGTGGGGGCGCGGGCGGCCATGCCGCCAGTGTCCGTCCGGTCACGGATGGCGTCAAGGACATGTATCCCACGGATCACGACATGGCGTCGGCGATCGGCGTGCGCCGTCGGCCGCGCCGGCCGGGCTCGTCGGAGCGCCGGGGCGGTACCGTCATGGTCCGCAGCCCCGGACGACGTCCGGCGCACCACACTCGTGAGCATCGCTGGAACGGAGACAGGATCGTGGACGTACGGATCGGTGTGACCCAGGCGCCCCGGGAGCTCGCCGTCGAGATCCCCGACGAGGAGCGCGACGACGCGCTCAAGCAGATCGAGGCCGCCCTCGCCGGCGTCGTCGACGTGCTCTGGCTGACCGACAAGCGGGGCCGCAAGATCGCCATGCCGGCGGCCAAGATCGCATACGTCGAGGTCGGCACGAACGACGGCGACCGCCGCATCGGCTTCGGCGGCTGACCCGGCCGCCGGCCCGACGGCCACCACGGGGCCGTAGCGTGCGGTCGGTGAGAGGCTGTCTCCGTGAGTGACGCCGGCGGCCTGCTCGATCGCCGCCTGCTGTTCGTGACGGGCAAGGGCGGGGTCGGCAAGACGTCCGTCGCCGCCGCGCTGGCCGATCTCGGCGCGCGCGCCGGCAAGCGCACGCTCGTGTGCGAGATGGATGCCAAGGGCGCGCTGGCGGCGACGCTCGACACGCCGCCGCTCGACTTCGAGCCCCGGGAGATCGATCCCGAGATGTTCGCGATGGCCATGAACACCGAGGACTCGCTGCGCGAGTACCTCCGGCTGTTCGTCAAGGTGCCGCTCGTCGGTCGCATCGGGCCGCTGGCCCGCACGTTCGACTTCGTGGCCGATGCCGCCCCTGGCGTCAAGGAGATCCTCTCCGTCGGCAAGCTCGCGTACGAGGTGCGCGAGCGGCACTACGACCTCGTGATCGTGGACGCCGAGGCCAGCGGCCACATCGTCGCCCAGATCGCCGCACCCCGGGTCATCAGCGAACTGGTCCAGGTGGGCATGGTCCGGGAGCAGACGCGCTGGATGAACGACATCCTGGAGGACCCCGAGATCACCGGGCTCGTGATCGTCACGACGCCCGAGGAGATGCCGGTCACCGAGACCATCGATCTCATCGGGCGCCTCGACCGCGAGACCGGTGTGACCCCGTCGGCCGTGGTCGCCAACCGCGTCCTGCCGGCGCTGTTCGACCGTCGACAAGCGGAGGTCGTCGACCGCCTGGGCGAGGTCGAGGCCCTGCTCGTCGACGCGGCCGGCCCCGGCGTGCGCCAGGTGCTCGCCGCGGCGACCGTGACCGAGGCGCGCCGGCGAGTCGGCAACCGTCACCTCGAGCGATTGCGCGACGAGATCCCGAGCGACCTGTCCGTCCTGTACGTGCCTGAGCTGTTCACGAAGGCGACCGGCCGTCGCGTGGTCGCCCTCGTCGCCAAGGCCCTCGCCGAAGAGCTGGACGTGGACATCTGACATGGCCATCGCCGTCGACGAGGAGCGCCGCTGATGGCGCGGGGCACGCCGGCCGGGCTCGATCCCCTCCTGGCGAGCAAGGAGATGGTCCTGGTGCTCGGATCCGGTGGCGTCGGCAAGACCACGGTCGCCGCTGCGCTCGGGCTGGCCGCCGCCGTCGAGCAGGGCGGGAGGGTGCTCGTGCTGACCGTCGACCCCGCCAAGCGCCTCGCCGACGCGCTCGGCGTGGGCGCGCTCGGCAACACCGCCACCCGAGTGCCCGACGCCGCGTTCGCCGGCGCCGGCCTCGAGCCGCGGGGCGAGCTGTGGGCGGCGATGCTCGACACCAAGGCAGGATGGGACGACCTCATCCGGCGCCACGCCCCGGACGCCAAGGTCCGCGACGCGGTGCTGTCGAACCCGCTGTACCAGAACATCACCAGCCGCTTCGTGCACAGCCACGACTACCTGGCGATGGAGCAGCTGCACGACCTCCACGCGACGGGGGACTACGACCTCGTCGTCGTCGACACCCCACCGTCGCGCAACGCCCTGTCGGTGCTCGACGCGCCGTCGCGGATGATCGAGTTCTTCGGGAGCCGTCTGCTGCGCTGGTTGACCGTGCCGTACCGGTCGCGCATCTTCACGATGGCGTCGAAACCCTTCTACCAGGTGGCTGACCGGGTGCTGGGCTCCGGCTTCCTGCGCGACATCGCCGACTTCTTCGTGCTGTTCCAGGCCATGGAGAAGGGGTTCGTGAAACGGGCCAAGGAGGTCGAGGCGTTGCTCGGCGACCCGCGGACCACGTTCATCGTCGTGTCGACGCTGGAGACGGCGCCGGCCCACGAGGCGGCGTACCTCGCCCGCGAACTGCTCGAGCGCGAGTACGACCTCGGTGCGATCATCGCCAACCGCGTGCTCCCGGCCAGCCTGACGCGGCGGGGCGCGGCGACCAGTGCCAAGCGGCTCGCCGACGCGACGGCCGACGGCGGTCTCGTCGACGCCGTCGCCACCGAGCTGAGCACCAACGGTGCCGCCGTCGACGCCAGGGTCGTGCGCGACGTCCTCGGCGAGGTCGCGAGGCGCTTCCACGACGTCGCGCTCGTCGCGACGCGCGAGGCGGAGCGGCGGGCCGAGCTCGCCCTCCTCGCCCCGCAGGTGCTCGACGTGCCGTCCCTCGACTCGGACATCAACGACCTCGCCGGCCTCATGGTGCTCGTCGGTCACCTGCGCGGCTGAGCCGGATCGGGCAGAATCCACTTCGCTATGGCCTCGCTCGCCGCCCTCGTCCGGGACAACACCACACTCGAACGCGACCAGGTGTCACACCTGAACCGCTTGATGTCCGAATGGGGCATGCTCGCCGACTTCTGCTTCGCCGACCTGTTGTTGTACGTGCCCACCAAGGACGACCGCTGGCTGATCGTCGGGCAGGTCCGCCCGGCCACCGGCCAGACCGTGTACCACACCGACTGGGTCGGTTCGTTCGCCAACGTGAGCGAGCACTCCGTGCTGTCGTCGGCGTTCACGTCGGGTGAGATCACCGAAGGCGACGTGCGGGTCCAGGACCTGCCCGACACGGCGCGGATGCTGGCCGTGCCCGTCCGCTGCGGGGGCCGCAACGTCGCTGTCCTCACCCGCGAGTGGGTCCAGCGGGCCGGCCGACCGCCGGGCGAGCTCGAGCGCACCTACGTGTCGATCTTCGACCGCTTCGCCGGGATGATCGCCGAGGGCTCGTTCCCGTACCCGGCGCGGGGCACCGACTCGGCGATGGCGCCGCGCGTCGGCGACGGTGTCGTGAACCTCGATGCCGACGGGCGGGTGCGCTACCTCTCGCCCAACGCCAACTCGGCGCTGCACCGGGTCGGGATCCATGCCAACGCCGTCGGCATGCGGCTGGCCGAGCTCGGCTTCCACGACGACATGGTCCGCAAGGCGTTCGAGATCCAGGTGCCGGTCGTCGAGGAGTTCGAGCCGGCGTCGGACGTCGCGCTGTTGTGCCGGTGCCTGCCGATCCTCGCCGACGGTGAGGTGGCCGGCGGGGTGCTGCTCGTGCGCGACGTCACCGACCTGCGCAAGCGCGACCGGCTGCTCATCAGCAAGGACGCGACGATCCGCGAGATCCACCACCGGGTGAAGAACAACCTGCAGACGATCTCGTCGCTGCTGCGGTTGCAGGCCCGTCGCTTGGAGAACCCCGAGGCAAAGGCGGCGGTGTCCGAGTCGGTCCGGCGGATCCGCACGATCGCACTGGTCCACGAGTCGCTGTCACGTGAACCAGGCGACGACGTCACGTTCATCGAGATCGTCCGTCCGCTGCTCCGGCTTGCCGAGGAGAGCTTGCAGTCGCCGGACCGACCCGTGCACTTCACGCTGAGCGGTGACGGCGGCCGGATCCCGGCGCGGGTGGCCACGCCACTCTCCGTCGTCCTGACCGAGCTGATGCAGAACGCCGTCGATCACGGCTTCCCCGAAGGCAGCGACGGCGGCAAGGTGGTGGTGTCGCTCGACAACGACGAGGTGCGGCTGAAGATCGAGGTGATCGACGACGGCCAGGGCCTCGAGCCCGGCTTCGACCTCGACACGGCCACCGGACTCGGGCTGTCGATCGTGCGCACGCTCGTCACGACCGAGCTCAACGGCCAGATCTCGATGCGCCCGGCGAAGGCCGCCGATCTCGTCACCGCCGGCCTCGCCGACCACGGCGGCGATCACGGCACCGTCATCGAGCTCACCGTGCCGTTGTCGGAGTGAGGTGAGG
>JBEVOM010000226.1:0-10553 GCA_040507575.1 Ilumatobacteraceae bacterium
TAGCCGCCCCAGAGCACCCGGTTGTCCTCGGTCAGGCGGTAGTAGGGGCACGGGTTGGGGATGTCGGACAGGCCCTGGCGGTTGCGCCAGCCGATCGACGCCAGCTGCTCGGGCGTCAGCGGCTCGGTCCCCATGCAGTAGTCGTAGACCGGCACGATGTAGTGGCGCAGGCGGCGCAGCAGCGGCTTGAACGCGTTGGTGCCGAGGGCGACGCGGGCGGCCCGGACGTCGGCAAGTGGCGTCTTGACGAGCACGCCGACGCCGTCGCGCTCGAGCGACGTGGCCTTGGTGTCCTCGTAGATCCGCACGCCGAGCTGCTCGGCCGCCGTCTTCAGCCCCCACACCAGCCGGGCCGGGTCGACGAGGGCGGCGCGGCCGATGCGCCAGAGCCCGCCCGTGTACGTCGGCGAGTCGACCTCGGCGCGCATCGCGTCGGCGTCGAGCCAGCGGGCGTCCTGGCCGAGCCGGCGCAGCTGCAGGGCGTCGTCGCGCAGCTCGTCGAGGTAGCTCGGGGAGTGCGCCGTCGTCGCCACGTCGATGACGCCGGTGCGCTCGAAGTCGCAGTCGATGGCGTAGCGGTGGATGGCGTTCTCGATGGCGTCGAGGTTCTGCAGTCCGAGCTGCTCGAGGAGCTCGATCTCGTCCGGGAACCGCTCCTGACCGTTGGCGACGCCGTGGGTCAAGCTCGACTCCATGAACCCGCCGTTGCGCCCGCTCGCCGCCGAGCCGACCTCGGCCGAGTCGATGAGCACGACGTCACGCGACGGGTCGCGCTCCTTGGCGATGATCGCCGTCCACAGCCCGGTGTAACCGCCGCCGACGACACACAGGTCGCAGCTCTCGTTGCGCACGAGCGTCGGGTTGGAGTCGGGTTCGTCGACGTCGTCGTACCAGTAGGGGAACAGGTCGGCGTCGGCGATGGCGTCGAGGTGTCGGCGGTCGACATCGTCGATCATCGGCGTCTCACGCAGCCGGCACGACCTCGTCGAGCAGACCGGTGTCGACGTCGTACATGAATCCGCCGATGGCGACGCGGGGCGGGATCAGCGGGTGGCTGCGTACCGTGCGGACGTCGTCGTGCAACGCGGCGATCTGGTCGCGGACGATCCCGAAGAACACCCATGACGCGTCCTGGCCGCTCGACTCGCTGACCTTCCGGCGCAGCTCGTCTTCGGTGTTGGTCGCCATCGCACACCGGGTGTGCGGGACGATCAGGATGCGATCGACGTTGAGCAGGTGGACACCGAGGACGAGCGCCTCGAGCGCGGCCTGGGTCACCCGGCCACCGGGGTTGCGGAAGATCTTGGCATCGCCCGGCTGCAGGCCGAGCATGCGCAGCGGGTCGATGCGCGAATCCATGCACGTCACGAGCGCGACGCCGGCCCGGGCGACACCGTCGAAGCCGCCCAACCGGAAGTTCGACGCGAACGTCCGGTTGGCGGCGAGGAGGTCGTCGAAGGCGCGCGGCACATCTCGCAAACTAGTGGTGGCGCCGCGGCGGTCGCATGTGTCAATCGATCCGGGATGCGCCGTCGAGGCCCGCGAGCTGCGAGCATTCGCGCCGTGACGACCACCGTGTTGCTCTGCACCGACGGATCGGACCTCGCCATCACGGCGCTGTCTCGCGCCCTGGAGGTCGTCGCGCCGCCCGACCGGGTCGTCGTCGCCACCGTCGTGGAGCTCGTCCACCCGGTCGACGTCGTCGGCACCGGCATGGCGGGTGGGGTGCTGAGCGTGGCTGATGCCGACCGGGAGGACGCCGACCGGCTCGCCATCGGACGCCAGGCGCTCGACACGACGTGTGAGCGGCTGGGCCTGGCGACCGCCGAGACCGTCGTCCTCCAGGGTTCCGCCGGTGCTGCGCTGTGCGATCTCGCCACGTCGCTCCCGGCATCGACGATCGTCCTCGGGACGCGCGGCCGCGGTGGCCTGCGCCGCGCCGTGCTCGGCTCGGTGTCGGACCACGTCGTTCGCAACGCGCCGTGTCCTGTCGTCATCTCCGGCGCTGGCTGACGACTGCCGCGAGTGCCGCGACGGCCCGGAGCGCCGTCAACCGGTGGGCAGCAGCACGGTGTCGATGGCGTGGACGATGCCGTTCGACGCCGGGATCTCGGCGCCCAGGCTCCCGCCCTCGATCGCGATCGCTGACCCGTTGAGCCCCACCGTCAGCAGCGTGCCCTGCTGGCTGCGCAGCGTGCGACCCGACATGGTCCGCAGGTCGGGGTCGGTGAGGACCCCGGCGTCGGCGTCGACGGCGTGGTACGCGAGCAGTGACCGCAACCCGTCCACGTCGTCGATCCACGCCGCCCGCTCCTCGGGGGTCATGGCATCGAACGCGGCGTTCGTCGGGGCGAACAGCGTGAACGGCGGCGACGGTGCGTCCAGGTTGGCGGCGAACCCGATGGACTGCGCCAGGCCGACGAACGTCGAGAACTGCGCGTCCGCCGAGAGCGCCTCGAGCATCGTCGGCCGCGCCGGCGGTGGCGGTTCCGTGACTGGCGGGGCGTCCGTGGTGGTCGGCGCCTCGGTGACTGGTGGCGGCGGCTCGGTGACGGGTGGCGACGGTTCCGTGACGGGTGGCGGTGCCGGCGTGACGGGTGGCGGCGCCGGCGTGGCGGGTGGTGGCGCCGGCGTGACCGGTGGCGGCGCCGCTGTCGTCTCCGGCGAGGGCGGCTCGGTCGTGACCGGTGGTGGTTCGGGCGGAGCGATGGTCTGCTGGCCCCGGACGTAGATCGCCCGCAGTGTCGTCGTGTCGAGCAACCCGGTCTGGGGCACGCCGAGGGCGGCTTGGAACGCCCGCACGGCGGCGATCGTCTGGGCCGAGTAGCGGCCGTCGATGGGACCGCTGTAGTAACCGAGCTCCTGCAGCTCGACCTGCAGCTGGCTGATGCTGAGGCCGAGTGCCGTCGACGCCGATCCGTAGCGTTCCCGGAACGCGGCGTCGGTGGCCTCGTCCCACGCGCCGGTCTCGGGCAGGCCGAGCGCCTGTTGCAGCGCCCGAACGGCATCGGCCGTCGCGTCGTCGTAGACGCCGGTGACATCACCGTCGTAGAAGCCGAGCAGCTTGAGCGCCTGCTGGAGCTGGGTCGTGAAGACCGCGGCGGCGAGCAGCTGCTGGCGACGCTCGGCGATGAGGTCGACCTCGTCCGTCGCCGTCTCGACGAGCTCGCCGTCGACGACCACCGAAGTCGTCAGCCGGCCGCGGGCGACGTCCCCCTGCCCGTCGAGCTCGATGCCGCCGCTGGTGCCCGTGTAGTCGATCTCGTCGCCGGCGGCGAGCAGCTCGGCGCAGTGGGCGAACGTCGAGCACGTTCGCCCACCCGACGTGACGGCCAGGATCTCGGCTCCGACCTCGTCCGGGTCGGACGTGCCGGCGGCCAGCACGGCGAGCGCGATGGTGATGGCGCAGTCGTACATCTGGGCGCCGTAGAGCGTGCTGTCGTTCGGGGGCAGGCTGTCGACGAGGCGCTGCGTGAACGCCCGGTCGCCGGTCGGCGCGATGACGGTGAGGCCGTCGGCGCGCGATGGGTCGTCGGGGAACGCGGCCTCGGCGACGTTCGGGACGCTCAGCCCTTCGAGCCCGACGACCTGTCCGGCGGGGTAACCGGCGTCGGCGAGCTGGCTGATGATCGTCGGACCCTCGCCAGAGGAAGCGAGGACGACCAGGTCCGGCGAGGCGGCCGTGATCGCGTCGACCTCCTCCTCGAACTCCTCGCGCCACGACGGGTACAAGATCGTGTCCACCGTGGCCCCGCGTGCGGTCAGTTGCGCGGCCACGTCGCCGACGAGATCGGTGCCGTACGTGTCGTCTGGGCCGAGGACGGTGATCGTGGCCGGCGGTGCGGCATCGTCGTCGGCGGGCGCCATGACCCGGTCAGCGATCGCCGGCGATGCGAAGTCGTCGCGCAGTGCGGTCCGGAAGAACGTCGCCACGTCGTTCCCCGCGGTCACCGCCGTCGCCGTCGCCGACGCCGAACATCCCAGCAGGTTGCGTTCGGCGAGCAACGGGACGGCTGCGATCGCGCTCGCCGAGCCGACCGGTCCGAGGACGGCGTCGGCACCTCGTTCGACGAGGTCGTCAAGGTTTGTGTCGATCGGGACCTCAGTGGATTCGTCCTGGCGGACCGAGGTCACCGGCCCGCCGAGCACGCCGCCGGCGGCGTTGATGTCGTCGACGGCGAGCTCCAGCGCCCGCTCCTGGCCGGGCACGAACGTGGCGAGCTGGCCCTCTCCGGGAGCCAGGAACCCGAACGTGTAGGTCGGTTCCGCGTCGACCGCAGTGTCGACCGGCAACGACTCGGCCGGGGTCGTCGTCGGGACCGAGTCCCCGGTGTCGTCGTCGTCGCCCGAACACGCGGTCAACACGAGTGCACCCACCACCACGACGCGCACGACGAACCGCATGCGCACCGATGATGGTGGCCCGTCGACCCGGCGGGCAACACCCGCATCGGGTGACGTCCTCGCGGACCGGGCCCGGCGGGCTCGGGTGTCCGCAGCGAAGTCGACGATCCGGCCGTCTTCACCCGTCGCGGGGGTGGTGCGGACAACGGCGCCGGACGTACAACGTCGGCGAGGAGGGGCCATGGCCTTCGACATCGAGGTGGCCGGGACGTTGCAACGCACGGTGCGTCGTCGGCTGTCGGACATCGTCGGCGATGACGCCGTGCACGATCGACGCGGGCACGTCGTCGTCTCCGCCGGCGATCAGGCGGCGATGATCGGCGTGCTCCACCACCTGAACGACCTGGGGCTCGACATCGAGCGCATCGAACGCACCGACCGCGGCGCCGGACCCCCGGTGCCGTGATCGCCGACACCGTGCATCCGACACCGTGCATCCGACCCCGTGCATCCGACACCGTGCGTGCGGTGAGGTTCGGACCGGCCGCTCGGGTGGGTGGTCAGCGCGTCGGTGCGGCCGTCCTCGCTCGCCCGTCCTGCGTCTCAACTCGCACGCCATCGGCCACGAGCGGCGCGTCGACGAAGCCCTCTTCCCGCACCTGCCGGGCGTAGAGCTCGGCGCCGACCATGGCTGTGAGGTCCCGGGTCTGGGAGGCCATCGCCGCCAGTGCGGCGAGCTTGCGGTCGAGCGCAGCGCCGTCGAGCGCGGCGTGGAGTGCGAGTTCGCCAGCGGGGACGCCGGTGGGACGTTCGTCGGACATGTACATGTTCCATTGCTCGTACAGCTCGCCGAACTCGGCGGCGTGCTCGACGGTCGTGGTGGCGTAGAGCAGCCGGCACGGACGGTCGCGCTGCTGCCACGCCTCGGTCACCCATCGGCTGATCGTGATGTGGTCGGGGTGGTACGTCATCCCGTCGGGGCCGAACGTGAGGATGGTGTCAGGCCGGACTTCGTCGAGGAGGTCGCCGACGAGTGCCTGCCCGGTCGCGTCCCACTCGATGAGGCCGCCGTCGGGTAGGCCGAGGAAGCGGTGCTCGCTGACGCCGAGCACCGCCATCGCAGCTGCGGCCTCCCAGTACCGGAGGCGTCCGAGGCGCAGCGGTGGCCAGGTGTCCGGGTCGCCGGTGCCGTGTTCGCCGGCGGTGGCGGCGACGCAGACGACCCGCTGGCCACGATCGGCCGCAGCGGCCATGACGCCGCCGGCGAGGTAGGTCTCGTCGTCCGGATGGGCCCAGACGGACAGGATGGTGCCGAGGTCGGCGACATCGGTGGTGGTGGCGTTCATCGGCACGTCACCCCGCTGCATTCACCGGCGAGGTTGCCCCGGGCGCGGTTGCCGCCCCCGTCCAGCGTGCCAGGGTCGGCGGCGATCCCGGCGCCCTGGTTGGCATCGGCGCGGTTGCGGGTGAGCGTGACGGTGACGCCCGGATCGATGACGGTGATGCCGACGCCGGCGTTGGCGGTGGCGTGGTTGCGTTCGACGACGGCGTCCGTCGCGCGGGTCACCTCGATGCCGTCGGAGTTGTTGCCGAGGGCATCGTTGCGTTCGACGACGACATGCTCGGATAGGTCGACGACGAGGCCGGTCGCCTCGTTGCCGGTCGTGGTGTTGCGCTCGAAGCGGGTGCCCGACGAGAACCGGTCGACGATGCCGAACAGGCCGTTCTCGGCGGCGGTGCTGCGGCGGAGTGTGACGTCGTCGCTGAACGTGATCTCGATGCCGGTTCCGAGGCTGCCGAGGGCGCTGACGCGATCGAGCTCGACGTTCTCGCTGCTCGACACGACGAACCCGCCGATGTTGGACGAGGCGACCACTCGGTCGATCCGGTTGCCGTCGGCCTGGTGCAGCGCGACGCCGAACAGGAACTCGCGCACGGTGCCGCGCGTGATGGTCACGCCGTCGTGACCAGCCTGGTTGTCGATGGCGGCGCCGACACCGGTGCCGTCGATGACGTGGCCGGCGAGGTCGATCGTGATGTCGGGCGCCGACACCACGAGTCCCGGACCTGGGCAGTCGAGGAGGTCGGCGGTCAACCGGAGGTCCGAGGTGACCACTGTGCCGCACGTGATCCCGACGTCAGCGGCGTTCGCCGACTGGGCGGTCAGGGAGGTGGCTGCGATGGCCACGAGGCCGAGGACCGCCATCGGCCCGGCGCGGTGGATGGAGGAGTGCGTGTTCATGCCCGCCATGGTCGGGACCGGCGATCACGTCGCGCTCGCGGCTGATCTCACGGACGGCAGGCGCCGTGTGAGCGCCGATCTGCGCGGAATGAAAGGGGCCGGGCGACCCGTGGCCATCTTGACAGCATCACTCTCGATATGAGAGTATCACTCTCATTGGTGAACAGGAACACCACGAACGAACAACACCCGGAAGGAAGCGTGACATGGGATCGATGACCTGCAGCCAACTCGGCGGAGCGTGTGAGCACGTCCACGTCGGTGCCGACGCGAACGAGATCATCACCGCCCAGGACCGCCACCTCCGCGAGGCGGTCGCTGCCGGGAGCACCGAGCACGAGCCGGCCCTCCGCGACATGAAGGGGCGGTGGCGGCGACCGATCTCGGGTCTGAAGTGGTACCGGAAGGTGCAGCGCGACTTCGCCGCGCTGCCGAGCGGGTCCGGGAGCCGCTGACATGCCCGGCGACGACTGGCGCGTCCAGATGATCGACCGGATCCGGTCACTCATCCACGACACCGACCCCGACGTCTCAGAAGAGGCGAAGTGGGTCAAACCGTCGAACCCCGCCGGCGTTCCGGTGTGGTCCCGCAACGGCATCATCTGCACCGGTGAGATGTACAAGGACAAGGTGAAGCTCACGTTCTTCAGCGGAGCGTCGCTCGAGGACCCGAAGCATCTCTTCAACGCCAGCCTCGATGCCGGCACGAGACGGGCGATCGACATCGTCGAGGACACCGAGCTCGACGAGCAGGCGTTCAAGGCGCTCGTCCGAGACGCCGTGGCGTTCAACATCGACCGAGCACCGGCGAAACGACGGGTGTGAGCCGGATTCCCGATGGCCGACCACGGCACGAATGCGCCCCAGGCGAGGACGCGACTGGCGCGCCGGGCGGTGCTCGACGCCGCCGGCACCCTCTTCCTCGAGCGAGGTTATGGCGCCACGACCATCGAGGCGATCAGTCGAGCATCCGACGTCCCCCAAGCGACCGTGTACCGGCTGTTCGCCTCGAAGCAAGGGATCCTCAAGTCCCTCGTCGACGGGTCCGTCGCCGGTGACGACGAGCCCGTCCCCCTGGCCGAGCGGCCGCCCGTCCGCTCGCTGCTGAGCGCGGCGGATCCACGACACCAGCTGGCCGCGCTCGCCGCCATGACCGTCGAGATCAACACCCGGACCGCACCGATCTACGGCATCCTCTCGAGCGCCGCAGACTCCGACCACGAAGCGTCAGTTCTCCTCGACGAGCTCACCCGACAGCGACAGCACGGGCAAGGACGCGTCGCGACATCCCTGGCGCGCTCAGGGGCGCTGCGGCCCCGACTCCGCGCGCGGGACGCCGCCGACATCATCCATGCACTGGCATCCCCGGAGCTCTACCGCCTGCTCGTGATCGACCGCCATTGGGTCGCCGAGCGCTACGAGCGATGGCTGGCCGACACGCTGGTGCAGCAGCTCCTCGCGTCGCGCGCCCCCTCCGCTCCAGCACCTGGGCGCGCTCAGCCCCGGATTCGAGACTGAGCGCGCCCAGGTCGGTCAGGAGGCCGCCTCGGGCAGGTGGTCCACCGTCCCCGAACGGGTGACCGCGTAGGGTGGTCGTGCCGCAGCATCGACAGGACCGGACATGAGCGAGACACGCGTCGCCACCCACGCCCGGGTGTTGCAGAGCAAGCTGACGAGGCCGGTGCTCCCGGACGGGATGGTCGACCGCCCGCGCTTGATCGCCCGCTTCGTGCCGACGGCACGCGTCGTGCTGGTCGCCGCGCCGCCGGGGTTCGGCAAGACCACGCTCGTCGCCCAGTGGACCGCGGTCGCGCCGGCGCCGCTGGCCTGGATCTCCGTCGATCTCCTCGACGAGTCGCCCGCGGGGTTCTGGCGCCACCTGATCCACGCCGTGCGGTCGGTCGTGCCCGTCGTGGACGACGCCGCACGCGCCGCGCTCGACGAGAACCCGGGGAGCTGCCTGTTCCTCAGCGTCCTCATCGCCCAGCTCGAGCACTTCGACGGCCATGCCGTCGTCGTGCTGGACAGCTACTCGAGGGTGTCGGACCGCGCGATCGCCGACGGGCTCGCCCTGCTCGCGGAGCGGGTCGGTCATCGGCTGCAACTCGTGATCACGACTCGTGTCGACCCGCCGCTGCCGCTGGCCCGCTGGCGAACGCAGGGGTGGTTGGCCGAGATCCGTGAGCGCGACCTGCGACTGCGGGACGAGGAGGCGCTGGGCGTCGCGGCGACGTTCCGCGGCCTCGGGTTGCCCGATGAGGTCTACCTCCGCGTGAACCGCCGAGCCGACGGCTGGCCCATCGCGTTCCACCTGGCGCTCGTCTCGGCCCAGCACGCCGAGGATCCCGAGGACGGTCTGCGGGCGATGGCCAGCTCCGATCGCGAGCTCAGCGACTTCGTCGTCGCCGAGATCCTCGACCATCTGCCCGTCGACGAGCGTGAGGTCGTGCTCGACCTTTCGGTCGTCGAGTGGTTCGATCCGGACGCCGCCGTCGAGCTGGCCGGTCCGCGGGCCGGCGCCGCGATCGTCGAGCTGCGCCGACGGCGACTGCTCATCACCGATGTGCCCGGCCGGCCCGACGCGATGCGGTTCCACCCGCTGTTCCGCGAGCTGCTCGAAGCCGAGCTGCGCTGGCGGGACCCGGCGCGCCACCACGCCGTGCATCGCCTGGCTGCCGCGATGTGGCAGCGCCGCGGCGACATCCCGTCGGCCTACCGCCGCGTCGTCGCCGTGGGCGACATCACGGCGCACGACGACCCGCTCGTGCTCCTCGAGCACCTCACGGCGCGGGAGATGACCATCCTCGAACTGCTGCCCACGCACCTGTCGTACGCCCAGATCGCCGAACGGCTCTACGTGAGCGTGAACACCGTGAAGTCGAACCTCAAGGCCGTCTACCGCAAGCTCGGCGTGAGCACACGGTCCGACGCCGTGGCCGCCGCCCGGGCGGCCGGTCTCGTCTCACGAGATCTGGTCCAGACCGCGGTCGCGACGTGATGGTCCTCCGTCAACCGGCCAGCTTCGCGGCGATCCGGCCGAGCAGGTTGACGTTGCGGCTGGTGCTGCGGCGCTCGCCGACGAGGTTCCATGTCGCCCGGGTCAGCGTCGTGTCGGTCGACTTCCCGCGCATCCTCCAATGGACGTCCCGACCATCGACGACGAGGGTGTCGAACTCGTTGGACGCCGACTCGAGCGCCCGTGCCGTCGCCGCCGACGGCACATCCTTCAGGAACGTGACGAAGTACGTGTCGCCGGTGGCGAGCTCGAACGGGCGGAGCGCGAGGGCTGTGCGCAGCTCGGCGGCCGTGCGCGCGAACGTCGTGACCTCGAAGCCGAACGCCGAGGCGAGCGACTCCTCCATCGTGCGCTCGATGTCGGCTCGGCGGCCGGTCGCGGAGAACACCACGTTCCCGCTGTTGGCGAACGTCCAGACGTCGTCGTAGCCGAGGCCGGCGCACGTCTCGACCAGCCGGGCCATCGGCACCGTGCGCCGACCGAGGTTCACGGCGCGGAGGAAGGCGATGCGAGTGGTCACGGGCTCGAGCTTGCCCCGTCGGCGGCTCCTCGGCCGCGCACTCGTCGGCCGGCACGTGTGCCTGGAGGCGGAGAACTCGCTGGCGTGGGACAGCCCCACTCGGCGACCCTCTGGGCGTGAGACGTCGTGCGCCCGCGCTGACGGTCACGTTCCACAAGGTGGATGGACGGACGCCGCACGCGTGGTGGGAGGCGGTGCGAGCGACGCGCGGCCGGGTGACGGGCGGGTACATGCCGACCGGTCGCGGCCGCATCCCTCACGACCTCGGACACCTGGCGACCGAGGCGCACCTCGGGATCGCCGATGGGTTCTGGGGTCTCCTCGCCCGCGGCGCGACGTTCGACCGCGGCACGCGCCAGCGGCGCACGAGGCCCGGCCGGCAACTCGTCCGCGAGAACCGGCACGTCGGCGATCCGGGCGCGCAGGGTCTC
>JBEVOM010000261.1:0-3055 GCA_040507575.1 Ilumatobacteraceae bacterium
ATGCCCGGACTACCGTCCGGGCATGCCGGTCGACTCCGTGGGCGAGCGCAGCGAGGCCGGATGACGCGCATCGCAGTGGTCGGCGCCCACCTCTCCGGTCAGCCGCTGAACCACCAGCTCACGTCACGCGGCGCCGAGCTCGTCACGTCCACCCGCACCGCTCCGGTGTACCGCCTGGTCGCGCTGGATACCGTGCCGCCCAAGCCGGGGCTCCTGCGCACCGCGCCGGGGACTCCCGGCGCCGGCGCCATCGAGGTCGAGGTGTGGGAGCTCGACGCCGCGGGCTTCGGGTCGTTCGTCGACGAGATCCCGGCGCCGCTGTGCATCGGCCGCCTGCAACTGGCCGACGGCACCGACGTCGCCGGGTTCCTGTGTGAGGCGGTGGACGCCGAAGGCGCCCCCGACATCACGCACCACGGAGGATGGCGGGCGTACCGAGCGGCTCCGCCAGGCTGACGAGCGCATCGTCGCTCCACGCCGGGCCGACGATCGTCAGGCTGGGCGGCGGACCGTCGCCCGCGGCCGACCCGACCGGGAACGTAACGGCGGCGAGGTCGAGCAGGTTCACGAAGTTCGTGTACGTCCCGAGCATCGTGTTCACCGCGACCGGCTCGGCGAGCACCTCGTCGATCGTGGGCACGCGGGGAACGGTCGGCACGACGATCGCGTCCACGACGTCCCACACCGGCGCGCAGACCCGGGCCAGGCGGGCCAGCTCGGTGCGGTCGCGGAACACCTCCCAGGCGCCGAAGCGCCGGGAGGCACCGATGATCGACGCCACGACCGGGTGGACGTCATCGGGATGGCGCTCGAGGAACTCGCCGATCGCCTCGTAGCGCTCGGCGACGAACGACGCGCCGTACAGCAGGTCGCTGACCTCGAGGAACGGCCCGATCCCGATCTCGACGACCTCGACGCCTGTCGCAACGAGTCGCTCGACGGCGGCCGCGTGGCGGGCGCTGCCGTCGGGGTCACCGTCGAACGTCAGGTCGCCCGGCCGCGCCACGCCGATGCGCGGGGCCCGGCCGGGGGCCGGCGCGTGGCCGCTTGGGGGCGCCGTGCGGCTCCACGGATCGGCGTCGTCGGGCGCTGCGGCGATCGACGCCACCAGCCGAGCGCGGTCGACGTCGGTCGCGAACACCGACACGCAGTCGAGGGATCGGCAGGCGGGCACGACGCCGGCCGAGCTGAGGCGACCACGGGTCGGCTTGAGCCCGACGATGCCGTTGCAGGCGGCAGGGACCCGACCCGAACCGGCGGTGTCCGTCCCGAGCGCCAAGTCGACGA
Organism: Ilumatobacteraceae bacterium; assembly: GCA_040507575.1. Lineage (GTDB taxonomy): Bacteria > Actinomycetota > Acidimicrobiia > Acidimicrobiales > Ilumatobacteraceae > JALZMG01. Next base: position 1,288 of record JBEVOM010000261.1, read on the forward strand.
GACCGGCGGCGACGGCGACGGCCGAGCCCGAGCTCGACCCGCCGGCGATGCGCCCTGGCCAGCGGGCGTTCGGGGTGATGCCGTACGGCGAGCGGATACCGACCAGACCGGTGGCGAACTGGTCCATGTTCGTCTTGCCGACGACCACGGCACCGGCCTCGACCAGCCGCGCGACGACCGTCGCCGTCCGGTGTGGCGTGTAGGCGTACGCCGGGCACCCGGCGGTGGTCGGGATCCCGGCGAGATCCATGTTGTCCTTGACCGCGAGCGTCGCGCCGGCCAGCGGGAGGTGACCGCCGGCCGCGACGCGACGGTCGACCTCGTCGGCCGCCGCCAGCACGTCGTCGTCGTCGAGGACCCTGATCCACACCCCGTCCCTGGTGTCGCCGTGGATCCGTCCGAGTGCCAGCTCGGCGGCGGCCCGGGCCGTGCTCACCGGCCGGTTCCGGACTCGCCGCCCGCCGCCCACGCCTGGCGCTCGACGTCGAACGCCGCCCGCTGGACGGAGCGGAACGCGTCGATCGTCGCGGCGTTGTCGTCCAGGTAGGCCAGGTGATCGGCCATCGAGAACGTCGTCGTCTCCATCTCGATCTCCAACGTCCCCTCCTGCTGTCGCGCCCGCTGTTCGAGCAACTCCTCGGCGCTGACCGGATGGAAGCGCAGCTGATCGAAGGACCGCAGGAGCCACGGGCGCTCGAAGTGTGGTCCATGTCGGTCGCGGTTCCAGACCTGCACCGTTCGCCCGACGAACTGGTAGCCGCCCGGTCCCTCCATCCCGTAGATGCACAGGTACGCGCCGCCGATCCCGACCGCGTTCTCCGGTGTCCACGTCCGGGCCGGGTTGTACTTCGTGGTCACGAGCCGGTGGCGCGGGTCGAGCGGGGTGGCGACCGGTGCGCCGAGGTAGACGTCGCCGAGGCCGAGAACGAGGTACGACGCGGCGTGGACGATGCGCCGCACGTCCTCGACCGAGTCGAGGCCGTTGATCCGGCGGATGAACTCGATGTTCCACGGGCACCACGGGGCATCGGCGCGGACGCCCTGCATGTAACGCTCGATGGCGAGCCGCGTCGCCGGGTCGTCCCACGACAGCGGCATGTGCACGATGCGCGACGGCAGGGCGGCGTGCTCGAGCTCGGCGAGGTCGTCCTCGGCGGCCAGCAAGGCGTCGCTGGCCCGCTCGACGGACAGCTCGGTGCCGTCGACGTGGACGAGCAGCGACCGCACTCCCGGTGTCACGTCGACGACGCCACGCGTCAGGTGCTCGCCGACCCACCGATCCAGCAGCTCGACCCGCAGCCTCAAGCTGAGGTCGAGGGTCATCGGACCGTACTCGACGAGGAGGAAGCGGTCCCCCGCCCGGCGGTGGGTCAGGCCCGGGTGTCGATCGTCGGGTGGATGCCGCACGAGGACGCCGTCGGCATCGCCCGAGGCCAGCGGGTGGCTGGCGGTGCGGGCGTTCCACGCGGGCCGGGCCACGGGTTCGATCGGCGCGGTCGCCCTCATCAGCCAGGCCGCCTGCCGGGTGCCGGCGCGGGCGGCGACCGCGCTCGTCCACGGCGTCAGTCGGACCCGATCGCCCGGTGCCAGCTGACCGAGCTTCCAGCGCTCGGCCGTCGCCACGACGGCCGGGCACACGAAGCCACCGAGGCTCGGTCCGTCGGGGCCGAGGATCACGGGCATGTCACCCGTGATGTCGACGGCACCGATGGCGTAGCCGGTGTCGTGGATGTTGGACGGGTGCAGTCCGGCTTCGCCGCCGTCGTCA
>JBEVOM010000264.1:0-14073 GCA_040507575.1 Ilumatobacteraceae bacterium
GCCCGGGCTCGCCCTCGACGGCCCCATCACGTGGAAGCCGAACACCGTCGGCATCTTCGGCCCCGAGCACCTGCCCGTCACGTTCACCCCCGGCCACTGACGGAGGTTCCTCGGAGACCTTGTTGCGCCCAGCGCAACGTAGGAGCGTCAGAAGGTCTGGGGGCGGGGTCAGCTGCGGGAGAGGTAGACGTCGCGCAGGACGTGGGTCTCGAGCTCGAGCTCGCCGAGGCGGTGCTTGACGACATCGCCGATGCTGACGAGGCCGACGACCTGACCGCCCTCGACCACCGGCATGTGCCGTGACCGCGTCGCCGTCATCCGCCGCATCACCTCGGAGAGATCGTCGGTGACGGTGCACGTCGCCACCGTCGTGTTCACGATGTCGCGCACCCGCAGCGTCTGGAACGACGTCCCGTGGTGGTCGACGGCCCGCACGACGTCGCGCTCGCCGACCACCCCGACGAGCTGGTCATCGGCCCCCACGACGACGAGCGACCCGACGTTGCGCGTCGCCATGCGGTGGACCGCCACCGTGACCGGGGTGTCGGGACCGACGACCTCGACGGTGTTCCCCTTTGCGGACAGGATCGCTGCCACGTTCATCCGTCACCTCCCACACACGACCGCCCCCATCATCCGCCTCGCGGGCGGCGAGGACAAGCCCCGTGCTCGATCAGCCCGGCTGCGCGCCCTTGCTCAGCCAGAACTCGTTGAGCAGGCGCTGGACCTTGAAGTACCAGATGAAATGGCCGACGATCGGCAGCAGGACCCAGAGGCCCCAGACGGCCGAGACCGGACGAGCCCGGCCGTCGCGCTCGTACATGTTCCCGACCTCGTTGGGGATGGTGAACATCAGGACGGGCGAGAACACGAACCACAACACGAGGGCGATGCCCGGTCCGAGGCCGTCCCCGTTCCACCTCTTGAGGTCCTCGTTCGTGCGCCACGTCCACAGCGCGGTCCAGATGCCGAGCGTCACGATCGACAACAGGATCACGACGCCGGGGCTGTAGTACGCGCCGCCGACCTTCGCCGGGGCGACGCCGGCCGGGACGACGGCATACGTGCCGGCTGCGGGAGGCGGCGCAGATGGAGGCGGCGGATCGGACGGAGGCGGAGGAAGATCGGTCATGGAACGCGACCGTAGACCGGCCGGAGGTGCCGATCGAGGAACATCGTCGCATCGACCCATGACGCCGCCGCCGCGGCGTCGTGGCGCAGCGGCGGCCCCGGTGCGCTGAAGGCGTGCCCGGCGCCCTCGTAGACCCGGATCTCGTGCTCGATCCCCCATCGTTCGAAGCGCCGCGCCATCTCCTCGTACACCTCGACGGTCGTGTCCTGATCGCCGTACAACAGCAGGAACGGGCAGCCGATGTTCCACATCAGGTCGATCGGGTCGACCGGCCGCTCGGGCGTGTGTTCCGGGAACGTCGGCTGGCTGGGGAAGAACGCGATGACCGCGGCGAGCCGCCGGTCGAGCGCGGCGGCGAGCATCACGAACGTGGCCCCGGTGCAGTAGCCCCACAGTGCGACCCGCTCGGGATCGACCTCGGGCATCGAGCGGGCGTGGTCCACGGCGGCCATCACGTCGTGGGTCGCACCCACGAAGTCGAGGCGCTCGATGAACGACAGCACCTCGGTGAAGTCGCTGTAGTTCTCGGGGTCGCGCAGCCCAGCACCGCGGTAGTAGTCGGGCACGACGACGACATATCCGGCCGACGCGAGGTCCGCCGCCACCTCTTTGGTGAACGAGTTGATCCCGAACGCCTCGGCCGAGATGACGACCGCCGCGTGCGGACCGGTGCCGTCCGGCACGTACACCAGGGTCGGGACACGGGCCGAACCGTGCTCGAGGACGACCTGCGCTGTCGGTTCCACGGGACCCCCTCTCAGCCGCCGTACAGCTGCTCGAACTCGTCGCCGTAGTTGGCGTACACCACGTTGCGCTTGAGCTTCAACGACGGCGTGATCTCACCGTCGTGCTGCGTGAAGTCGCGCGAGAGGATGGCGAACTTCTTGATCTGCTCGACCTTGGCGTAGTGCGAGTTCGCCTCGTCGACGTCGGCTTGGACGAGCGCCCGCACCTCGGGCCGCCGGGCGAGCTCGGCGACGTCCGTGGGCAGCCCGTTGGCCTCGGCCCACGGCACGATCTGCTCGGCGTCGAGCGTCACCAACGCGACGGGGTACGGCTTGCGGTCACCGAACATGACAGCCTGCGAGATCCAGCGCGAGCGACGCAGCTCGCCCTCCAGGTTGGCCGGCGTCAGGTTCTTCCCGCCGGCCGTGATGATGATGTCCTTCTTGCGGCCGGTGATCGTGACGTACCCGTCGTCGTCGATCGATCCGAGGTCACCGGTGCGCAGGTAGCCGTCGCCTGTCATCACCTCGTCGGTCGCCGACGGGTTGTGCCAGTACTCCCGCATGATCATGTCGCCGGCGATCTCGATCTCACCGTCCTCGGCGATGCGGATGTCGGCGCCGGCGACCGGCCGGCCGATCGTGCCGAACTTGAAGGCGTCCGGCAGGTTGAGCGTGCCGATCGACGTCGTCTCGGTCATGCCCCAGCCCTCGAACACCGGAACGCCGGCGGCGTAGAAGAACTGCAGGATCTCCGCCGCGATGGGCGCGGCGCCGGAGATGGCGAGCTGGATGCGACCACCGAAGATGCCCCGCACGAGCGCGAACATCTGACCGTCGACCGTGTCGAACGCAGCGGCCTCGGCAGCTGACACGGTCTCGCCGCGGCGGCGGTCCGCCCGCACCTTCAGCCCGAGCGCGATCGCGTCGGCGGCCTGCTGCTCACCGCCGGCCGGCACCATGCTCATCGCGACCGCGTAGACCTTCTCGAAGATCCGCGGCACGGACGGCAGCACGGTCGGCCGGACGGCGCCGAGCTCGCTGACGATCTGCGTCGTGTCCCCACCCCAGTACGCGATCGACGAACCGACCTCGATGCACGCGGCCTGGACGAGCTGGGCGAAGACATGGGCCAGCGGGAGGTAGAGGTACACGACGTCGGTGTCGCCGAACAGCTGCATCTCGCTCGCCGACCGGCGGCCGGCGGCGAACCCCTTGTTCGTCAGCACGACACCCTTCGGGCGACCAGTCGTGCCCGAGGTGTAGATGATGAGGCAGGCGTCGTCCGGCCCGACGACGGACGCCCGACGCTCCAGCTCGGCGGCGTCGGATGCCGCGCCACGCGCCGCCAGCTCGGCCATCGGGATCGTGCCTGGCGACTCGCCGTCGATGAGCACGATCTGCTCGAGAGCCGGCAGCTTCGTGCGGACCGACTCGATCTTGGCGACCTGGCCCAGGTCCTCACACACGACGGCACGCGCGCCCGAGTCGACGAGCACCCACTCACACTCCTCGGGCGAGTTGGACGGATACACGGGGACGACGATGCAGCCGGCCGACGATGCCGCGAAGTGGGCGATCGTGAAGTCGACACGGGTGTTGGCGAGGATGCCGACGCGGTCGCCGACGGCAAGTCCGAGGCCGACGAACCCGTTGGCGAGGTCGCGCACGGCCGCCCACATCTCGTCGAACGACATCGAGACCCACTCGCCGTCGCGTTGGAACCTCGCCGCGCTCGCTGCGCCGTACCGCTGTCCCGCCAACCGCATCAGGTTGACCATCGAGAGATCGCTGGTCCCCGCGTCCACGCTCATGGCTTTCGACGGTACCAGTCGCTCCGCCGGCACCGAGCCGCCTCCGCCGGCCCGAGCGCCGCCCGATCGTCCGATCCGTCCTCGCCCCGGCCCGGCCGTCGCCGGCGCCCTCCGGTACGTTGCCATCCGGTCCCATCGATGTCATCTCCCGCCGACGCCGCCCCTCACCGCTACCGGCCGGGCACCGCCCGCGCCGCGTTCGCGTACCGCGACTTCCGACTCATCTGGATCGGGCTGTTCGCGTCGAACATCGGCACGTGGATGCAGAACTTCACGCTGCCGGCGTACATCGAGCACCGCACCGGATCGGCGTCGCTCGTCGGGTTGGTGACGTTCATGCAACTCGGCCCGATGCTGCTGTTGGCGATCCCGGGCGGTGTGCTGGCCGACAAGTTCCCCCGTCGCCCCTACCTCATCAGCATGCAGGTCGTCCAGCTCGTCGGCAGCGTCGTGCTGGCCCTCCTCGTCGCCGCCGACGCCGCCGTGTGGACCCTGATGGCCGCCGCGCTGCTCGTCGGTGTCGGCAACGCCCTGAACATGCCGGCGTTCCAGGCCAGCGTGCCGTTGCTGGTGCAGCGCCAGGACCTCGCCGGCGCCGTCAGCATGAACTCGGTGATGATCAACGGCAGCCGCGTGGTCGGCCCCGCTCTCGCCGCCGTGTTGGCGCTCGGGGGTGCCACGACATCGCAACTCTTCCTGGTGAACGCGGTGACGTACCTCTTCCTCATCGCGGCGATCCTCGCCGTGCACGTCCCCGACGTGCGCGGCCAGTTCGAGGAGCAGGGATGGCGCCGGTTGCTCGTGGGCCTGAAGATCGCTCGCCGGCGTCCTGTCATCGGGCGCTCGCTCGTGACGATGTGCATCTTCTCCCTCGTGTGCCTGACCTACGTCGGGCTGTTCCCGTCGATCGCCGCCCGCAACCTCGGCGTCGACGTCGACGGCGCCGGCTACAAGCTCCTCTACACGATCTGGGGCGTCGGGGCGTGTCTCGGCGCACTCGCCGTCGGCACCGTCTTCGCCCGGTTCGACCGCCGCCGGATCGTCGTCAACGGGCTGCTGCTGTTCGCCATCTGCCTCGCCGCGTACGCGGTGGTGCGCGCTCCCGGTCCCGCCGTCCCGGTCGTGTTCGCGTTGGGCTTCGCCTACTTCCTGATCACGACCTCGATCGCGACGACGTTCCAGGAGAACCTGGCCGACACGGAGCGCGCCAGCGTCATGCCGCTGTGGTTCATGTGCTTCGCCGGATCGATCCCCATCGGCAACCTCATCTTCGGACCGATCATGGACGCCATCGGGCCGCGGTGGGTGCTGGCCATCGGGGTCGTCACGGCGTTGGCGTTGGTGCCCTACGCCGACCTGCGGCGGCTGCCCGCCAGTGCGTTCCTCGATCGGGCGACGGTGGTGCCGACACCGGGGGCGGAACCTGCCGGCGGCGCCGCCGGCTGACGGCGGTCGCGTTCGGGGCGGCCCGAGCGAGGCTCAGCTGACGACGAGCGCAGCCGCGACGGCGTCGAGGCCGACGGCGCGACTGGCCTTGACGAGCACCGTGACACCCGGCCCGATCGGCCCGAGGCGCGCCGCGACCTCGGTCGCCTCGATGGCGGTGACCCCGTACCGGTCCGTACCGACGGCGATGAGCTCGATCCCCAGCTCCTCGGCACGGGAGGCGACGGCGAGATGCGCCGGACCCGGGTCGTCGAGCTCGGCCATCTCGCCGAGCACGGCGATGCGTCGCCGCGCGGTCATCGCCGCGAGTGCGTCGAGCCCGGCACCCATCGACGTCGGGTTGGCGTTGTAGGCGTCGTTGACGACGACGCCGCCGGATGCCGCGGCGACGACCTGCATCCTCATCGCTGCCATCTCGGCCCGTCCGAGCGCGGCCGCCGCGTCGTGCAGGTCGACCCCGGCCAGGCCGGCGACCGCGATGGCCGCGGCCGCGTTCGCCGCCATGTGCGCGCCGCTGACGCCGAGAGCCACCGCGACCGGACCCCACGGCGTCTCCGCGGTGAAACGGGCCCGGGCCAGGCCGTCCAGCGCGAGGCCGACGATGCGCACGTCGGCGCCGGCCGACCGCCCGAACGTCACGACGCCTGCGGACGTCCGCGCGGCCATCGCGGCGACGCGGTCATCGTCGGCGTTGAGCACGGCCGTGCCCGTGTCCGGCAGCGCCTCGACGAGCTCCGCCTTGGCCCGCGCCACGCCATCGATCCCCCCGACCCGCTCGGTGTGCGCCGGAGCGACTGCCGTGACGACACCGATGTCGGGTCGTCCGACCGCGCACAACCTGCGGATCTCGCCGGGCCCGCGCATGCCCATCTCCAGCACCAGCACCTCGGTGTCGTCGGCCGCGCCGAGGAGCGTGACCGGCAGTCCTTGCTCGTTGTTGAAGCTGCGCTCGTTGGCGGCGACCCGTCGGCCGGCGCCGACGGCGGCCCGCACCAGGTCCTTCGTGCTGGTCTTGCCGACGCTGCCGGTGATGCCGACGACGACCGCGTCGAGGCGAGGGCGGGCCCACTCGGCGAGTGCCATCAGGGCGACCGCGGTGTCGGCGACGGTGACGGTCGGGATCTCGACACCCGGTTCCGCAGCCCGCGCCCACAGCGTCGCGGCGGCACCTGCGGAGGCGGCCGACGCGACGTAGTCGTGGCCGTCGCGATCGGCGACGATCGGCACGAAGAGCTGCCCGGGCCGCAGCGAGCGGGTGTCGAACGAGGCGCCGTCGACGGACACGTCGGCTCCGCGCAGCACGCCGCCCGTTGCGGTGACGACGTGGGATGCCCGGATCAGCATGACGCGCAACGGTACCGTTCGACGTGTGAGTGAACCTGCCGACGCGGCGGTGACGGACGACCGCGTCCACCTCGTCGTGCTGTTCGGCGGCCGCTCCGCCGAGCACGACGTGAGCTGCGTGACAGCCCGCCACGTCCTCGCCGCCGTGGACCCGGCGCGATACCGGGTCACGCCGATCGGCATCTCCACCGACGGCGAGTGGGCCCTCGCCGATGCGGCCAGCCGCGCCCTCGAGTCCGGTCCGGACGCGCTGCCGGCGGCGCTGGATCCGACCGGGTCGGCCATCGCGCCGTCGGTGGCGCTGTCGCCGGCCACAGCCGGCGATCGCACCGTCGTGCTGCCCCTGCTGCACGGACCGCTGGGCGAGGACGGCACCGTCCAGGGACTGCTCGAGCTGGCCGACGTGGCCTACGTCGGCAGCGGCGTGCTCGGCTCGGCCGTCGCCATGGACAAGGCGATGGCCAAGCAGGTCTGCGCCGCCAACGGCATCCCGCAGGCCCGGTTCCGGGCGTTCGCCGATCATCAGCGCACGCCGGCGCTCCCCGTCGAGCTGGCCGCCGAGCTCGGGTTGCCGTGCTTCGTCAAGCCGTCGAACATGGGCTCGTCGATCGGCGTCACCAAGGCCCACACCGTCGAGGAGCTGCGCGACGGGATCGACCACGCCCTCACCTACGACGAGTGGGTCGTCGTCGAGGAGGCGGTGGACGGCCGGGAGATCGAGGTCGCCGTGCTCGGCGGGCAGCACCCCGTCGCGTCGGGCGCGGGCGAGATCGTGCCCGGCGCCGAGTTCTACGACTACGAGGACAAGTACGTCACCGATGGCGCCCAGCTCCTGATCCCGGCGCCGCTGTCGGCCGAGCTGACCGAGGAGGTGAGGGCGCTCGCGGTGCGGGTGTTCGAGGCGCTGCGCGGCGACGGGCTGGCGCGCGTCGACTTCTTCTTCGAGGAGGGCGGCCGCGGCTTCCTGTGCAACGAAGCCAACACGATGCCTGGCTTCACGCCGATCTCGATGTACCCGAAGCTGTGGCAGGCCGCCGGTGTGGGCTACCCGGAGCTGATCGACCGCCTCGTCGCGCTGGCCGTCGAGCGCCACGCCCGACGTCGTCGCAACACCAAGCACTGACCGCCGATCGGCCTGGGCGACCTACGGGGCCAATGCGGCCCGCAGGAACGCCCGCAGCTCGGCCCGCAGGCGACGCAGCCCGGCGACCGTCGGCATCCAGCCGACGCCGCGCAACGCCTCGGGCTCGGTGGCGATGCCGGTGACGGTGCCGTAGGCCAGGGCGGCGACGAGCCGGGGATCGGCCCGGCGCAGCCGCCCGGCGTCCATCTCGGACTGCAGGAACGACACCGCTCGCTGGACGAGCGGGTCGACGTGGGCCCGCAACCGTTCGGCCTGCGGGGCGGGCAGGCGGCTCAGTTCCCCGACGAAGCCGAGCAGGGCGGGCCGGCGGACCGCCAACCCGAACGCGGCGCGCACCACCGCGTCGATGCGTTCCAGCGGCTCATCGGGCGCCTCGTCGAGGGCGGCGCCGATGACGGCGGCGATCTCGGCGACCGTCGCCTGGAGCACGGCGTCGACGAGCTCCTCCTTGCTGGCGTACCAGTACAGGACGGTCTGCTTGCGGACGCCGACGACGGCGGCGATCTCGTCGAGCGACACGGCATCGACGCCGCGCGTCCCGAACCGGTCGAGCGCCGCCCCGAGGACCCGTTCCCGGGTCGTGCGCAACACGGCCACCACCTCCGGAGTTCTACCACCGTCCGTCCCGCCGCAGCTGGAGTGCGGCCCCCCGCCGGTCGAGGTCTCTACCAGTTGGTAGAGACGTGCTAGACAATGGGGTGTGATCGCCGACGCCCTCGACGGCAAGCGGATCGCCATCACGGGGTCGACGGGTTTCGTCGGCACGGCGCTGGTCGAACGGCTGCTGCGCAGCGTCCCCGGGTGCGAGCTGGTGCTGCTCGTCCGCGACGGCAAGCGGACGCCGGCGGCCCGTCGGGTCCAGCGCGAGCTGTTGCGCAACGATGCCTTCGACCGCCTCCGGGCCGAGCACGGCGACGGTTTCGACGCGTGGGCGCAGGCCCGCATCACGACCGTCGCCGGCGACGTCGGCACCGACGGCCTCGGTCTCGGCGACAGCGACCGAGCCCTGTTCACGAGCTGCGACATCGTCATCCACTCGGCGGCGACGGTCTCGTTCGACTCGCCACTGGACTCGGCCGTCGAGATCAACCTGCTGGGCCCGACCCGCATCGCCAACCTGTTGAACGAGGTCCAGGTCACGCCCCACCTCGTTGCCGTGTCCACGTGCTACGTCGCCGGCAACCGACGCGGCACGGCTCCCGAGGAGCTCGTCAGCGCCGGCCCGTTCGACCTCGGTCTGAGCTGGAAGGCCGAGGTTGCTGCCGCCCGCCGCCTGCGGGGCGACGCCGAGGCCGCCAGCCGGGACCCGGCTGCGCTCGTCGGGTTCCGCACCGCCGCCCGCGCCGAGCTCGGCGCCGCCGGCGCGCCGGCCCTCGCCGCGAAGACCGAGCAGCGGCGCGAGCGCTGGGTCCGCGACCGCCTCGTGGAAGCCGGCCGGGCCCGGGCGTCGAGCGTCGGGTGGCCCGACGCGTACGCGTTCACGAAGGCGCTCGGCGAACAGGCCCTGACCGACTCCAAGGGTGCCGTGCCGGTGAGCATCGTGCGCCCGTCGATCATCGAGTCGGCCTGGGCCGAGCCACGACCGGGCTGGATCCGCGGGTTCCGCATGGCCGAGCCCGTGCTCATCTCCTACGCCAGGGGCCTGCTGCGGGAGTTCCCGGGTGTCCCCGAGGGCATCGTGGACGTGATCCCGGTCGACCTCGTCGTGGCGGCGATCATCACGGTCGCCGCGATGGGGCCCGAGGACGCCCCGGCGATCAGTCAGGTGGCGTCCGGAGGCATCAACCCGCTGAAGTACCGCACACTCGTCGACAACGTGAGCGGCTGGTTCACGGAGCATCCGATCTACGACAGCGACGGTCAGCCGATCGTCGTGCCCGAGTTCCGCTTCCCGGGTCGCGGCCGGGTCCAGGGTCAGTTGAACCGGGCGATGGCCGTGATCACCCGGGGCGAGAAGGTCCTCCAGGCGCTACCCCTGCGCGGCCGGCAGGCCGACCTGGCGGCCAAGTTGGAGTCCAAGCGGATGGAGGTCGAACGGGCCCTCGAGTACGTCGAGCTGTACGGCCTCTACACCGAGTGCGAGGCGATCTACCAGGTCGACCAGCTGATGGGGATGTGGTCCCAGCTCGACGACGAGGACCGCGCCACGTTCGCGTTCGACCCGACGTTGGTCGATTGGCCGACGTACATCCGCACGATCCACCTGCCGTCGATCGTGCAGCACGCCAGGGTCAAGACGGTCCCCGGCAAGACCGGCACCGACCGCAGCGAGCGCCTGCGTCGGCAGGTTCTCGATCCGAAGCGCCACGTCGCCGCGTTCGACCTCGAGAACACGCTGATCGCCAGCAACGTCGTCGAGAGCTACTCGTGGCTGGCGACCCGCCGCCTCGACCGCGGCGAACGGGTGCGCTACGCGCTGCGCACGATGGCCCAGGCCCCGGGTCTGCTGAAGCTCGACCGCATCGACCGCGGTGACTTCCTGCGCCACTTCTACCGGCGCTACGAGGACGCCCCGGTCGAGCAGATCGAGCACGACGCCCAGGAGCTGTTGACCCAGATCATCCTCACGAAGAGCTTCCCGGCCGGGTTGCGCCGGGTCCGCGAGCACCGCGCGCTCGGCCACCGGACCGTCCTCATCACCGGGGCGCTCGACTTCGCCGTCGAGGGACTGCGTCCGCTGTTCGACGAGATCGTCGCGGCCGAGATGACCGTCCGGCCCGACGGCACGCTGTCGGGCGAGATGATGCAGGTGCCGCCGACCGGCGAGACGAGGGCCCAGATCCTCGACGACTACTGCCGAGCCGAGGGCCTGCGCATCGACGAAGCGGTGGCCTACGCCGACTCGACGAGCGATCTGCCGCTGCTCGAGGCCGTCGGCTTCCCGGTCGCCGTCAACCCGGAGACGCGGCTCGCGGCGATCGCCCGCAAGCGGGGCTGGCTCGTCGAGCAGTGGTCGCGGGCCAGCGGCGGGCCCCGCCCGCTCCTGCCCATGGGACCCCTCATGGTCGAGCGCGAACGCCGCCGGACGTTCGGATGAAGGCGTTGCAGGTCAAGCGGTCGGTGGGGCGGCTCGGACTGGCGCGGATGGCCTCGGCGCTGACGCCGGGAGCAGCGGTGCGGATCGGCCCGCTGGAGTACACGAACGTCGACCCGCCCGAGCTGCCGGGACCCGGCTGGCACCGCGTCCACACCCGGCTGGCGGGCATCTGCGGTTCGGACCTCTCGATGATCGAGGGCCATGCGTCCACGTACTTCGACGACTGGGTCAGCTTCCCGTTCGTGCCGGGCCACGAGGTCGTCGGCGAGCTCGATGACGGCACCCGCGTCGTGCTCGAGCCGGTGCTCGGACACGAGGCTCGCGGCTTCGCGCCGCCGTTCGACGGCGCCGCACCGGGCGACGGCGACGACTACGCCCACCTGGCGACGGGCCACCTCGGCGCGGGGATCCAGACCGGCTTCTGCTGCTCGACGGGTGGCGGGTGGGCGCCCGAGCTGATCGCCCACGACACCCAGCTGCATCGCATCGGCGACGAGGTGCCCGACGAGCGGGCCGTGCTCATCGAACCCCTCGCCGGCGGCATCCACGCCGCGCTGATGGCCGCGCGCAGCGCCGCGGTGAGCGGCGCCGCGGAGCCGGTCGTCGCCGTCCTTGGCGCCGGCACCATGGGCCTCGCCGCGGTGGCCGGTCTCGTGCGCTACGTGCCGGAGGCACGAGTCATCGTCGGGGCCCGGTACCCGAACCAGCAGCGCGCGGCGCGCCAGCTCGGCGCCCACGACGTCGTGCCGGCCACCGAACTGGCGCGCGCCGTTCGTCGCCTCGTGGGCTGCCACGTGATCGGCGACCACCTCTCCTCCGGCACCCACGCGACGATCGACGCCGTCGGCAGCGAGGCATCGATCCAGGAGGCCCTCGCCATGACGAGACCTCGCGGTCGCGTCGTGATGATGGGCATGCCGGCCGACGTGACGCTGGACCTGACCGGGCTGTGGCACCGCGAGACAGAGCTCGTGGGCGCATACACCTACGGCACGGAGACGTTGCCCGACGGCACGCACCCCAAGACGTTCGATCTCGCCATCGAGACCGCCGACGCCATCGAAGCCGAGCGCTGGCTCTCGGCCACCTATCCGCTCGTCGACCATGTCGACGCCATCGCCCACGCCGCGGCCGCCGGCCGCCGGGGCGCCGTCAAGATCGCCTTCGACCTCCGAACCGAGTCGTTCACCTCCTCGAAGACTCGCTCCGCTCACACACGGGAGCCCTGATGCCACGGCCCGGATTCGTCCTCGACGTCGACCGCTCGACCCCGCCAACACTGTTCTGGAACGGTGAGGGCCTGAGCCTCGAGCGGCTGCCGGCCGACCGCAGCCGGGTGATCTACGCGCCCGAGCCGCTGCCGGCGATCGACGACATCGACGGCACGATCCGCAACGCGCTGCTCCACCCGATCGACAAGGATCCGCTGCCGGCCCTGCTCTTCCCGGGCATGAAGTTGACGATCGCGTTCGACGACATCAGCTTGCCGCTGCCGAAGATGCGCCGGCCGGACGTCCGCCAGCGGGTCATCGAGGCCGTGCTCGACCTCGCCGCCGATGCCGGCGTCGACGACGTCCACATCATCTGCGCCGTCGCCCTGCACCGTCGCATGACCGAGGCCGAGCTGCGCCACGCCGTCGGCGACCGGATCTACGACGCGTTCGAACCGCGGGGCGCGCTCTACCACCACGACGCCGAGGACCCCGACAACCTCGAGTACCTCGGCACCACGCCGCACGGCGAAGAGGTCGAGATCAACAAGCGGGCGGCCAACTCCGACCTCCTCGTGTACGTCAACATCAACCTCGTCGCCATGGACGGCGGGTGGAAGTCGACGGCGACGGGGCTGGCGTCGTACCGATCGCTGCGCCACCACCACAACCCGGCGACGATGGAGGCCAGCCACAGCTTCATGGACCAGCACCGCAGCGAGCTCCACAAGAGCAACTGGCGGATGGGGAAGGTGATGGTCGACTCCGGCGTCAAGGTCTTCCAGATCGAGACCACGCTGAACACCGACACGTTCCCGCACCAGTTCGAGTTCCTGTCGAAGCGCGAGTGGGAGTGGACGGCGCGGGACCGGGCGACCTACCTCGGCACGGCCAAGTCGCTGTCGCTGGCCCCGCCGCGCCTGGCCCGCAAGATCCTCCACTCGATCGAAGCGCCGCACCAGATGACGAGCATCCAGGCCGGCGAGGTCGAGGCCGTCCACACGGTCACGACCGAGCACGTCTACCGCCAGCACCTCGTGCCGGTCGAGGGACAGACGGACATCCTGACGATGGGCATCCCGTACATCTGCCCGTACAACGTCAACTCGATCATGAACCCGATCCTCGTGATGTGCACCGGCCTCGGGTACTTCTTCAACCTCTACCGCGGCAAGCCGCTGGTCCGGGAAGGGGGGGTGGTCATCATGTTCCACCCGACGCAGCCCGATTTCCACCCGGTCCACCACCCGAGCTACATCGACTTCTACGAGCAGGTGCTGACCGAGACGACGGATCCGCACGTGATGTCGAAGCAGTACGAGGAGCGCTACGCCAACGACGAGTGGTACCGCCACCTGTACCGCACCAGCTACGCCTACCACGGCGTGCACCCGTTCTACATGTGGTACTGGGGCGCGCACGCGATGCGCCACTGCGGGCGGATCATCGTCGTCGGCGGCGACCCGAAGGCGGTGCGCCGGCTCGGTTTCGTGCCGGCCTCGACGCTCGATGACGCCCTCGAGATCGCGTCGGACGTGGTCGGTCGGTCGCCGACCATCACCCATCTGCACAACCCCCCGATCCTGATGGCCGACGTGACATGAGCAGGGGGCCCAGGTGAGCTCCAACGACGTCACCCGCCACGCCCTGCGGCGAGCGGCGCGCGCGGCCGGGCAGGTCGAGCGGGTCGTCGGGCGGGTCGCCGCGCCCGGGCGCAACGTCGGGTTCCCGTACCGGTCGCCGACGGTGCCGCGGGGTGTCGAGGTGCCGGAGGAGCCACCGACGCTCGGTGCTGACTACGACACCGACTGGGCTCGCTCGCCACTCGCCCGCGTCGCTCGCGGCGTGATCGCCGAAGGACCGATGCGCCTCGTCGTACGAGGCCTCGCCGATCCCGAGGTGTCCGGGACCGACCGGCTCGACGACCTGCGCCGTCGGGCCGAGGACAGCAACGAGCCGCCACCGCCACTCGTGTTCGCGCCCAACCACCACAGCCACCTCGACACCGCCCTGATGGTGCGGGCCGTCCCGTTCACGTGGCGCAAACGGCTGGTCGTCGCCGCGGCCTCCGACTACTTCTTCGACAAGCGCTGGAAGGCGACGATGGCGGCGTTGTCGCTCAACGCCATCCCGATCGACAGGGAATCGACGGGACGTCGCTCGGCCGACCTCGTCCGCGACCTCGTCGACGACGGCTGGAGCCTCGTGATCTACCCCGAG
>JBEVOM010000015.1:0-7897 GCA_040507575.1 Ilumatobacteraceae bacterium
GCGGCGGTGGCGGCGCTCGTGCTCGCCGCGTGCGGCGACGACGACGACGACACGGCGTCGACGGACGCACCGGCCGCCGGGACGGACGCCCCGGCGGCGACGGACGCGCCGTCCGAGACGGACGCGCCAGAGGCGACGGACGCACCGTCGGACACGGACGCACCGTCGGACACCGACGCTCCCGCTGAGACGGACGGTGATGCCGGTGGCGATCCGCTCGGGACGCCGAACCCGGCGACGGGCGAGCCGGTCAAGCTGGGCTTGATCACCGAGGGCGGTTCGGACGCCATCGGCGGTCAGTCGCAGTTGACCGAGACCGGCGCCCAGGCGGCGGTCGACTACCTCAACGAGTACCGCGGCGGGTTCGCCGGCCACGAGATCGAGTTGATCATCTGCGGCAACCAGGCCACACCGGCCGGCGCCGCTGACTGCGCCAACCAGATGGTCGAAGACGACGTCATCGCCGTCACCATGCCGTTCACCGGGTACGGGTCGGTGCAGTCACCGATCATCACCGGTGCCGGGATCCCCAACATCGACCTCAGTGCTTCGTCGCAGGAGGAGCTGACCCAGCCGAACAACTTCGCGCTGACCGGTGGCTACGTCGCCACGCTCGGTGCGTGGGCGCAGTACGCGGCCGACGAGGGCTTCACGAAGTTCAGCCACATCGTGATCGACGTCCCGTCGGCCACCAACGCCGCCCGTGACGTCGGTGGCCTGGTGTTCGGCAACGCCGGTGTCGACTACGAGGTGATCCCGGTCGCGCCGGGCACGCCGGACATGACGCCGCAGGTGCAGACCGCGATCAGCGGTGGCGCCGATGCCATCGCCGTGACCGGCGACGTGACGTTCTGCACGTCGTACATGCAGGCCTACAAGACGCTCGCCGTCGACCTGCAGAACTTCGTGATCTCGCCGTGCATCAGCCCCGAGACCATCTCCTCGCTCGGTGACGTGCTCGCGGGCTCGGTGCTCACGACGCTGACCTCGGCCGAGGGCGACGACATCGAGCTGTACGCGGCGATGGTCGAGGAGTACGCCGACGACGTCGACCCGAACCCGAGCATCAGCGCCGGGGTCTTCTCCGGTGTGACATCGGTGATGGACGTGGCTGCCGCGTTCGAGCAGTTCGAGGGCGACACCGTCGACGCGGCGGCGGTCATCGAGCTGCTCAAGTCGGCCGTCGACGTCCCGCTGTTCGGATCCGGGGGCCTGACGTACACGTGTGACGGCACCGCCATCCCGTCGCTCGCCAACGTCTGCTCGGCCCAGTACAACATCGGCATCCTCGGCCCGGACGGCATCCCGACCGACCTGACACCGGTCGACCCCTCGGACCTCTTCGCGACCTGACACGGTCCCGTCCCGGGCGTCGCCGCACGGCGGCGCCCGGGACATGGCCCGGAACCTCGATCGGAGATAGGTAGGCATGGATTACCCAAACTTCCTGGTCCTCGGACTCGGAAACGGTGCCGTGTTCGCGGCACTTGCGGTCGCGCTGGTGGTCACGTACCGCAGTTCGGGCGTTCTCAACTTCGCCACGGGCGCCCTGGCGCTCCATGCCGCGTACACGTACGCGTTCCTCCGCGAGGGGCAGTTCCTCAACCCACTCCCACCGTTCCCGCGGACGATCGACCTCCCGGGCGACGGCGTGCCGATGATCCCGGCGATCCTCCTCGCGGTCGCGTTCGAGGCACTCATCGGTGTGCTGCTGTACCTGATCGTGTTCCGACAGCTCCGCACCGCCACGCCCGTCGCCAAGGCGGTCGCCTCGCTCGGCGTCATGCTGCTCTTCACGGCCACCGTCGCCCGACGGGCCGGCGGCAACCAGATCCTCGTCGAGTCGATCTTCCCGCAGAACGTGTTCAACCCGGTCTCCGACATCCGCCTGCCGGCCGACCGCTTCTGGTTCGCCGTGACGATCGTGATCGTCGCCGTCGTCGTGATGCTGATGTACCGGCTGACCCGATTCGGACTGGCGACGCGAGCCGCCGCCGAGACCGAGGTCGGCGCCCTCGTCAGCGGCCTGTCACCCGAGACGATCGCCGTCGTCAACTGGGGCCTCAGTGCCGCGTTGGCCGCCGTCGCCGGCATCCTCATCGCCCCGCTCGTCCCGCTCGTTCCGGGGACCTACACGCTCTTCATCGTGCCGGCCCTCGCCGCCGCCGTGCTCGGACAGTTCTCGGCGATCATCCCGGCGATGCTCGGCGGGCTGGTCATCGGCATGCTCCAGTCCGTCGCCATCTACATGCAGGGCAGCTACTCCTGGATGCCCAAGGCCGGGGTCTCCGAGCTGATCCCGCTCGTGCTGGTGCTCGCCGTGTTGCTCGTGCGGGGCAAGCCGCTGCCGACGCGCGGCCAGCTCATCCAACAGCAGCTGGGTCGAGCACCCAGACCGCACACCGTCGTGCTGCCCCTCGTCGTCGGCACGGGGATCGGCCTGGTCTTCCTGTTCGCGCTCAGCGGCAGCTGGCGGGCCGGCGTGATCACGTCGATGATCATGGCCGTCATCTCGTTGTCGCTCGTCGTGGTCACCGGGTACTGCGGCCAGATCTCCCTGGCCCAGATGACGTTGGCCGGCTGCGCCGGCTTCCTCCTCAGCACGTTCACCAACGATTGGGGGATCCCGTTCCCGATCGCACCGATCCTCGCGGCGTGCGGGTCGGTCATCGTCGGCGTCGTCGTCGGCCTGCCGGCACTGCGGATACGCGGGCTGCTCGTCGGTGTCGTGACGTTGATGTTGGCCGTCGCCGTCGAGGCCGTGTGGTTCCGCAACCCCGACTTCAACGGCGGCTCCGACGGACTGCCCGTGACGGGTCCGAAGTTCCTCGGCCTGGATCTGACGATCGGCCTCGGCCGGGGCTATCCCCGCGTGCAGTTCGGCATCATGTGCCTCGTCGTGCTCATCATCACCGCGCTCGGCGTCGCCTGGCTGCGCACGAGCCGGCTCGGTTCGGCGATGCTCGCCGTGCGGGCCAACGAGCGCAGCGCCGCGGCCTCGGGGATCAGCGTGTTCCGGGTCAAGGTGGCGGCCTTCGCCATCGGGGCCTTCATCGCGGGCATCGGCGGCACACTGCTCGCCTACAAGCAGACGAACGTCACGTTCGAGACGTACGCCGCGTTGGCCGGGCTGTCGGTGTTCCTCAACGCCTACCTTGCCGGCATCACCTCCATCTACGGCGGCATCAACGCCGGCGTCATCACGCTGGGAGGCATCACGTTCCTCGTGTTCGACCGCTGGCTGAACCTGGACGAGTGGTACACGACGATCGCCTCGCTGCTGCTCATCGTGACCGTCATCCGCAACCCCGAGGGCTTCGTCGGGCCGGCGCACGTGATGATGGCGGCACGACGGGCGAAGAAGGTGGCCGCCAAACTCGCGGCCGAGCCACCGCAGGCGGTGGTCGACGTCCCCGATCTCGTGCCCGACCTCACGACCGGCTCGGAGGTCGCGTTGCGCCTCGAGTCGATCTCGGTCCGTTACGGCGGGGTCGTCGCCGTCAACGACGTCACGTTCGACGTCCCCAGCGGCGCGATCGTGGGCCTGATCGGGCCCAACGGTGCAGGCAAGACGACGCTGATGGATGCCGTCAGCGGCTTCGCTCCGGCCACCGGCGTCGTCAGGTTGCGAGGTGCGGACCTCGCCGGCCTGCAGCCGCACGAGCGGGCCCGACGCGGGCTCGGCCGCACGTTCCAGGGTGTCGACCTCTATGACGACCTCTCGGTGACCGAGAACGTCGTCGTCGGCCAGTACGTCGGCTCGTCGACCGAGGCTTCGGGGCCGCACGGCGTCGAATCCCTGCTGGCGTCGCTCGGCCTCCACGCCTACGCCGAGCGACTCGTGAAGGAGCTGTCGCAGGGCCAGCGGCAGCTCGTCTCGATCGCCCGGGCACTGGCCGGTGGGCCGTCCGTCCTGCTGCTCGACGAGCCGGCCGCCGGCCTCGACACGACGGAGAGCCGCTGGTTGGCCGAACGGCTGTTGCAGGTGCGAGCGCGAGGCACGACGATCCTCATCGTCGACCACGACATGGGCCTGGTGCTGTCGCTGTGCGATCTCATCCACGTCCTCGACTTCGGGTCGCTGATCGCCAGCGGCACGCCGGGCCAGATCCGCGAGGACCGCCGGGTCGCCGCCGCCTACCTCGGCACGACGCACGACGAGCCCGTGCTGGAGGGGCTGTCATGAGTTCGCTCACGTGTCGCGACCTCACCGTCGGGTACGGCAAGCTGGCCGTCGGTCGGGATCTCGACCTGGAGATCCACGGCGGCGAGGTGATGGCGCTGCTGGGACCGAACGGTGCCGGCAAGACGACGATCATGCTGACGCTCGCCGGCCTCATCCCACTGCTCGGCGGCTCGATGGAGCTCGACGGTGCACCGCTCAAGGGCGGCTCGGCGCGCGCCGCCAACAAGGCCGGTGTCGTGCTCGTGCCCGACACGCGGGCGCTCTTCACCCAGCTCACGACGACCGAGAACCTCGACGTCGCGGCAAGCCCGGGTGGACCCGGCATCGACACCGTGCTCGACTACTTCCCGGCGCTGCGCACCCGGGCGAAGATCAAGACCGGGATGCTGTCGGGCGGTGAGCAGCAGCAGCTGGCCGTCGCCCGAGCCCTCGTCCAGGGCCCCAAGGTGTTGCTCATCGACGAGATGAGCATGGGTCTGGCGCCGATCATCGTCGAGCAGCTGATGCCGATCGTCCGCAACATCGCCGACGACTCGGGCGCCGCGGTCGTGCTCGTCGAACAGCACGTGCGCCTGGCGCTGGAGATCGCCGACCGGGCGATGGTGCTCGTGCACGGGACGATCACGCTGTCGGGCTCGGCCGAGGAGCTGCGGGCGCAGCCCGAGCGTCTCGAATCCGCCTACCTCGGCGACACCGTCCAGGCGCACGCCTGACGCTCGTCCCGGCGACCGGTCGACGTCGACGACGTCGCAGTACGGTCCGGGCCGTGGCCGGACCGAGCGGTGATCGTTACGACGTCGTCGTGGTCGGGGGTGGTCACAACGCGTTGGCCGCGGCGGCGTACCTGGCGGGCGCCGGGCGGGCCGTCGTGGTGCTCGAGCGGTCAGCGGCGCTGGGCGGCGCGGCGCGCTCCGAGCGGCTGTTCCCGAGCCACGGCGCCCGCCTCTCGCAGTACGCCTACCTCGTCAGCCTCCTGCCCGAGCAGATCGTCGACGAGCTCGGTCTCGACGTCACCCTCGGTCGGCGGACCGTGTCGTCGTACACCCCTGTCGGCGAGGGCGGCATCCTCGTCGATCGGGCCGACCGGGCAGGGACGCGGGCGGCGCTGGGCGTCGACGCCGACGCGTGGGACGAGCTGTACGCCCGCACGGCCGCCTTCGCCGAGCGGGTGTTCCCGACGATGATCGAGCCGCTCCGGTCGCGCGACGACCTGCGGCGCCACGTCGGCGACGACGGCGCGTGGACCGACTTCGTCGAGCGGCCGATCGGCGAGCTGCTCGAGCGCGAGCTGCGCACCGATGTGGCACGCGGGATCGTGCTGACCGACGCACTCATCGGCACGTTCACCTCGGCCCACGACCTGGCGGCCAACCGGTGCTTCCTGTACCACGTGATCGGCCGCGGGACGGGGGACTGGGATGTGCCGATCGGCGGGATGGGGACCGTGTCGGCGCAGCTCGCGGCAGCCGCGCGACAGCGGGGCGCCGAGCTGGTGACCGACGCCGACGTGACCGCCATCACGACAGACGGTCGCGAGGCCACGGTCACGCTCGTCGACGGCGACACGGTGCGGGCTCGCCACGTGCTCGCCGGCGTCGCGCCGGCCGTGTTGACGCGCCTCACGACCGGCGCCGCCGGATCGCGTGACGAGTGGCCCGAGGGCGCCCAGGTCAAGATCAACATGCTGCTGTCGCACCTGCCCCGGCTGCGCGACCGGGGCGTCTCGCCGCACCGTGCGTTCGCCGGCACGTTCCACGTCAACGAGGGCTACGAGCAGCTGGCCCGGGCTCATCGCCAGGCCGCTTCAGGCATCGTGCCCACGGTCGCGCCGTGCGAGGTGTACTGCCACTCGTTGACCGACCCGACGATCCTCGACGACGCGCTGCGGGCCGCCGGCGTGCAGACGCTCACGCTGTTCGCGTTGCACATGCCGGCCAGGCTGTTCCGCGCCGATCCGACGGGCGCGCTGGCGCAGGCTCGATCGTCGATCCTGGCCTCGCTCGACAGCGTGCTCGACGAGCCGATCGAATCGTGCCTGCTGGCGCCGGAGTGCATCGAGGTGGTGGGACCGCTCGAGATCGAGGACCGCCTCGGGATGCCAGGCGGCCACATCTTCCACCGCGACCTGCAGTGGCCGTTCGCCGAGCGCGAGGCCGATGTCGGGCGGTGGGGGGTCGAGACGGCGGACGCGAACGTCTGGGTGTGCGGCGCCGGGGCCCGTCGCGGCGGGGGGGTGTCGGCCATCCCGGGCCGCAACGCGGCGATGGCCGTCCTCGCCGCCGACACCCACTGAGTGTCCGATTTCGTCAACTGTTGACCCCAGCGGACAGTTTTCGTCCGGGGGGGTCAACAGTTGGGGAGATCTTCAGGTCTCGTGGGGGAGGAGGGCGGCGGCGGCGTCGCCCAGGTGCTCGTCCCACGAGGCGCCGTCGGGTGGCTCGCTGACAGGCAGGACGACGAACTTCGTCGTGCCGACGTCGACGAACCGCTTGATCGTGTCGATGACGGCATCCCACCCGACCGGCACGAGTGCGCGCGGGTCGTCGAGATCCGGCCGCCGCTTGGCGAGCTGGGCGACGAGCACGTCGGGCACGGCGTCGAGCGTGTAGGGGATCAAGACGCCGTAGTGGTCGTCCTCGATCAGCCGGCCGTGCTCGGCGGCGGTGTGTTCGATGGTCGCTCGCCCGGACGCTGCGTCACCCGGTGTGATGAAGGACGGGAGCCACCCGTCGGCCATCCGCCCGACGCGCCGCAGCTCGGACGGGGCGATGCCGCCGAGCCAGACGTCGAGCCGGGTCGGCTGCGGGCGGACCTTCAGGCCGTGGTAGTGGAACCGCTCTCCATCGTGGTCGACGACCTCGTCGAACCAGCACTTGCGCATCACGACGAGCGCCTCGTCGAACCACGCCGCCCGTTCTCCGCGCTCGACGCCGAACGCCTGGTGCTCGACGGAGTCGGCGATGCCGAGACCGAACGCCGGTAGCAGCCGACCTCCGGACATGACGGCGAGGGTGGCCAGCTCCTTGGCCAGCACGACCGGGTTGCGACCGGGGAGCACCATCACGCTCATGCCGAACTTCAGGTTCGCCGTGCGCCCGGCGGCGTACGACATGGCGACGACGGGGTCCGGTGTCTCGCCGCTGATCCGCTCGGAGAGCCACAGGCTGTCGAAGCTGAGCCGTTCGATGGTGTCGACGACGTGGCCGTACTCCGGACCCTGGAGCCGTGTCCGGGTCCCGAGACCGACGCCGATGCGGACCTTCATGGCCGCCGTTGTAGCACCTCGGTTCGGTCGGTGGTCACCTGGCCGGCCCGTTGCGTCGGTTCGCGGGGCCGTTCGGAGCACGCCCGGCCGCGAACCAGCTCAACGTGAACCCGATGATCACGACCGGGACGAGGATCGCCGCAGCAGGCAGGTCGGTGAGGACCCGGACCAGGACGGCGGCGACGGCAGCGAACAGGCTGAGCAGCACCCCGATCCGGATCGTGGCCGCTCGAGACCGCGCGCTCGCCGACGGGCGGTCGGGCGATCGGACCGGTGGCGGCACGTGCCGGTGGAGGTGCATCGTGGTCTTCACCACGGTGGTCATCGGCAGGAGTCCGCGGATCTGCAGGGGAAATCCGGCTCGGCGCCGATATCGGGGCGCGCAGGGTCTCGATATCGGGACCCTGCGCGCTCAGATCGGCAGCGTGCCGACCGCCACCCGCAGG
>JBEVOM010000018.1:0-24622 GCA_040507575.1 Ilumatobacteraceae bacterium
CTGCGCGAGCCGCGCCCGCCGATCCGCTTCGGCGGCGTGATGTCACCCGTCCCCGGCCCGAGCCCTGCCCTCGGCGAGCACTCCGACGAGATCTGCGCCGAGCTCGCCCACTGAGCCCCCGGGCCGATCGGACGCGGCGGTCACGACCGGGCGCGGCGAGCGCGCCCGCTGTCACGCCACGCTGCGGGAGACCTCGACGGTCGGCGTGACCAGCAGGGTCTGGAGCACGACGCAATAGCGCTCGGTGAGGCGGACCAGCGTGTCGAGGTCGGCCGCCGGTGCATCGGACTCGAGCGCGAATCGCAGTCGGATGTCGCGCAGCCCGACAGGCGCGTCCGGAGCGACGGCGAGCGTGCCACGGAAGTCGAGGTCACCCTCAGCGACGACCGTCCCGCCCCGCACGGCGATGCCGGTCGACGTCGAGACGGCCCGCAGCGTGACGCCGGCACAGGCTACGAGCGCCTCGAGGAGCATGTCGCCGGAGCACAGCGACGTCCCGTCGCCCCCGCTCGCCGGGTGCAGCCCGGCCTCGGCGACGCGCCGACCGGTCTCGACCGAGCACGTGACGCCCTCGCCGAGCCGGCCGCGGGCCTGCAACGTCACCACCGCCGCAGCGGGGTCGGCCCGGTAGCGGTCCTTCAGCGGTGCTTGCGAGGCGTGCAGCTCGTGGCGATCCATGACGCCATCCTTCCAACGGAGCGGCCCGTCGCGGTCGTGGTTTGCGCCCGGCCGCCGCGTGGGAAGCCACCAGCATGACGAGGTGGTCGATCGAGCTCGATGTCCGTGAAGATGCCACCCGGATGTTCGTCCCGGTCGAGCTCGTACCCGACGCGAAGATGGGCGACATCATCGAAGTCACCTCGGCCCAACCCGAGGTCGTTCGCCGTGGCCAGATCGTCGAGCACCTCGCTGACGACAGCCGCGGCGATTTCGTCACGGTCGTGTTCGAGTAACCGCGTCGCCCATCAGGTATCGACGAGGAACGTGCTGGCCGACCCGTCGTCGCCGAGGCGGATCTCGAACCAGCCATCGGTCCCCAGCACGTTCTGCTTCGTCGAACCCGTGACGTCGTACCGACCCACGAACGCATGCGTCGTGATGTACGGCAGCTGGACGAACTCGCCGCAGACATCCCCGGTGGCGGTGACGTCGAGGTAGCGGCCGACGCGGGCGTCGAGGTGGAACACCGCCGTCGCCGGCTCGCAGTCGCCGGGTGCGGGGAGCGACCCGTCGTCGGCCGTGAGCGTCGCGGTGTAGGTGCCCCGGTAGGGCCGGCCGTCCATCTCGCCGGTCACGATCGCGGCACCGTCGACGACGGCGAACCCGGCGGTCGTGCTGCCCATCTCGATGACAGGGCGGAAGCGGGCGGCGCCGGCCGGCGTGGCGGCGGCAACGGACGCGATGGTGGCCACGCCGGCGAGGGCGCCGGCGGCGAGGAGCGTGCGAGTCTTCATGCCCCCGACGGTGATGGCGCCCTCGTGAGAACGCCATGTGCGCTGCATGGGCACGACGGGCGCTACTGGGCCGGCAGACCGTCCGGGAACACGTAGCCGCGCGTCGACACCGTGAGGTGCGACAGCGGTTCGTCGGCGAGGGCGCCGTGCACGTGCACCTCCCCGGGCGGGCACACGACGACGTCGCCCGGCCCGATCAGGTGGCGCTGGCCGGCGCACTCCACGAACCCGCGCCCCGCCGTGACGACCATCACCTGGCCACCGTCGTGGCTGTGCGGCGGCGTGAGCCCACCAGGGCTCAGCGTGACGACGCCGACGTCGAGACGGTCGGCGGTGTGCGGCCCCTCGATCCAGTGGGCCAGGAGCTGACCCGGCTCGGCCGGCGTGTCGGCCGAGAGCGTCGCCAGCTCGGCCGCCGTCACGATCTTCACGGTGGCCAGCTTGGCACCGTCGCGGCCACAGACCCGATGCGGGCGGCCAGCTCGCTCGGTCGCATCGTGCCCGGTCGCTCGCGCCGGCGGGCGACTTCAGCAGCCACGACAGCCAGGCCGGCGTTGAGCGGCGTCGGCACGCCGTGCAGCCGGCCCAGCAGCACGATCTCGCCGTTGAGGTGATCGGCCTCGATCGACCCGAGGCCTCGGGTCAGGCTCTGCCACGACGAGCCACCGGCCTTGCCTTCGCGTCCCGGGATCGGGCGGTGGGTGAGCGCGCCGGTCCAGCGAGCGGCCACCTCGTCGGGCGTCGGGAGTCCGATCCGGGCCGCCGCGAAGCACGCCCGCGCTTCGGCCGCGATGCCGTCCTCGAGCGCCCGCCGGGCGGCGTCCTCGTCGGCCGCGTGTTGTTTCACGTCGCAGATCGCCCGGACCGCCGTTGCGATGTTCAGCAGCAGCTTCTGGTACTTCCACCGCATGATGTCCGGGTCGGCCGCCGACCGGAACCCGCTGCCGTCCAGCGCCGCGGCGACATCCTCGATGATGGCGTCGGACCCGCGCGGGTAGCGCCCGACGTCGAGGACGCCGACGATCGGCAGCGACGGCGCCTCGACGACGCCCGGCTCGACGTGCGTCGCCGGGAGCAGCACGCACATCCCGTACACGCCGGCGAACCGGCGCAGCGCCTGGCGCTCGTTGTCCACTCCGTTCTGCGCGCACACGACCGGGACGGCCGGCCCGGCCGCCGCGCGCACGTCGTCCATTGCCGCCACCGCATCCTGGCCCTTCGTCGCCAGCACGGCCACGTCGCCATCCCGCCAGCGGACCTCGCCGGCCGCCCCGGCGACGGGGACGGCCAGGCATCGGCTGCGGTCCGGATCACGGAAGCACAGCCCGTCCCGGCGCATCGCTTCGAGGTGGGCACCGCGGGCGACGAGCACGACGTCATGGCCGTGCTCGAACAACCGGGCCCCGATGGTGGCGCCGACGGCGCCGGCACCGACCACGATGAACCGCTCGATGCGAGCGGTCCCCCGTCCGTCGGTACCGGCGTCGGCGAGCATCAGTTCTTGACGTACACGTCCGTGAGGTCGTACATCAGCTGTTGACCGCCGAACTTCATCTCGCCGCCGACGACATCGGTGTTCCAGGCGAAGTTCGTCGGGCTGTAGATCAGCGGCAGCATCCAGCCGTTCTTGGCGATCTCCAGCTCGACCGCGTGGTTGAGCTCGATCGACTCCTCGGAGTCGGGCGCCACGGCGCCGATCGGGTTCACGATCTCGAGCATCTCGGGCCGGCTGGCCCCGCACAGGTTCTGGACCTGGCCCTCACCGAAGATCCGCAGGTACTTGTCGGTTCCCGTCCGCGAGCCGGGGATCAGCAGCAGACCGGGCTTCTGGGGCTCGATGAACTCGGCCACGACGTCGGCCGACGGGACCATGTTGAAGTTCAGCCCCATCGCCTCGGCCTGCGACCGGATGATCTCGGCCAGCTGGTCGTAGCCCAGGGTGCTCGGGTAGTAGACGTCGACTGTCGTCCCGGCGATGCCGGCGTCCTCGATCAGCTGCTTCGCAGCCTCGGGGTCGTACGTGACGTACTCCTCGACCTCCGGGTTGAACTTCGGGTTGTCGGTCGGCCAGAACCCCAGGGCGACCTCGCCCCGGCCCTGCAAGAAGAGCTCGTTCATCGCCTCGCGGTCGAAACCGATCTGCATGGCGTGGCGGACGTTCGGGTCGTCGAATGGCGGCTTCGTCGAGCACGGGTCGAAGAAGATGTAGCCGAAGTCACGGATGATCGACTCCGAGTCGTACGGGGCCGCCTCGAACTGGGCCAAGTCGGGCGTCGACGGCGCATAGATCACGTCGACGGCACCGGACAGCAGCGCGTTGGACCGCGGTGCACCGGCCGGCGTCTGGATGAACTCGAGCCCGGCGACGTGGACGTTGTCGGCATCCCAGTACGTCGGGCTCTTCTCCATCACGAGGTGCTGCATCTCCGAGTACTCGGTCAGCAGGAACGGTCCGGCGCCGACGGGGTGCTCACCGAGCTGGGTCGGGTCGGCCGTCGGCGAGACGATCATCGACTCGCGCCCGGCGAGGACCTGGTAGAAGTCACCGGCGAACGGTGTGTTCAGATGGAACGTGAGCTGCGTCGGGCTCTCCACCGTGATCTCCCCGATCGAGCGGAACAGGCCGTTCTGACCGGCCTTCGCCGTGTCCGTGGACTCGTTCATCGTGCGCAGCATGCTGGCCTTCACCGCGTCGGCGTCATATGGCGCGCCGTCGCTGAACACGACACCATCGCGGAGGTGCACCGTGACGGTGGTCTCGTCGATGGTCTCGACCGACTCGGCCATCCACGGTTCGTAGCTGCCGTCCTGCAACCGCCGCAGCAACGTGCCGTAGACCTGCTTCATCCATTCCTCGCTGCTGATGATCTGCGACAGCGTCGGGTCGAACGTGGTGCCGCCGATGATGTCGAGACCGGTGCCGATCCGCAGCACGCCGTCGGGGTCCATGTCCTCGGGCGCCGCGGGGGCGTCGGTGGTGACCCCGCCGTCGGTGGTGTCGGTGCCGTCCGTGGCCTCGGTCTCCGGAGCCGTCGTGGCGTCCGATCCCGGTGTCGTGACCGCGGCGGTGTCAGCCGGCGCTTCCGA
Organism: Ilumatobacteraceae bacterium; assembly: GCA_040507575.1. GTDB lineage: Bacteria > Actinomycetota > Acidimicrobiia > Acidimicrobiales > Ilumatobacteraceae > JALZMG01. The sequence continues at coordinate 4,542 of JBEVOM010000018.1, forward strand.
GCCGGCCGGCGTGGTGGAGCCGGCGTCGTCGTCGTCGTCGCCGCAGGCGGCGAGCGTCAACACGAGCGAAACGCCGAGCCCGGCTGCGATGTAGCGGCGCAAACCGCGTCGAACAGTGGTCATGTGGTGGTTCCCCCTGTGGTGGATGCCCGGAGCGGGCGGTTGAGAGTGACTGATGTGAGCGGAGTGACTGGTGTGAGTGCGGTCGACGGCGCGGTTATGTGATGACGCCGTCCTTCTTCAGGCGGGCGATGTCCTCCCAGTCGAGGCCCATCTCGAGCAGCACCTGCTCGGTGTGCTCACCGACCTCGGGCGCCCGCCCCAACAACGGCGGATGCTCGTCGAACTGCACCGGACCAGCCGGCGCGACGAACGCCCCAGAGTCGTGATCGACCGGACCGACATACCCGTTGGCGACGACCTGACTGTCGGTCAACAACTCCTCGACCGCCTGGATCGGCGACCACGGCGCATCGAGGGTCGACAACAACGCACACCACTCGGCATACGTCCGCTCGGCGAAGATCGCGTCCAGCTCCGCAACACACTCGGCGCGATGCTCGGCCCGCACCGTGATGTCCGCGAAACGCGGATCAGCAGCTAGATCCGGCCGCTCGACCAACTCACAGAACGGCACCCAGTACCGATCAGGCTGCAAGAACACCAACTGGATGTGACGATCATCCGACGTCCGGAACATGTTCACCAACGGGTTCAACATCCCCAGACGATCCGTACGCGCCCGCGGCGCCTGACCCTGGATCGCCGACATCACATCAGACGCCAACTGCCACATCGCCGTGCCCAACAACGACACATCCACGACCGAACCCTCACCCGTCCGCGCTTTCTTCACCAACGCCGCCGCGATCCCGAACGCCAAGTTCATCGCCCCAGCCCGATCACCGAACGCACCCCGCTGACCGATCGGGAACCCGTCACCCTCCGGCGACAACACATGCGCCATCCCACCACGCGCCCAATACGCCGTGGCGTCATAACCCGGCGCATCACGATCCGGACCCCGGACCCCATACCCGTGACCACGCGCATACACCAGATCAGGCTTGATCGCCCGCAACTCCTCAGCCCCGAACCCGAGACGCTCCAACGCACCCGGCCGGAAGTTCGTCAAGAACACATCAGCCTCAGCAACCATCTGATGCACCACCCCACGACCCTCAACCGTCGTGATGTCCACACCCACGCTCTGCTTGCCCCGGTTCGCCAGTTCGACCGAATGGTTCACACCACCCGTCATCTGACCGATCCCCTGACTCACCAACCCCCGGTACGAGTCACCACCCTTCGGATGCTCGACCTTCACCACCTCCGCACCCCAATCAGCCAGCACCGCACCACACAACGGCACGAACACCCACTGCGCCAGCTCCACCACACGCACACCAGCCAACTGATCACCCCGCCGCGGCTCGTGCGACCCGGCCTCCTCGCTCATGCCTCATCCGCCACAGGCTCGAGCACGACGAGCGGGATGTCCCGATCGGTGCGCGTCACGTAGACGTCGTAGTTCGGCCAGGTCTCGGTCATGATCCTCCAGCGGCGGGGCTTCTCCTCGGCGGCTGCCGTTCGGGCACGGGCCCGGTACGTCCGGTCGAGGATCTGCACGGTGACGTTCGGGTCGGCCAGCAGGTTGCGGTACCAGAGCGGGTGCTCGTCGGCGCCGCCCTTCGACGCCACGACCATCACGTCGTCGCCGTCGCGGCCGTAGATCAACGCCGACTTGCGGGGCTCGCCGCTGCGCCGGCCGGTGGTGGTGAGGATGAGGCACGTCGTGCCGTTCCACTCGTGGCCGACGGCGCCGTTGGTCTCCTCGTAGCGCCGGATGTGCTCGTCGCCGAGCAACGACACGTCGGGCTTCACGTACCCGGGCTCGCTCATCGGGCGACGTACCCGCCGTCGACGGGGAGGCACACACCGGTGATGTTGGCGGCTCCGGGCGAGGACAGGAACAACAGCGCCTCGGCGCAGTCCCCGGCGGTGATGGCGTCGCCCAGCGGGTGGACCTGGCTGACCGCGGCCGCGACGTCGTCGGGCACGCCGGCGTCGCCGTGCTGCGGATCGGTCGTCAGGAAGCTGGTGCCCGGCATGGCGCCGGGGCAGATCGCGTTGACCCGGATCTTGAACGGAGCGCCCTCGATGGCGGCGGTGCGCGTGAGCTGGTGGATGGCGCCCTTCGTGGCGCCGTACACCGCGCCGCCCCAGCCGACGAGACCAGCGGCTGACCCGGTGCTGACGATCGCACCACCGTCACCCTGCTGCTTGAACCTGATGATGGCGTGCTTCATGCCGTTGAACACGCCCCTGAAGTTGACGGCAACCAGCTTGTCGAAGTCCTCGGTCGTGTGGTCCTCGAGCTTCATGCCATTGCGTGGCGTCGAGATCCCGACGTTGTTGATCATCACGTCGAGCCGGCCGTAGGCAGCGACGGTGCTGGCGATCGCCGCCTCCACCGAGGACTCGTCGGAGACGTCGCACTCGACGGCCTGGGCGGTTCCGCCGTCGGCCGAGATCTGCTCGACGGTGTCGAGGGCCCACGCCTTGCGGAGGTCGACGCACGTCACCCGCGCTCCCTCCTCGGCGAAGCGCCGCGCCGCGGCCCGGCCGACGCCGGAGCCGGCGCCCGTGACGATGACCGAACTGTCCGCGAACCTCATCACAACTCCTCCTGTGTCGTTGCCACCGGCACCAGCCGCAGCGCGCCGGTCGGGCACGCCTCGACGGCGGCCGCGATGTCGTCTGGCCCGTCCCCTTGCGGGTCGATGATGGTGGCGCGTGCTTCGCCGTCGAGCTCGAACGTTCCCGGCGCATAGACCGCGCACATGCCGGCGCCCGAGCAGATGGCCCGGTCGACGACGGGCACGAGACGCTCCCCGGCGCTCACGAGAACACCACGTCGAGCCGGGTCGGGCCGCGGTGCTCGAGCCCGACGATGCGCGTCGGGGCCGCCGCGTCGTCGAAGCGCAGACCGGGCAGCCGATCGAGCACGGCGTTCAAGGCCACCTGCATCTCGGCCCGGGCGACGTGCATGCCGAGACAGATGTGCGGTCCTCCGGCGAAACCGAGGTGGGCCTTCGGCGGGCGGGACGGGTCGAAGCGGTCAGGATCGTCCCAACGCTCGGGATCGCGGTTGGCGGCGCCGAGGTTGACCTCGACCACCGAACCGGCCGGGATCTTCGTGCCGCACAGCTCGACATCCTTGGTGACGAGCCGTCGGAAGATCGGGTCGGTGCACTCCCAGCGCATCACCTCTTCGATCGCCCGGCGCACGAGCGTGCGATCGTCGCGCATGGCGTCGATCAGCTCGGGCTGGCGGAGGAGGACGGTGAGCAGGATCCCGAGCTGACGCCACGTCGTGCCCGAGCCGGCGACGACGATGAGGCGGGCGAACCCGAGGATCTCCTCGTCGGTCAGCAGGTGACGGACGCCGTTCTCGTCGAGCTCGCTCTCGACGAGCATCGTGATGACGTCGTCCTCGGGCTGTTGGCGGCGGGCGTCGATCACCCGCTGCAGCAGCGCGGCGCCGAACGCGGCACCGCCGTCGTCGCCCCCCGCCCCGCCGTTCATCCGCTCGCGGTAGTCGAGGGCTTCCTGGCGGTTCAGGCCGAAGCTTCCGGTGATCGTCTGGATGGGGATGCGGGCGCAGAGCTCGGAGTTCAGCTCGGCCCGGCCACGGTCCTCGAAACCGCTGACCGCTTCGTCGACCAGCGCGGCGATCCACTTGTCGATCCACCACGACGCCCGGCTCGGGGTGAACGCGCCCTGTACCAGGGCGCGGTAGCGGCGGTGCTCATCGCCCACCATCTCGAGGATGCCGCGACCGAACATCTTCGTGCCCTGGCCCACGTAGTACGCCGAGGAGAACGTCTCGTTCTCACGCAGCGCGGTGTTGCAGGCCTCGAACGAGAACAGCGAGTAGTGCGGCACGTCTGGCCGCATCGACGGGTTGATCGGTGCCCCGAGGAGGTCGGACACCTTGCCCTCGTGGACCGGGGCCTCCTCGCGGAGCCGGGCGAAGTCCGGGTACGGATCCTCGACGAGGATCCCGTCGTTGCCGACGGCGTGCTTCTCGACGTCGTACAGCTCGGCGAACCGCTCCGCCTCGGTCGGTCCGTCGGGATCGGTGGCGATGTTCATCAGGATGCCTCCAGGAGCTCGAACGAACCGTGGTCGGTCACGGCCTTGCCGAGACGTTGCGTGTACTCGATGGTGATCGGCGGGTCGACCCGACGGGTGATCGACCACAGGAAGTAGCCGTAGGCCAGGCCCATGCGATAGCCCCGCCACGCCGCCTCGGCGTCGGGCGCATCGGTCACGCCGTACCGTCTCAGGCACTCCACGTAGTGGGCGACGAGGTCGCGTTCGGACTTCTCGCGGTCGTCCGTCGGGAGCGCGGCCCCGACGTGGTAGGCGACGTCGAGTGCCCACCAGCTGGACTGCACGAGCTGCCAGTCGATGATGCCGATGCCGTCATCGGGCGTCCGGTAGAGGTTGCCGACGTGGGCGTCGGCGTGCACGAGGCACGGCACCTCGCGGCCGGCAGCGGCGAGGAACTGCGCATAGGAACGACGCACCGCCGCTGCGTCGCGCAGAGCCGCCGGGAGGCCGTCCGTGCGAGGGTCGTCGAGCAGGCCTTGGTGCTCGTCGAGCCCGAACGGCGTCCCGAGCTTCACGGCGTCGCCATACAGCCATGGCATCGCGCCGATGGCTGCCGTGTCGCCCCAGTGGCCGGCGTGGAAGCGGGCCATCTCGTCGAGCGTCGCAGCCGACTGCTCGACGCTGAACGGGCTGAGCGCCGAGAAGAACACCGACCCGGCGGCGACGAGGTCGTCCATCACGATGACGCTGTGCGGCACGGCCGCGTCGAAAGCGGCGTAGACCGCATGGGGGATCGTGATCGACAGCGACGGTGCCAGGTGCACGTAGAAGTTGGCCTCGGTGCGCCCCGTGCCGGGCGAGAGGCGGCCAGGATCCTCGAAGTAGCCCTTGACGCACAGGTGGCGGGCCGCGCCGTCGGCGTGGTCGATGCGGAATCGGACCTTGGTGGCGACCGTCTTCAGCTTCTCGACGACCGAGACCCCGGTGATGGCGCTGTCGGCCTCGCCCGGGATGTGCGCGGCGAGCCACTCGGGCGAGAGCAGGACGTCGAGGTCGATGGGTGCGGTGCCGGACCCGCTCGACTGCACGGTCATCGCGGCACCCCGCCGGCCTGAGCCGACATGCCCATCAGCTCGAGCGTCCGCGGCACGAACCCGTTCGTCGTCATCGCCTGCTCGGCATCCATGCCGAGCAGCAGGTGGTTGCGCAACCAGAGCTGGACCACCGAGAACCCGGCGAAGACCTCGTACCACGTCAGGTCGGTGGCCGGGCGACCGACGTGCTCCTGCCAGTAGTCGATCGTCTCCTTCCTGGTCCCGAGCCCGTCGAGTCGGGCGACACCCTGGTCGGTGCTGTGGAAGTCGTCGAAGAACAACCACCACCCGAGGTCGCGCAGCCCCCCGGCGCGCGACGCCTGCTCCCAGTCGAGCACGGCGCGCAGGCGGAAGTCGTCGCCGAACATCATGTTGCCGATCCGCGAATCGCCCCACGACAGGCCGTCGACGTGCGTCGTCGGACGGTTGGCGTCGAGCCAGTCGGCGATCACGTGGAACAGGTCGGGGGCGGGGCCCATCGCCGAGAACGTCATCGACCGCCTCCAGTACTCCAGTTGGGCGTCGAGGCCGTCCGCGACACCGTCCGGGATCGCCGGCAGGCAGGGCACCGCGTCGAGCGGCACGTTGTGGATCCGCACGAGCTGGTCGATCGCGGTGTCCCAGACGATGCGCCGATCGGCCGGTGCGGCATCGTACAACCAGCCCGCCGTGCTGTAGACGGGGCTGCTGACCGGGACCCGGCCGCGGATCCGCTCCATGATGAAGAACGGCTGACCGAACAGGGTGGCGTCCTCCTCGAACAGCAGCATCCGCGGCACCTTGACCGAGCCGTGCTCGTGGAGCGCCTGCAGCAGGTCGAACTGCATGCGGACGTCCGGGTCCAAGAACAGCTGGATCACGTCCGGCGCGATGCGCAGCACCCACTCACCCGTCTCGGGTCGGCCGCGTCGCGTCCACGTCGCCTCGAACAGGATGGTCTCGTTGGAGCGGCCGGCGCCGACAGGGAGCGTCAGAGATCCGACGCGGATGTCGGACGCCCCATCGACGAAGCGCCCGATCACCCCTGGCAGCGCGGCCGCGATCTCGTCGAGATCCCGTCCCTTCGAGAAGACGAACTCGGGCTCGTCTCCTGACACGTCAGTTGCCGGAGGCAGCCTGGAAGTGGAACAGACGCTCGGCGTTGCCGCGGAGGATCTTGTACTGGACCGCAGGGTCGAGGTGGGCCAGACGCTCCTGGGCCAGCTTGATCGAGTCCGGCCACGTCGAGTCCGAGTGCGGGTAGTCGGTCTCGATCATCACGTTGTCCTCGCCGATGACGTCGAGGTTGCTGAGGCCGGCGACGTCGTCGATGAAGCAGCCGAACACGTGGTCGCGGTACAGCTGACGCAGGTCGAGCTTCTCGAGCGAGGCCCCGCTGTTGCCGGCGTGGTCACCGAACATCACACCCTTCTCCACCCAGTGGCGCTGCTTGTCGTACACCTGCTCGGCCCGCTCGAGGAAGAACGGGATCCACCCGATCTCGCCTTCGGAGAGCGCGATCTTCAGGTTGTCGTGGCGCTGGAAGTACGGGCTGAACAGCCACGTCAACATGGCACCCGACGTCCGGTTGGCGCCCCAGGCCAGGTTGGCCATGAACGGCGAGTCCGACGAGATCTTCGGCATCGTCGAGCTCGACCCGACGTGCATGCACACGACCATCTCGAGGTCGTTGGCGGCCGCCATCACCGGATCCCAGTAGCCGTTCTTGTCGTGCACCGTCGGCAGCCCGAGCGGCTCGGGGTTCTCCGAGAACGCGAACGCGTGCGAGCCCATGGCGGCGCACCGTTCGAGCTCGGCCACGCACAGGTCGGTGTCCCAGAACGGGATGAGGGTCAGAGGGATGAAGCGGTCCGTTGCCGCGCCGCACCACTCCTCGATCATCCAGTCGTTGTACGCCTTGACGCACAGCAGGGCGAGGTCCTTGTCCTGGGCCTCCCAGAAGATCTGGCCGCAGAAGCGGGGGAACGACGGGAAGCACAGCGAGGCGATGATCCCAGCGCGGTCCATGTCCGCGAGACGCGCCTTCGAGTCGTAGCAGCCCGGACGCATGTTGGCGTACGTGACCGGCTCGGGGCTGAACTCGTCCTTCGACTTGCCGGCCACCGCGCTCAGGCCGGTGGTGGGGACCTTCTTGCCCTCGTACGTCCAGTACTCCTCGGCGCCGTCCTGCACGAGCTTCGGTGCCATGTCCTTGTACCGCGCCGGGATGCGATCCTGCCAGACGTTCGGCGGCTCGAGCACGTGGTCGTCCACGGACACCAGCCAGTCGAGGGAGATTCCCGATTCAGCCATTGCGTTCCCCCCAAGGGTTCATGTGGTCGGCTCACGATATCAGAACGCCACTCTGCTTTTCAAGAGAGGGCAATGCTGACGGTCGTCTCGCAACGAGCACGTTCCCCTGGTCAGGCGCGGTGCAGCGGCGGTCGCGGCACGACGTCGAAAAGTGGTTCGATTCCTCGTCTCACGCCATGGAGACAGCCGGGTCAGCTCGGCGAGCCCTCGTAGGACGTCGCCGCTCCCGACGTGGCCAGCAGGTCGGCGACCGGGGCGCCGTCCAGCACCGGTCCCGACGTGTGCAGGTGGCAGCGCACGCTGGTGCCGTCCGCCGCGACGAAGTTGGGCGGCACCTCGCTGCGGCAGACGTCCATGACGTACGGGCAGCGGGTGTGGAACCGGCAGCCGGCCGGCGGATCGGCCGGGTTCGGCACGTCGCCCTGCAGCACGATGCGGCGCCGGGTCCGTTGCAGGTCGGGGTCGGGCACCGTGACCGCCGACAGCAGCGCATGGGTGTACGGGTGCTTCGGCGTCGTGTAGACCGCCTCGGCCGAGCCGACCTCGACGATCTCGCCGAGGTACATCACGGCGATGCGGTCGCTGGCATGGCGCACGAGCGCCGGGTTGTGGGCGATCAGCAGGTAGGCGACACCGAGCTCGTGCTGCAACTTCTCGAGGAGGTTGATCACCTGAGCCTGGGTCGACACGTCGAGCGACGACACCGGCTCGTCGAGCACGATGAAGCTCGGCTCGATCGCCAGTGCACGGGCGACGGCCATGCGTTGCAGCTGGCCGCCGGACAGCTCGCTCGGGTAGCGGTCGAGGTGCTGCGGGCCGAGTCCGACGAGCCGCGTCAGCTCCTCCAACCGGGCGCGCCGGGCCGACCCGCCACCTTCACCGTGCACGGCGAGCGGCTCGGCGACGCTGCTGGCCAGCGGCGACAACGGATCGAACGACGAGTACGGATCCTGGAACACCATCTGGGCGTTGCGTCGCACCGACCGCAGGCTGCCCCGCTTCAGGTTGGTGATGTCCTGACCCAGGTAGTCGATCCGACCCGACGTCGGCTCGAGGAGGCGCAAGGCCAACCGGCCGAGCGTCGACTTGCCCGAGCCGGACTCGCCGACCAGCCCGAGCGTCTCGCCGCGAGCCAGCGTCAAGCTGACATCGCTCACCGCGTGGACGTGGGCGCGAACGCGCCGCAGGATGCCTTCGCGCACCGGGAACAGCTTCGACACGTTCGTGAGCTCGAGCAGCGGGCCGGGCGGCGCGGTCCGGGTCGGATCGGTGGTGGTGCTGGTGGTCATCAGATCTTCGCCTCGAGGTCGAGCTCGTCCCAGCGGATGCACCGGGCAAGGTGGACGGGGTCGACGCGCTCGAGTCGGATCGGCGTGGTCCGGCAGCGGTCCTGGGCGTACTCGCAGCGCGGCGCGAGGCGGCAGCCCGTGCCGAACTCGTGGAACTGCGGCACCTGGCCGGGGATCACGTACAGCTCGCTGCGCGGCTCGGCCTTCTGGGGCATGGCTCGCAGGAGACCCTCGGTATAGGGGTGCTTGGGATGGTGGAACAGCTCGCGCACCGGCGCCGTCTCGACGATCTGACCGGCGTACATCACGGCCACGCGGTCGCAGATGTCGGCGACGACGCCGAGGTCGTGGGTGACGAACAGGATCGCCATCTCCAGCTCCTTGCGCAGCTCGTGCATGAGCTCGAGCACCTGGGCCTGGATGGTGACGTCGAGCGCGGTGGTCGGCTCATCGGCGATCAACAGGCTCGGCCGGCACACGAGGGCCATCGCGATCATTGCCCGCTGGCGCTGGCCGCCCGACAGCTCGTGCGGATAGGACGTCGCCCGGCGCTTCGGGATGCCGACCATCTCGAGCACCTCGTTGGCCCGCGTGGCCGCGTGCTTCTTGCCGCCGCCGTCGTGCCAGCGCACGACCTGCCCGATCTGGTGCTGGATGGTGAGCGCCGGGTTGAGGCTCGACATCGGGTCCTGGAACACCATGGCGATGCGCGACCCGCGGAGCTTGGTCATCTCGCGGATCGGCAACGTGAGCAGGTCGCGGCCGTCGAAGCGGACCGACCCAGCCGTGATGCGCGACGGCGGCGACGGGAGCAACCGCATCACCGACAGCGACGTCACCGTCTTGCCCGATCCGCTCTCGCCGACCAGTCCGAGCGTCTCGCCCTTGCGGATCTGGAACGACACGTTGTCGACGACCGTCGCCCAGCCGCGGGCGGTCGAGAACTGCACGGTCAGCCCGTCCACCGCGAGCAGCGCATCCGTCGGTGGGAGCTCGGCGGCGGCGCGGGCGGCTTCACCGTTGCGCTCGAGCGTCACCATGGTCATGGGCGACGGGGCGGCCTCGGACTCGTGCCGCTCGATGGGCGCCGGCTCGAGGTTCGACACGGCGTCGTCGACCGGTGCTGCGACGGACGTCTCGGGCGCCATCTTCCGCTCGACGAACGTCAGACCACGGCGCCGACCGCGCCGACCGCGCGCGCCGGAGCCGCCGGTGAGCGCGTCGAGGATGCCGTCGCCGAGCGTGTTGAACGCCAGCACCGTGAGGGCGATCGCCAGGCCCGGGGCGTACATCTGCCCGGGGTGCACCAGGATGACCTCGGAGGCCTGGCGCAACATCGCGCCCCAGCTGATCTCGGGCGGTCGGGCGCCGAGGCCGAGGAAGCTCAACGACGCCTCGGCGAGCAGCACGATGCCGAGGGCGATCGACACCTGCACGACCAGCGGCGACAGAAGGTTCGGGAACACACGCCGGAAGATGATCCGTTTCGTCGGGCTGCCGATCGATTTCGACGCCTCGATGAACGACTCCTCGCGGATCGCCAGCGCCTGGCCCCGCACGAGGCGGGTGAAGCCGGGGATCAGCACGACGGCGATCGCGATCATCGTGTTCTTGAGGCTCGGGCCGAGCACGGCGACGAGCGAGATGGCGAGCACGAGGCCCGGGAAGCTCATCATCGCGTCGGTGACCCGCATGATCCCGTACTCGATGCGGCCTCCGTGGTAGCCGGCACTGAGGCCGATCGGCACCGCGATGATCAGCGCGATGGCGACCGTGGCCGTGCTCACGAGGATGCTGAGACGGGCGCCGTAGAGGATCCGGCTGAAGATGTCGCGCCCCAGGTCGTCGGTCCCGAGCAGGTGACCGTCCGAGAACGGGCCGAGGAAGGGCGGGCCCGTGAGCTGCTCGTTCGGGTCGTACGGCGCGATCAGCGGCGCCAGGACGCCGACGACGATGACGGCGAAGAGGAAGCCGAGCGCGACCAGTGCCAGCGGGTTGCGCAGGAGGCGCCGCGTCGCCAGGGCGATCGGACCGCGCCGATGCTCCGCGACCCCCGTCCCCGTCGACGCGGAGCGGCCGCCGTCGGCGCCGTTGCCGTCGGCCGTGTCCGGCACCTCGTCGGCGACCGCCACCTCGATGTGGTCCGTGACCCCGAACTGCTCTGTGCTCATGGCTGCACCCCGTTCACGCTGCACGCACCTTCGGGTTGAGGAAGCCGTAGGCGATGTCCACGATCAGGTTGATCATCACGTTGATGACGACGTAGAGCAGCGCCACGGCTTGGATCGACGGCAGGTCCTGCTGGTTGATCGCCCGCAGCAGGTACGTCCCCAGTCCGGGGATCGTGAAGATCTGCTCGATGATGATGCTGCCGCCGAGGAGGACCGCCGTCTGGAGGCCGAGCACGGTGACGGCAGGCATTGCCGCGTTCTTGAGCGCGTGCCCGGCGATCACCTGATGACCACTGCCGCCCTTGGCCCAGGCCGTGCGGATGTACGGGGCGGTCATGACGTCGGCCAACCCGCCCCGCAGCTGACGGGACACCACGGCGATCGCCGACGCGCTCAGGGCGATGGCCGGCATGATCATCCGCTTCGCCCACTCGGTGGGAGAGTCGACGAAGGGCTCGTACCCGAACGGTGGCAACCATTTCAACCGCACGGCGAAGAACGAGACGAGGAGGAGCGCGACCCAGAACGACGGCATGGCGATGCCCGCACTCGTGAACGTCAAGACGCTCTTGTCGCGCACGCTGCCCGGCCGCAGACCGCTGATGAGCCCGAGCAGGAGACCGACGGGGATGACCAGGATGAGCGTGGCGGCGACGAGCCCGAGCGTCGGCGGGATCGCCCGTTTGACCTCGCCGTACACCGGACGCCCGCTGAGCAACGACTCGCCGAAGTCGCCTTGCACGGCGCCGCCGAGCCACTTGGCGTACTGCACGAGGAACGGGTCGTTGAGGTTCATCTCCTCGCGGATGGCCTCGATGTCCGCGAAATCGGCGTCCGTGCCGCCGGCCAGCGTCGTGGCCGGGTCGCCGGGCACGAGCGTGATGAGGCTGAACACGACGAACGAGACGAACAGCAGCAGGGGGATCATGGCGGCCAACCGCCGCACCACCAAGCCGATCATGTTGACGCCTCCATCAGGTGGTCGTGGGGAACGAAGCTGCCCAGCGCGGCGCAGCTGCCCCCAGCCGTTCGCCCTCCCAGGCGAACGGTATCAATCATTGACATTCATCTCTCAATTGCGCGGCACCGCGGACCGGCGGCCGCCCGGCGGTCCGCGGTGCCATGACGATCGACCTCAGTTGACGAATGCGTCGGACAGGTCGACGTGGTACGAGTTCCCGACGATGTCGACCGTCCCACCGATGGTGTCGGTGCTCCAGGCGTACATGTCGGGGGCGTAGATCAGCGGGATCGCCAGCACGTTGTCGGCGATGTACTTGTCGGCCGCCTGGAACGCCGCGACCACCTCCGGCTCCGACGGGTCGAGCCCGGCGACCGCCTTCAGCGGGTCGATGATCGTCGCGTTGTAGTCCTGCTTGCAGATGTTCTGGGCGGCGTCATCGGCGAAGTAGCGGAAGTACTTGTCGATGCCGATGCGTGAGCCCGGGACCTGCAAGAAGCCCGGCTCCTGGTTGGTGACGAAGCCGCCGAGCACGTCGGGATCGGGGTTCGCCGTGTAGGTGACACCGATCTTCTCCAGGTCGGCCCGGATGACCTCGTTCATCTGGTCCCACGCGTAGTTCTGGGGGTAGTAGGCGTCCACCGAGATCTCCCCGACGCCGGACTCGTCCATCAACCGCTGGGCCTCCTCCGGGTCGTAGGCCCAGGTGTCGCCGAGCTCGTCGTTGAAGTAGGGGTGATCGGACGGCCACAGGTCGAGCGCTGGCTCGCCGATGCCGGCCTCGGCCAGGTCGACGATCTTCTGACGGTCGATGGCCAGGCTGATCGCGCGACGGACGTTGACGTCGTCGAGCGGCGGCTTCGTCGGGCACGGCTGCAGCACGATGTAGTCCTGCTCGCCCAACGCCTCGACGTAGTCGTACGGTCCGCCTTCGATCGACGGGAGCCCATCGCTCTCGAACTCCTCCACGAGATCCATCTCACCGGAGAGGAGGGCGTTGGCCCGCTGCACACCGGGCGGCGTGTTGACGATCTCCAGGCGACCGAAGCGGAAGTCGTCACCGAAGTACGTGTCACTGTGGTCGAGGAAGATGGACTGCTCGGGCACGAACTCGTCGAGCACGAACGGACCGGCCCCGACCGGCGCCGATGCCAGCGACGCCGGATCGGCCGTTGGTGACGGCACCATCGACTCGCGGCCGGACAGCACGGCCAGGAACTGGCCGGCGACCGGGGCGTTCAGCTCGAAGTCGACGGTGAGCGGGTCCACGACGACGATGTCGGCGAGGTTCTCCTTGAACAGGCCCTGCTGGCCGCGAGCTGCCTCCTCGGTGGCCTCGTTCTTGGTGCGTAGCATGCCGGCCCGGACGGCCTCCGCGTCGTACGGCGTCCCGTCCGAGAACGTGACGCCCTCAGGGAGCGTCACGCGCACGGTGTCGGGGTCGGTGACCTCGTAGCTCTCGGCCATCCACGGCTCGTAGTCGCCGTTGGGCTGCCGGTTGAGCAACGTGCCGTAGATGTACTTGAGGTAGCGCTCGTCGCTGATCGTGACCGACTTCGCGGGATCGAACGTCGTCCCGCCGATGAGGTCGAGGAACATCCCGTAGCGGATCGTCCCCTCGGCCGGGTGCTCGGCACCTCCACCGCTGTCCGTGTCGACGGGCGCCGAACCCTCTCCTGTGGTGTCACTCGCTGCGGTGTCGTCAGTCGCGGTGTCGCTCGTGGCCGGCTCGCTCGTCGCGGTGTCGCCGGTCGCGCCCGGCTCGCTCGACGGTGCGTCGGTGGTTGCGGCGTCGTCGTCGTCGCCACCGCAGGCGGCGCCGACGAGCCCCAGCGCCGCCAACGGCACGAGGACGAAGCGGCCGAGCGGCCGCCGTGTCGTTCTGGACATGGTCTCCCCTTCTGATACCGAAGTGACGGGGGGGTTGTCGGGCGCCAGCGGGATTCGTCCATCCCAGACGTGTCCGACGTCACCGTCGATGACCGTTGAAGAGTACGTTCGTTGAACTATTTGTCCAAATTGGCCTGGATCGGCTCCAATGGGCCGCGCGACGCCAAGAGGGACGGACGGCGTCGTTGCCGCCCGTCCCTCGTGGACAGGTGTGCCGGACGCAGTTCGTCCGACGACGTGGGGATCAGCTGGTCACCGACATGTCACTCGTTGACGTACATCCCCGAGAGATCCCAGGTGTACGAGTTGCCGGCGACCTGGAGCTCGCCGCCGAGGCGATCCGTGTTCCAGGCGAACAGATCCTCGTCGAAGATCAGCGGCGTGAGCAGCACGTTGTCGGCGATGTACTGATCGATCTCACGGAACCCGGCCGCGACGGCCGGGTCCGACGGGTCGAGGCCGGCGATGGCGTTCGCCGGTTCGACGATCGTCGCGTTGTAGTCGCCCTTGCAGATGTTCTGGGCCGCGTCGTCGGCGTAGTAGCGCAGGTACTTGTCCACGCCGACGCGGGAGCCGGGCACCAGCAGGAAGCCGGGCTTCTGCGCCTCGACGAAGTCGGCCAGGACGTTCTGGCTCGGAACCGACACGTAGTCGACGCCGATCTCCGCCAGGTCGGTGCGGATGACCTCGTTCATCTGCTCCCACGGGTAGTTGATCGGGACGTACGACTCGACCGTGATGTTGCCGACGCCCGTCGAATCCATCAGCTCCTTGGCCTCCTCGGGGTGGTAGCCCCAGATGTCGCCGAGGTCGGGGTTGTAGTACGGGTGGTCCGACGGCCACAGGTCGGAGGCCGGCTCGCCCACCCCCCCGTTGGTGAGCTCCACGATCTTCTCCCGATCGATCGCCATGCTGATCGCCCGGCGCACGTCGACGTTGTCGAGCGGTGGCTTCGTCGGGCACGGCTGGAGCACCCGGTACCCGAACTCGGACGTCTCCTGGCGGGTGTCGTAGGGCCCGTCGTCGAATGCCGAAAGGCTCGTGACGTCGACGTCCTCGATGACGTCGACGGTGCCCGACAGGAGCGCGTTGGTGCGCTGCGTCCCCGGCGGCGTCTGGTACAGCTCGAGCCGACCGAACGTGTAGTCGTCACCGAAGTACGTCTCGTTCTTGTTCATGAAGATCTGCTGCTCGGGCACGAACGTGTCGAGCACGAACGGTCCGGCCCCGACCGGGCTCGTGGCGAGCGCGGCAGGGTCGGCCGTCGGCGACGGCACCATCGACTCACGGCCGGACAGGACGGCCAGGAACTGACCGGCGACCGGGGCGTTGAGCTTGAACTCGACGGTCAGCGGATCGACGACGACGATGTCCTCGAGGTTCGTCTTGAACAGGTTCTGCTGCCCTCGAGCCGCCTCCTCCGACGCCTCGTTCTTCGTCCGCAGCATGCCGGCCCGCACCGCGTCGGCGTCGTAGGGGGCGCCGTCGGAGAACTCGACCCCGTCGCGCAGGGTGACGCGCACCGTTTGCGGATCGACGACCTCGTAGGACTCGGCCATCCAGGGCTCGTAGCTCCCGTCGGGGAACCGCTTGAGAAGGGTCCCGTAGATGTGACGCAGGTAGATCTCGTCGGAGATCGTCACCGACAGCGCGGGGTCGAACGTCGTGCCACCGATCAGGTCGAGGAACATCCCGACCTTGATCGTGCCCGTGCTCTCACGGGGGGCCTCGTCCCCCGAGGTCTCCTCGGTCGCCGCCGTGGTCTCGTCGGTCGCCGTGTCGGACGGCGTCGTCGCGGCCCCGCCCGTGGTCGTCGGGCCGGCGTCGCCGCCCGTCGTCTCCTCGGTGGCCGTGTCGGCCGGTGCCGCATCGTCGTCGTCGTCACCACCGCACGCCGCGGCCACGAGGCCGAGCGCGACGAGCGGTACGACGACCAGCCGACCGACTGGTCGGCGGTTCATCCTGGACATGTGTTTCCCCCTGATGTCGAACGGAGCCAATCCCGCCGGGCGCGGCCACGTCGCCGCGCGGTCCCGACCGCATGAGCCCCCGTGCCCCTGTGCTTCCGGTCACATGATACGTTCGTTCAACTCTTTGTAAAGAGTCATCGGAAATTGTGTCGAACCGAGCACCGTTTCCGAGGCTGTCAGCGGCCGGCTCGCGCCGCCTTGGCCTCCTGCCGGAGCTGCTGGCGGAGCTCGAACTTCTTGACCTTGCCCGACGGCGTCCTGGGCAGCTCGTCGACGACCACCAGGCGCTCGGGCGTCTTCTGCTTGGCGACGCCGGCGGCCCGGAAGTGGTCGACCAGGGCCGACAGGTCCAGAGCCGACCCCGGTCGCAGGATGGCGAAGGCGCACACCACCTCGCCCATCCGCTCGTCGGGCATGGCGACGACGGCGACCTCGACCACATCGGGGTGCCGCGACAACACGTCCTCGACCTCCTTCGACGCGATGTTCTCGCCGCCGCGGATGATGACATCCTTCTTGCGGTCGGTGATCGTCAAGTACCCGTCGGGATCGAGGTTGCCGACGTCGCCGCTGAGGAACCAGGCGCCGGGGAGGTAGGACGTGGCGTCGAGGGCCGGGTCGCGGTAGCCGATGAACTGCTCAGGTCCACGCAACGCCACCTCGCCGTCGTCCCCGGCCGGGACGTCGTTGCCGTCGTCGTCCACGATGCGGATCTCGTTGCCGTTGCTCGGGTGGCCGTCGGTCTGCGAACGGTGCACCAGCGAGTCACTCTCCGACGAGCTGGTGACGACCGGGTGCTCGCTCGAGCCGTACTGGCGCACGACCCGGATGCCGAGGGCGTCGTAGCGCTCGATCAGGGTCGGCGGGACGGCGGCCGCTCCGGTGCCCATGCGCCGCAGGCTGGTGATGTCGCGACCGTCGGCCTCCGCCGCGTCGATGAGCGTCTGCAGGTGGTAGGGCGTGCCGGCCGACGACTCGACGCCGTGCTCCTCGACGAGCGCGGCGGCGGCGTGCGGCTCCCAGCGGTCGACCAGGATCATCTTGATGCCGTGGATGAACATCCGCCCGATGGTCAGCGCGCCGGCGATGTGGCCGAACGGGAACATCCCCATCCCGGTCGTCTCCAACGTGTCGAACAGCCTCGTACGGCACTCGTGCCCGAGCGTGTTGTGGGTGTGCTGCACACCCTTCGGATCCGCTGTCGTGCCAGAGGTGTAGACGAGCAGGCAGACGTCGTCCTCCTCGAGCGCTGGCGGCACGAACGCGTTGCCGCGATCGACGGCGAGGTCGTCCCACGCCAGCGCGCCGGGCGGGATGCGGTCGCCGATCACGATCGTCTGCTCGAGGTCGGGCACGTCCTCCAGCGCGGCGAGGCGCTCGATGAAATCGATCTTCCCCCATCGGTCCGGGACGACGAGCACCTTCGCCTTCGACTGGCGCAGGATGAAGCCGACCTCGGCCGGCCCGTAGATGTGGATCACCGGCACGACGATGGCGCCGCACAGCATGGCGGCCTCGAACATCAGCACGCCCTCCAACCAGCTCGGCGTCTGGATGGCGACGACGTCGCCGCGCTGCAGGCCGAGCGCCTGCAGGTTGCCGGCCACGAGGTTGGCCCGCTCCCACATCTCGCCGAGCGTGGCCCGGTCCGGGCGCTGCTCGCTGTGGAAGATCAGCTCGACGTCGGGGTGGCGCTCGGCGCCCTGGCGCATGAAGTCGGACATCGTGCCGTGGCCGTAGTACCCGTCGTCGTACCACCGCTGGCGCAGCTCGGCCCGGGCCAGCGCCAGCTCGTCGGGCGTCGCGTACAGGACCTCTTCGCTCATCGGTGACCCTCGACCTCTCGTCATCCACGTCCGGCGGGCGCATCGCGGTGCCGGGGTACGAGGCAGGGACGATAAGGCATCGTCCGCATCGAGGTGTCATCCGAGCCTTCCGTACGATCCCCACGGCCGCAGTCGCGGACACCGAGGATGCGGAAGGGGACACAAGATGGAGTTCTGGGAGCTCGTCGTGCGGGAATCTGTGCGCGACACGATCGCCCGCTACAACCACGCCGGAGACCAGGACCGCGTC
Source organism: Ilumatobacteraceae bacterium (assembly GCA_040507575.1). GTDB lineage: Bacteria > Actinomycetota > Acidimicrobiia > Acidimicrobiales > Ilumatobacteraceae > JALZMG01. The sequence continues at coordinate 22,404 of JBEVOM010000018.1, forward strand.
GACGAGCTGGTCATGCAGTTCATGCCCGACGGTGTCCTCGAGGTCAAGGACTCGATCCGGCTGCAGGGTCGCAGCGAGATCTTCGACCAGCTGACGGCGAACCGCACCCGCCGGCGCCAGCTCGCCGCAGAGCAGGGTTCGCTCGCCCAGTTCGCCCGCCACCACGTGTCGAGCGTCCTCATCCACTCGATCACTCCCGAGCGGGCCGAGGCGACGTCGTACTACGCGGTGCACACGCAGCGCGGCCTCGACCACTGGGGCCGGTACCTCGACGTGCTGGTGCCGCACGAAGGGCGGTGGTTGTTCGCGTCTCGGCTCTCCTGGACCGATGCGACGATGTCCGGTTCGTGGGCGCCTGGGCCGCGGGCGGTGCTGGTCCCGTGAGCGGCTTCCTCGACGAACGTGCCGGCCTCGCCGGCAAGGCGGCGATCATCCTCGGCGGAGGCGGCGGGCTCGGCCGGGCGATCGCCGACGACCTCGGTGCCGCCGGGGTCGGGCTGGCGCTCGCCGACCGCGACGAGGCGCTGCTCGCCGATGCGGTCGCCCACGCCGAGTCGATCGGCGCATCGGTCGTCTCGACCGTCGGCGACGTCCGCGACGACGCGGTCATCGACCGCGTGTTCGCGCTGGCCGAGGAAGCGCACGGACGACTCGACGTGCTCGTCAACGTCGTCGGCGGGACGTTCCGCCAGCCCTTCGCCGAGTCCAACCGGCGGGGATGGGACGCGCTGATCCGCACCAACTTCACCTGGTTGCTGCGCCCGACCCAGATGGCGATCGCCCGCATGCGGGCCGGTGGGCGCGGCGGCAGCATCATCAACCTGACGTCGATCGAGGCCCATCGCGCCGCCCCGAACTTCGCCGTGTACGCCGGCATGAAGGCGGGCGTCGAGAACTGGGGCCGCAGCCTCGCCGTCGAGCTGGCACCCGAGGGGATCCGGGTCAACACGATCGCCGCCGACATGGTGCCCACCGAGGGCATCGTCGCCGCCGCCGAGGGTCGTGGCGATGCGAGCCCGTGGGGCGAGGGCGTGCTCGACGAGCGGCGCACGACGATCGCCATCCCGATGGGCCGCCGGGGCCGGTACGAGGACGTCGGCAACTGCGCGCTGTTCCTCGCCTCGGATCTGTCGACGTACGTCACCGGCACGTCGATGCACCCCGACGGCGGCGCGTTCGCGTCCTCCGGGTGGTTCAACTGGCCCGGTGCCGGGTTCACGAACGTCCCGCCGCTGTCGGTGATCTCGGCCATCGACGGCCCCGACCCGACCCATGAGTGAACGGCGCGGCGAGATCGAGTTCGCGGTCTACATCCCGCAGTTCCAGCTGTCGTTCGAGCAGATCGAGGAGCGTGTCATCGCCGCCGAAGCGGCCGGGTTCCACTCCGTGTGGTTCATGGACCACCTCGAGGCCCCACGGGCCGCCGACGTCGCCACGTTCGAGCCGTTCACGCTGGCGACTGCGCTGGCCGCTCGGACGTCGACCATTCGCTTCGGGTTCCTGACGCTGTGCAACCAGTTCCGTCCACCCGCGCTCTTGGCCAAGATCGCCGCGTCGTTCGACGTGATCAGCGGTGGGCGTCTCGAGCTGGGGATCGGCTGGGGATCGTTCGCCGAGGAGTTCGCCCGCTTCGGGGTGCCCGACGACCCGCCGAAGGTGCGCGCCGCCAAGCTCGTCGAGACGTTGGAGATCCTCGAGCTGCTGTTCACCGGCGAGAACGTCAGCTACGAAGGGACGTACTTCCAGCTGCACGACGCCAAGGCCCTGCCCCGACCGGTGAACGGACGGATCCCGATCCACGTCGGCGGCGTCGGGCCGCAGCTGACGCTCCCCATCGTGCGCGCTCACGCCGACTGGTGGAACGTCCCGTCGTACGGCGGCCACCAGCTCGACGAACTGCGCCCGGCCGCCGGCGACCGCGTCCGGATCTCGCTGCAGCGCCCGATCGGACTGGTCCTCGACCCGGCCGAGCGCGACGACGTCGAGCGGGTGCTGCTGCGGCGCTTCGGCTTCTGGGGCGGGCACACGTTCGGCGATCCCGACGAGGTCGCCGAGGAGCTGGCCGGCTTCGCGTCGCGCGGCGTCGAGCTGTTCATCCTGCCGTTCTGGGACCGCGCCACCCCGGCATCACTCGCCGCGTTCGCCCGCGAGGTCATCCCCCGCGTCCGGACGATCGCCGGTTGAAACCCCCCAACTGTTGACCCAGGTGGACGAAAACT
>JBEVOM010000107.1:0-7683 GCA_040507575.1 Ilumatobacteraceae bacterium
CGTCGCGGCGTCGACCGGCACGTCGACACAGTCGCTGCCCACACGACGCCCGTCGGGCCCGGCGGCGGGGCGGTGCAGGATGGCCTTCGCCGCGACGACGGTGATCGTGCTGCCGTCGACGCCGGCCGAACCGTCCACGAGGAGGCTGTAGCCGGACGGCTCGCGAGGTGGGAACACGAGTGTCACATCCGGGTGCGCAACGGCGTTGGCCTGCGAGTGGCGGCCGCACCCGTCGACGACGATGCCGCCGGGGCCGACCTCCGGCCACACCGACAGCACGTGGGCTCGACCGTCGTCGGACACCGTGACCAGGTAGGCGACGTCGTACTGGCTGATCGTCGCGGCCAGCTCCGCGATGTCGACCTTGATGCTCATGGGCCAAGGGTACGTCGTCGGCCTTCGCGATACAGTCGGCAACTGGCGGGCGGGCGCTGGTCCGGCAACGGACCGGCGCCCGTTACCGCTGAGCCTGTCGTCACGACGCCTGCCGCGACCATCGCGCCCATTCTTGACCGAAGCAGTCGTCTTTCTCGCTACGCTGGACGGTCGACCATCACCGTACGACTGCACCAAGGAGCGAGCATGGCCGTTCGACTCGGGGACACCGCCCCCGACTTCACCGCCGACACCACTGAGGGCACCGTGAACTTCCACGAGTGGCTCGGCGATTCGTGGGGAGTGCTGTTCAGCCACCCGAAGGACTTCACGCCGGTGTGCACGACCGAGCTCGGCTACGTCGCCAAGATCAAGCCCGAGTTCGACAAGCGCAACGTGAAGGTCATCGGCCTCTCCGTCGACACGAACGAGAACCACGAGAAGTGGGCGGCGGACATCGAGGACACCCAGGGGACGAAGGTCAACTTCCCGATGATCGGTGACCCCGACAAGAAGGTCGCCGACCTCTACGACATGATCCACCCGGCGGCCAGCGACACGACGACGGTGCGCTCGGTGTTCGTCATCGGCCCGGACAAGAAGGTCAAGCTGACGATCACGTACCCGGCGTCGACGGGCCGCAACTTCGACGAGATCCTGCGGGTCATCGACTCCCTCCAGCTGACCGCCGACTACAAGGTGGCGACGCCGGCCAACTGGCAGCAGGGTGAGGACGTCATCATCGTCCCGGCCGTCTCCGACGAGGACGCCAAGGCCCTGTTCCCGAACGGTTGGGACGCACAGCGGCCCTACCTCCGGGTCACCAAGCAGCCCAACCTCTGATCCGTCCGACCGCGCTGGGGTTCGGCGGTCGCCTCAGCGACCGTCGACCCAGTGCTGCTCGACCCAGGCCCGCACCGGCGGGGCCAGCATCGCCAGGTGCGCGGCGGGGTCGTCTCGGATCCTCGTCGCGCTGATCGGGACGTTGACCCGGTCAGCATCGACGACCACCGGCTCGGCGCCCAAGCGCCGAGCCAGCTCCGCGACGTAGGGGTCGCTGGAGCACACGAGATCCGGGCCGGTCGCGAACGGCCAGTGCCGCTGGAACAGCTCGATCCACCGCAACCACAGGCCCTCGTCGCCCCAATCGGTCGGTAGATCGTGGACGACCTCGATCACGCGGACACCCGGGTGGAGGTCGGCCAGCCACGCTGCGCGCAGGTCGCCGGGTGCGGCGTCGCGGACCGTGCTGCTGTTGACGTACACGGCGAGCTGGTCGCAGCGCGCCGCGGCCTGCTCGATCAGGAACGAGTGACCGAGGTGAGGCGGGTCGAAGCGTCCGATCACGAGCCCGGTGGCAGCCCGGGACGGCCCGTCGCCGGCGGCGCTCATGTCAGGGCTGCGTTCACCGCGATCGGACCGAGGAACCGCTCAGCCACGTCGAGGGCCCCGACGTCGTCGAAGTGCAACCCGTCGGGGCGCGTCGGTGGGTCGGGCTGGGCCGCCATCCAGGTCCGCATGTCGACGACGGCGGCCTGGCCGGGGTGGCGGGCAGCGACCTCGAACATCGCCTCGGCGTAGCGCTGGTAGCGCACCGGGTCGAGGAGGTCCACGGCCTCGGCCCCTGGCGGAACGTCGGGCGGCGGGCCGAGCACCCAGAGCACGTCGCTGGCACCGGCCTGGAGGAACTGGTTGGTGGCGATGTCGTAGTCCTCGACCAGGTGAGCCACGAAGCGGTCGTCGGTGGGCACGAGTGGACCCTCGGCGTCGTCCCAGAGGCGGGCGTCGAGGTCGCGCAGCGTCACCATGCCGACCACGACGTCGGGATCGAGGTCCTGCACTGCCTGGGGCACGCGCTCCTCGCGGAACTCCACGCCGAAGTCCTTGAACGTGTCGTCGGAGTCGGCGACGACGGTGCCTTCACGGAGGAACCCGGTGCCCATCCCGGCGGTGACGCCGACACGGGCGACGTCGGAATGGCCGTTCGCCCACACCTTCATGCCGTCACCCGTCGCCCAGCCGGTCGAGTCGCCGACGACGAGGATGCGGACCGGGCGGGTCAGCCCCGTCGGCAGCGGCGGTACGACCGGCACGACCGACGTGCTCGGCGGCGCGACGGTCGTGGGCGCCACGGTCGTCTGCACGGTCGTGGGCGCCACGGTCGTCGCCGGCGCGCCGGTCGTGGTCGGAACGGTCGCTGTCACCGTCGTGGTGGCGCCCGGCGCGATGCTCGCCGGTGCCAGCGCCCGCAGCTCACCGACCGAGTCCACGCTGGCCAGCGTGCCGGCACCCGACGTGGCGTCGTCACCGCGCATCCAGTACGGCGTGGTGTCGACCGGTACGGCACAGATGATCAGCGCAGTTCCGGCGCACGCGGCGAGCGCGGCGGGACCGCGGTGGGCCGCCCGCACGTGCCCCCTGCGGATCGGCTGTTCGACCGACCGGTACAGCGCGATCGCGAGACCGAGGGTGACGACGATGCGCAGCACGAAGAGCGGTCCGGGTCCCAGCCCGGTGCGGCGGACATCGAGCACGACGTAGACCGGCCAGTGGATGAGGTACACGCCGTAGCTGATCGCCCCGAGCGCCACGAGTGGCGGGCGCGCCAACACCACGCGCATGGGCGAGCCCACCTGCAGGCCGAGGACCACGGCGGCCGACGCGAGCGCGAAGACCGGCAACCAGCCGCGGTACGCGGGACCTGACCCGCTGGGCCACGTGGTCGCCGCCCACACGATGACGCCGCCGCCCAGGACGGCGAGCCACCTGACCGACGACGGCATCCGGAGGTCACGGCGACGGCCGTGCAGCGCGATCGCCAGCAGGGCGCCGACGAGGATCTCCCCGAGCCGCGCCGGCGTCGCCCAGTACGCCGCGTCACCACCCCAGATCGCCGCGATCAGCGGCGCGGCGACAGCGGCCCCCAACGTCATCACACCGACGATGGCGACCCGCCGCCGGTGGGCGCGGCGCAACACCGCGACCATCACGACGGGCCAGACCCAGTAGAACTGCTCCTCGATCGCCAGGGACCAGTAGTGCTCGACCGGAGAGTGGGCTCCGGGGCCGCCGACGAGGTCGGCGTAGGACTGGCCGCTCCCCAGCGCCACCCAGTTGGAGACCTGGAAGAGGGCCCCGAAGAGGTCGCGACGGAGGTGCTCCACACCGTCGAACAGGCCGAGCACGGCAAGAACGACGATGCCGACGAGGCAGGCCAGGCTGGCCGGCAGGAGCCGACGGATGCGGCGGCCGAAGAAGGCCGGGACGTCGAACGCACCGGTGCGCTCGTGCTCGTCGAGGGCCAGTGAGGTGATGAGGTAGCCCGACAGCGTGAAGAAGACCGACACGCCGACGTACCCGCCCTGCAGCCAGCCCTGGTGGAACAGCAGCACGAGGGTGACGGCGACCGCCCGCACACCGTCGAGGGCCGGCTGGTAGCCGAAGTCCCGAGCAGCGGCCTGGGGGGCAGCAGTCGCCCTGAGCACGCCGAGACGATAGGCGGGAGGTCCCGCCGGATCGCGCACCCCCGCGCGTCGTGCCGCGGCCGGCAGGGACGTCAACCGACGACGACGGCGTCGATCACGCGGCGCCAGCCGGCCGACAGGGACGCCGCGCCGGAGCCGTCGCCACTGCGGCCGTGCAGCACGTCGGCCAGCCCCACGAGGACGACATCGCCGACGGAGCCGGCGAGGACGTCGAAGCGCTCCAGCCAGTCCTGCGCCGACGCGGTGTCGCCGAGCCGGCTCGCCGCGACGACGCCGGCCAGCCGGGCCAGCGCCAGGTCGAGGTAGCTGGCCCCCCGCACCAACTCGACCGCCGAGGCGTCCTCGACCGCCGCCCCGACGTCCCCGCCGATCGCCCGCACCAGCGCCCGGGCGGCCAACCCGAACGGGAAGTCGGCGATGCTCACCTGCTCGATCGTCGACAGCGCGTCGTCGACGTGGCCGAGCTGGCAACGACCGAGCGCCTGCAGGACGAGGGCCTCGTCGAGCGACGTGCCCGTCGTCCGGTTGCGTTCGAGGACCTGCTCGGCGAGCGCCACGGCTTGCTCGCCGCTGCCGAGGTGCATGGCGACGCCGGCGGCACCTTGCAGGGCCAAGCCGAGCTCGCCGAACGCCTTGCCGAGCGAGATCGCCTCCTCGACGCCTCGGCGCAGCTCGGCGTTGCGGCCGAGCGCGACCCGAGCCCGGTTCAGCGGCGCCAACGCCTGCATGATCCCGTAGCGGTCGTTGATCTCGCGGAACCCGGCCAGTGCCCGCTCCGCGAACTGCTCGGCTTCGTCGAGCCGGCCGGTCCACAAGCGCAGGTTGGCGAGCAGCGTCTGCATCATCAGCATCGCCCACGGCGACGCCCGCCGGCGGGCCTCGGACTCGACGGCGACGGCCAGCCGCTCGGCCTCCTCGAAGCGTCGCTGGAAGTACTGGACGTAGGCCAGCAGGCCTTGGGCCCACGACACCCCGTTGACGTCGCCGAGGTCCTGGAAGCGCCGCTCGGCCTCGACGAGGCGAACCTCCGCGTCGGCGTAGTCCCCGGACTGGAACGCGACCCACGCCAGGCTCTGATGGGTCCACGCGTGCCCGCGGTCGTCGTCGATCTCGTCGTAGATCGCCATCGCCTCGCCGAGGTACCAGCGGGCGTCGTCGAGGGAACCGCCGAAGACCTCGGCGAACCCACGGGCTCGCAGCCCGTCGGCCAGCTTGCGGCGGTCGCCGATCTCGCGCAACAGGTCGATGGCGGCTCCGAGCTCGACGCGGGCTGTCGACAGGTCGCCCTGGGCCTGGGCGATCGAGCCGAACCGGCGGCGGGCCTCGGCCTCGGCCGCCCGGTCCCCGGCCGCCAACGCACTGGCCAGCGCCTCCTCCGCGTCCGCCGTCGCCGACTCCACATGGCGCCGCTCCAGCTCGGCCGCCGAGCGGACGAGCAACAGCGCCCGACGCGTGCCGTCGTCGATCACGGGCAGGGCGAGCGCCCGGCTGGCGTGGCGGGCTGCGGTGGCGAACCGGCCGGTGTCGCACGCTGCTGTCGCCGCCTCCAACAGCGCCCGCACGGCGTGCTCGGTGATCGAGGGCTGCACCTTCTCGACCGGTCCCAGCTCGACGAGCAGCTCGGCCGCCGTCGCCGCGTGGTGGGCGACGTCGTCGACGGCCGCACCGCGTTCGGCGAGCACCGCGGCGACGCCGGCGTGGCGTTGGGCCCGCACCCGCTTGGTCAGGGTCTGGTACGCGACCTCGCGCACGACCGCGCTCTGGAACCGCCACCAGCGGCCGTCCAGCTCGAGCAGCCCACCGGCGACGAGGTCGTGGAGATCCCGCATGTCGAACTCCTGCCCCATCGCCCCGGAGAACCGGACGAGCGCGCCGACGGCGTCGGCCGAGCCGAGCACGGCGGCGTTGTCGACGAGCGCCCGCTGGGCGGCCGGCAACTGATCGAGACGGGCGGCGATCAGTGCCCGCAGCGACCCGGGGAGATCGGATCCGGCGCCACACGTCGCTGCGAGGCCGGCCAGCTCGACGAGGAACAGCGGGTTGCCGCCGCCCCGGGCGACGAGGCCGGCGACGGTGCGGTCGCTGGCCTCGACCCCGTCGCCGCGTTCGAGGATCCCCCGGACGAGCTCGGTCGCATCGTCGCGATCGAGCGGACCGAGCGGCACCTGCAGGACGAGCGGCCGCTCGACCGGCGGCGGCCACGTCGAGTCTCCTTCGGGACGCTGGCCGGTCACGAGGAGGAACGGCAGCTCGGCGAGCGAGCGCACGACGACCCCGAGCTGATCGCGCAGCGCCGGGTCGGCCCATTGCAGGTTGTCGATCCACAGCACGGTCATGCGGGTCTGGGCGTGGCGGCGCAGCATGTCGGTGAGCGTCACCGTCAGCGTGTCGCGAGCCCCCGCGACGTCGAGCCGGTCCAGCGGCGATGGCTGACCGAGCAGGTGGCTGATGACGTCGAGGAACCGCTGCAGCTCGTCCGAGCCCGGTTGGAGGTCCCACAGCTCACGGCTGCGGCCGCGCACGACATCGCCGATGCTCTCGGCGTCCGAGTCGGGGTCCAGTCCCAGCAGTGCCGACAGGCCGGCGACGACGGGCGCCCACACGCTCGCCTCGCCATACGGTGCGCACGCCGTGCGCAGGATCGTGGCCTCGCCCTCCAGCGGACCGATGACCTCGTCGGCCAGACGGGTCTTGCCCGCCCCGGCCTCACCGATGATCGACACGAGCCCGCTGCGCCCGCCCCGCACGAACTGCACCGCGGTGTCGAGCAGCGTGCGCTCGTGGGTCCGGCCGACGAACGGCACGTCGACCCGCAGCGGTCGGGCACCTGCCGCCGACGCGCCGGTGATCAGCCAGGACTGCTCGACCTGTTCGCGACCACGGATCGCGGTGACCCCGAACTCGTCGCGCTCGATCGCCGACGAGCACAGCGCCGCAGTCGCGCTGCCGACCAGGACGCCGCCCGGTGGCGCCAGTGCCTGCAACCGCGATGCCGTGTTCACGACGTCGCCCATCGCGGTGTAATCGGATCCGGCAAGCATGCCGACCAGCACCTCGCCGGTGTTGATCCCGACGCGCATGCGCAGCGGCGGGTCGATCGCGCGGTCCTCGACGATGCGCGACAACGTCTCGTGCATCCGCAGCCCGGCGCGCACGGCCCGCTCGGCGTCGTCCTCGTGGGCGACCGGCGCCCCGAAGAGGGCGACGATGCCGTCGCCGAGCAGCTTGTCGACGCGGCCGCCGAACGTGTCGATGTCGGCGACGAGGCGCTCGAAGCACGACTCGACGAGGCGCTTCACGCGCTCGGGGTCGAGGTGCTCGGCGAGCGCCGTGTACCCGACGAGATCGGCGAAGAGCACGGTGACCACGCGCCGCTCTTCGAGCACGCCGTCGGACTTCGTGACCGAGGTGCCGCACGACGGGCAGAAGCGGGCCCCGTCCGGCACCGGGTGGGTGCAGGTGGTGCACGCCACAGTCCCCATCCCACCAAGACTACGGGTGGGGTGTCACACCCGGCGCGGCGGTTCTGACCAGGAGGTTCAGCGGTTGTCGACGACCTGTCGGCCGTCGACCCACGTCGCCGTGATGTCCGCCGGGACGGCCAGGCGCACGATCTTCTCGAACACGAGCGCCGGGTCGTCGTCCAACCCGGGCCAGCGGCGCACGTTGCCCCGCTCGGCGGCGGTGTCGACGACGAGGGCGCATCCACGGCGCCGTCCACGGGGGCCCACCCGGGCGCGTGATCGCGCCGCCGGGAACGGGAGCTCGGCGGTCCTGCAGCTGGTCTACAGTTCGGCGCCGGGTCCCGGTGCACGGTCGGCCG
>JBEVOM010000131.1:0-3980 GCA_040507575.1 Ilumatobacteraceae bacterium
TGTTTGGGGGGTCCGCGGGGGGGGGGGGGGGGGCCGCCCCCCCCCCCGACACTCGGATGCCGTCAGACACTCGGATGAAGAGGGGCCAGCGCGGCGGTGAGGGTGTCGATCAGGGCCGTGGAGTCGGGGGACGTCGCGACATGGGTGACGACGAGTCCGGCGGCGCGGGCGACGGATGCGGTCACCGGGCCCAGGGCGACGACGACACCCGGGGCCGCCGTGCCGAGACCGTCGACCCAGCCGAGCGCGGCCGACCCGCTGGCGAACACGACGGCGTCGGCGGCGGCGAGCTGCTCGGCCTCGGCCGCGTCGGGACGGCGGGACACCGTCCGGTAGGCGACCACCGACTCGACCCGATGACCCATCGCGGCGAGGCCGTCGACGAGCAGGGGGCGAGCCCGGTCGGCCTGCGCGACGAGCACGTCCGCCGGCACCGACGGGAACTCGGCGATCAGGCCCTCGGCCCGGGCGACCGTCGCCACCAGGTCGACCGGACGGTCCGCCCCATCAGCCAGCGTGGCGGCCGAGATCGGGCCGACGGCGGCGAGACGCAGCGACGGGTGCCGCCGGGCCGCGGCACCGACGCGACGGGCCCCGTTGGCCGATGTGACGACGAGCCACTGGAACGTGTCGAGCCGGGCCAGCGCGTCTCGCAGCGCCCGGCCACCGTCGGCGGGTTCGTCGATCTCGATGAGCGGGACGTGGACGACGGTCGCGCCGAGCGCGCCGAGTCGGGCCCCGAGGTCGCCGGCGTCGGGTCGCGTGATCGCGATGCGTCGGCCGACCAGCCCGGTCATCGCCACCCGACGGCGCGACGAGCGGCGACTGCGGCCTCCCGGGCCAGGTCGTGGTCGCCGGCGTCGAGCCCGAGCTCGACGACGTCGCGCACCACGAGCGCGCCCGGGGCATCGGTCGCCGCCAGGAAGACGTGCAGCTGAGCGCCCGTCACGTGGCCACCGACCGGGAGCGAGCATCCCGAACCGAGCTCGGCCAGGAAGCTGCGCTCGACCTCGACGGCGTGACGGGTGGCGGCGTCGTCCACGACAGCCAGCAGCTCGGCCGTCGCCTGGTCGTCGGTCCGCGCCTCGACCGCCACGCACCCCTGTCCGACGGCCGGGACGAACGACTCGACGGGGAGACGTTCGGCGATCCGCTCACTGCGCCCGAGGATGGCCAGCGCGGCGACCGCCATCACGATCGCGCCGCCATCCGGCACCTTGTCGAGACGGGTGAGGATGTTCCCGCGCAGCTCGTGGAACGTCAGGTCGGGCCGCGTCGCGCCAAGCTGGGCCCGACGACGAACCGACCCCGTCGCCACCGGCGCGCCGGGACCGAGCTCGGCGAGCGACCGCCCGACGAGGGCATCGGCGGCGTCTCGGCGGGCGAGGAACGCCCCGATCGTGAGCGTCTCGGGCGACACCGACGGGAGGTCCTTGGCCGAGTGGACGGCGACGTCGGCCCGACCGTCGAGCACGGCCTGCTGCACCTCCTTGACGAAGACGCCCTGGCCGCCGATGACGTGCAACGGCACGTCCTGGCGGCGGTCCCCGGTCGTCTCGACGATCACCAGCTCGGCCGGGCGACCCGTGGCTGCGACCAGCGCATCTGCGACGGCCCGGGCCTGGCTGCGGGCCTGGGCGCTGCCGCGTGTCGCCAGGCGGATGCTCGCCCCATCGCTCACGTCGCACGCGCCTCAGCGCAGGTCGAACAGGTCGCGCACCGCAGCGGCGTTGCGTTCGCCCTGGGGCGTGCCGGCGTCGTGGCGCAGGCAGACCGACGGGCCGTGCAGCAGCTTGGCCACGATCGTGCGGGTCAACGCCTCGACGGCCTCCCGTTCGGTGTCGTCGAGGTCGGACAACCGTCCGGCGAACCGGGACACTTCGCGGGCCCGGACCTGCTCGGCCTGCTCGTGGAGCTGGGCGACGAGCGGCGCGGCCTGGCGGGCCATCACCTCGAGGCCGAAGCGCTCGATCTCCTCGGCGACGATCACCCGGACGCGGTCGGTCTCCGCCGAGCGCAGCTCGACGCCCCGGTCGGCCCAGTCGCGGACGTCGTCGAGGTCGAGGAGCGTGACGTCGGCGAGCTTGCCGACGGTGCGGGCGACCGATCGGGGCACTGCGATGTCGACGATCAGCAGCGGATGATCGGGCCCGATGTTGGTCTCGACGTCCTCCAGCGTGACGGTGCTCTGCCCGGATGCCGTGCAGGCGACGACGACGTCACAGCGCGACAGCGCCTGACCGACCTGATCGAGCCCGAGCGCACGGCCGCCGACGCGCGCGGCAAGCGCGGCGCCGCGCTCGGGCGTGCGGTTGCACACGGTGATCTCAGCGGCGCCCGCCTTGTGGAGGGCGGTGGCGACGCCGACTCCCATGTCGCCGGCGCCGACGACGAGCACCCGCCGCCCGGTCAGCGACCCGAGCCGCTCCTCGACCATCTCGACGGCGGCGTGGCTGATCGACGTCGTGCCCCGCCCGATCGCTGTCTCGGTGCGGGCGCGCTTGCCGGTGCGCAGCGCGTGGCGGAACAGCAGGTCGAGCGTGGAGCGCACGCCACCCTCGTCCTTGGCGACCTGCCAGGCCGTCCGGACCTGGCCGAGGATCTCGCTCTCCCCGAGCACCGCCGAGTCGAGCCCGGCCGCGACCTCGAAGAGATGGCGGGCCGCGGCCTCGTCGTGCTGGCTGTACAGATGCGGGTGCAGGTCGTCGGGCGCCAGCGCGCCGAGCTCGCAGAGGAAGTCGCGGATGTCCGCGTACGCCCCGTGGAAGCGCTCGGCGACGCCGTAGATCTCGATGCGGTTGCACGTGCTCAGCACGGCGACCTCGCGCAGGTTGTCCCGGCGCGACAGACCGATGACCGCCTTGGCGATGTCGTCGGGAGCGATGGTCAACCGCTCCAGCACGGACAGGGGGCCCGTGCGATGGTTCACACCGATGACGACGATGGACATGGCCCTGCCAGCCTACGCGCTGGCGCCTCGATGGGAGCTCGTCGGGACGGCCGCCAGTCCGGCGCCGGCGGCCGCCGCTCGGCGCTGCTCGTAGTAGCTGAGGATCTGCAGCTCGACGGCCAGGTCGACCTTGCGGACGTTGATGCCGAGCGGCACCGTGAGGACGACGGGCGCGAAGTTCAAGATGCTCGTGACGCCGGCGGCGACGAGTCGGTCGGCCGCCTCCTGGGCGGCGCCGGCCGGCGTCGCGACGACGCCGATCGAGACCTGCTGGGACCGCACGATCGCCGCGAGGTCGTCGAGGCGACGGACCCGCACTCCGCCGATCACCGAATCGACCTTGGCGTCGTCGATGTCGACGATGCCGGCGACCGGGAAGCCGCGCTGCCCGAAGCCGCCGTAGCCGGCGAGGGCCTGGCCGAGGTTGCCGGCGCCGACGATCACGACCGGCCAGTCGTGGGTCAGGCCGAGCTCGCGACGGACCTGGTAGATGAGGTACTCGACCTCGTAGCCGACGCCCCGCGTCCCGTACGTGCCGAGGTAGCTGAGATCCTTGCGCACCTTGGCGGCGTTCACCCCGGCGAGATCGGCGAGCTCTTCGGACGACACGTTGGCGATGCCGGCGTCGAGCGACTCGGTCAACAGGCGGAGGTACTCGGGCAGCCGGGCGACCGTGGCTTCAGGGATCCGCCGGCCGTTCGCTGCGCCCATCGGGAGTCACTGTACGCCGCTCGTGAGCGCGTTCACAAGCAGGGGCTCTGGCGGCCCCGCCCGGCTCACAGCGCCACCGATAGCTGGCGGCGGACGAGCTTGCCGGCGGCATTGCGCGGCAGTTCGTCGACGAACACGACCGAGCTCGGGCACTTGTAGCGGGCGAGGCGGTCACGGGCGAACGCCACCAGATCGTCGGCGTCGACGGTGGCTCCCGGCGCCACCACCACGTAGGCGCGCACCGCTTCGCCCGTCTGCGGGTGGGGCACGCCGACCACGCCGACGTCGGCCACGCCGGGGTGCTCGGCGAGCACCTCCT
>JBEVOM010000172.1:0-36213 GCA_040507575.1 Ilumatobacteraceae bacterium
CGCTCACGGCTGATCCAGCGGGGTCGGTGCTCTGGTACCCGACCTGCACTGATATCTGGGAGCGTAGGGTCTCGATATCGGGACCCTGCGCGCCCAGATCGCCGACGTGACGGTTCGCATCCGGGTCCCCACCCGCGGATCAGTCACACGAGCCGGAGTTGGGGAGGATGCCCGCCGCTCGGTGGGCACCGGCGCTCGCAGACGTGCAGGTGATGGGCCTCGGCACACGACGACTCCTCGGACGACGATCGGTTCAGGCTCGTCGCCGAGGTCTGGAGCGACTGTCGAGATGAGCTCGACTCGCCGCCGAGGATACCAGCGGTTAGCGGGCGAGGTCGGTCGGTCCTGACGCCGGGCGCGCTGCGGACGGACGGTTGTGATGGGGAACACCTGACTGGGTAGGTCCGCGGTGACATCGCGCCGATCGGGACGCGCGACGAACGAGGAGGTCCCCGCCATGCCACGGGCCTGGAGCGCCAAGCGTGAACGGCAGTACGACCACATCAAGGAGGGGGTGATGGAGCGCGGCGACAGCGAGTCGACCGCCGAGGAGATCGCGGCCCGCACGGTCAACAAGGAACGGGCCCGCGCCGGTGAGGCCCGCGAGGCCAGTCCGACATCGACCCAGGACATCTCCTCGGGGCGGCGCGGCGGGCTGCGCTCGCACAAGGGCGCAGGGGGCCGGACCAAGGCGCAGCTGTACGCCGAGGCCCGGCGCGCCAACGTCCCGGGTCGCTCGTCGATGACGAAGGCCGAGCTGGCGCGAGCCGTCGGCCGCTGACGTCAGAACTTCTTGGATCCGCCACCGGAGCGCCGCGACCCGCGGCTCCCGCGGCTCGCCGCGCTCGACGACCGCCGTGACGATCGGCTGGAGCCGCCGAACCCGCCGAACGAGCGCCGGCGCGCCGCTGACGATCCCCACTCGCCGCCGTCGTCGTCGCCGTCGCCCGTCCCCCACCGGCCGGTCTGGAGGTAGCGCACGACGTTGTAGCCGAGCAGCACGACCACACCGACGATGCCCAACCAGGCCAGCCCCGGAAGCCCGCCGGACGACCCTCCCCCGTCGCCGTCGCCGTCGCCGTCGTCGTCGACCGGTGGCGACGCGACCGGCTGGCGCAGCACGTCCATCGCCTCGAGCACGCCTCCGCTCGGATCGTCGGCGCGGAGCCGGTCGATCATCGCGTCCGTGGCCGGCTCCCAGCGCGCCTCCAGCTGGAAGCCCTGGTCGGCCCCGTAGTAGACACCAGCCTCCCGCTCGATGCTGGAGTACAGGATGACGACGAGGTCTGGTGCGAGGTCGCCGGCGCCGTCCGACCAGCCCGGGCATGCCGCGACGAGCTGGCCCATGCGGGTGTCGAGGCCGGCATCGAGCGACCGCTCGGCCCGGATGTGCAGGTCGGCCCCGAGCACCGACGCCGTGACCTCGGCCCGGGGTGCGACCTCGAGCAGGTCGAGCTCTCCTGACGGGTCGAAGACGCGCTCGGCGCAGCCGAAGGCGTCCGTCGCGGCATCGGTCGCGGTGACGGTCGGTGTGGGCGTCGGTGGTGCGGGGACGGCGGCCGCGACCGCCATGGCCACCGCCCACCACATCATCGGAGGAGACCCGCGCCGGCCGCCTCAGTAGCGGTAGTGCGCCGGCTTGTACGGGCCGCCCGGATCGATGCCGAGGTACTCGGACTGCTCGTCGGTGAGCTTCGTCAGCTTGACCCCGAGGGCGCCGAGGTGCAGCTCGGCAACCTTCTCGTCGAGGTGCTTGGGCAGCACGTACACGCCGATCGGGTAGCGGTCGGTGTTCCCGAACAGCTCCATCTGGGCGATCACCTGGTTGGAGAACGAGCAGCTCATCACGAAGCTGGGGTGACCCGTTGCGCAGCCGAGGTTCACGAGCCGGCCCTCGGCGAGCACGATCACCTGGTGGCCGTCGGGGAAGCGCCACACGTCCGTCCCCGGCTTCAGCTCGTCGCGCGTCGCTCCCGAGCGGGCCAGTCCGGCCATGTCGATCTCGTTGTCGAAGTGGCCGATGTTGCAGACGATCGCGTTGTGCTTCATCCGCAGCATGTGCTCGGTCGTGATGATGTCGGCGTTGCCGGTCGCCGAGACGAAGACGTCGGCGGTGCCGACCACGTCGTCGAGCGTGGTCACCTCGTAGCCCTCCATCGCCGCCTGCAGTGCGTTGATCGGATCGATCTCGGTCACGATGACCCGGCAGCCCTGACCGCGCAGGCTCTGGGCGCAACCCTTGCCGACATCGCCGTAGCCGCACACGACGGCGACCTTGCCGCCCAGCATCACGTCGGTCGCCCGGCAGAGCGCGTCGACGAGCGAGTGGCGGCATCCATAGAGGTTGTCGAACTTCGACTTCGTGACCGAGTCGTTGACGTTGATAGCCGGGAACAGCAGCTCGCCGTCGGCGTGCATCTTGTACAGGCGCTTGACACCGGTCGTGGTCTCCTCGGTGACGCCCTTGATCGCCGCCGCCATGCGGGTCCACTTCGACGGGTCCGTGCGCAGCGATCGCTGCAGCAACCCGAGCACCAGCGCCAGCTCGGGGTTCGAGGCGCTGGTGGGATCAGGGACCTCGCCGGCCTTCTCGTACTCGACGCCCTTGTGCAGGAGCAGCGTGGCGTCGCCGCCGTCGTCGAGGATCATGTTCGCCGGATCGCCGTCGGGCCAGGTCATCATCTGCTCGGTGCACCACCAGTACTCCTCGAGCGTCTCGCCCTTCCAGGCGTAGACCGGCACGCCCTGCGGGTCCTCGGCGGTGCCGTGCGGACCGACGACGACGGCCGCGGCCGCGTGGTCCTGGGTGGAGAAGATGTTGCAGCTCGCCCAGCGCACCTCGGCGCCGAGCTCGACCAGCGTCTCGATGAGGACGGCGGTCTGGATGGTCATGTGCAGTGACCCGGAGATGCGGGCGCCGGCCAACGGCTTGCTGGCGCCGAACTCGGCCCGCAGCGCCCGCAGACCGGGCATCTCGTGCTCGGCGAGCAGGATCTCCTTGCGCCCGAACGGGGCCATGGACAGATCGGCGACGCGGAAGTCGCGCCGCGCCGCGACGGAGGGAGCAGACGTAGACGTCATCGTGGGTTCTCCTCGACAGGTTGATGCTGGGACGCGGGCCGGGGCCTGCTGGCACCGATCGGGTCAGCCCGTCGCGGCTGGAGATGCTACCCGGGTGTCGCCCCGAGGCTGCCGGATACCGGCTGCCGGCGCCGCGCCGTCAGGACGTCGCGGCGAACGTGGGGGCGATGTGCTCGTCGTCGATGCGGCCCTGGATGCGGGCTCGCTCGTCGTCGTCGACGGTCCGCGACTCCTCGACGAGCATGACCGGGATCCCGTCGCGCACGTCGTACACGCGCTGCAGCCGGGGGTTGTACAGGGCGTCCTCGTCAGCGAGGTAGAACAGCGGACCCTTGTCCTGCGGACAGGCGAGGATCTGGAGCAGCGACTCGTCGAGGGTCATGGGGGTGCTTTCGTTCGGACGGCTCAGACGCTGGTGATCAGCGCGAGGATCTCGGCGACGTGCGCATCGCACTCGTCGCGCGTCTCGGCTTCGAGGTTCAGCCGCAGCAACGGCTCGGTGTTGGACGGACGGAGGTTGAACCACCAGCTGCCACAGTCGACCGACAGGCCGTCGAGGTCGTCCTGCGGGTGACCGGCGGTCTGCGCACGCACGGCGTCGAGCACGGCGTCGACATCGGCGACATGGGTGTTGATCTCGCCGCTCTGGCTGTAGCGCTCGAACGGCTTGCGCACGATCGAGAGCTCCTGGGATGACCGGCTGAGCTCGCCGAGCACGAGCATCGTGGCGATCAGGCCGCTGTCGGCGCAGTAGTTGCGGGCGAAGTAGTAGTGCGCCGAGTGCTCACCGCCGAACACCGCACCGGTGTCGGCCATCACCTGCTTGATGAACGAGTGCCCGACCTTGGTGCGCACGGGCACACCGCCGTTCTCGCGGATCACCTCGGGGACGGACCGGGAGCAGATGAGGTTGTACAACACGGTGCCGCCTGGCGCGCCGCGCAGCACAGCGGCGGCGAGCATCGCCGTCGTCGTCGAGCCCGACAGGCCGATCCCCTGCTCGTCGACGACGAACACGCGGTCGGCGTCCCCGTCGAACGCCAGCCCGACGTCGAACCCGCCGGACTTGACGCGGGCCCGCAGGTCGCGCTGGTTGGCCGGCTGCAGCGGGTCGGCGGGGTGGTTCGGGAACGTGCCGTCGAGCTCGGGGTACATCACCTCGAGGTCGATCATCGGCAACCGCTCGAACACCGCCGGCACGACGAGCCCACCCATGCCGTTGGCCGTGTCGGCGACGACCCGCATGGACCGCACGTTGTCGACGTCGATGAACGACAGCACGTGCTCGACGAACGCCGGCAACAGGTCGTCCTCGGTGCGCCGCCCGGCCCGCACGGCATCCGCCGGCCCGTGCCCCTCGAGCACGGTGCTGGCCATCGCCTTGATCTCGCCGAGACCGGCGGTGGCGACCGGGCGCGCGCCTTCGAGGCACATCTTCACGCCGTTGTACTGAGCCGGGTTGTGCGAGGCGGTGAAGATCACGCCTGGCCGGTCACGGTCGCCGGCGGCGAAGTACACGAGATCGGACGACGTCAGGCCGATGTCGACGACGTCGACGCCCTGGCTGAGCACGCCGTCGGTGAACGCGGCGACGAGCGCGGGCCCTGACGGCCGCATGTCGCGACCGATGAGGATCTGCTCGGCACCGGCATAACGGGCGAAGGCCACGCCGAGCGCCCGGGCGACGTCAGCGTTGAGCTGGTCCGGGACGGTGCCGCGGATGTCGTAGGCCTTGACGATCTCGTCGAGTACGGACATGACGGCGTGTCACGCTACCGGGTCCGCCCGCCCGCCGTCCGACGACTCCTCGGCGGGGGACGTCGAGCGTGGCGCCGGAGGCCACTCATCGTGACCGCCGCGCAGAACGTCATCGCCTGGCGCGGGGTCGCCCGGCGGTCCCCCGTCGGCGCCGCCGGGATCAACGGCATCGCCGGGCACGGGGTCGTACGGCGGTCCCTCGGCGGCATCTGCCCACTCCGCCCCGACGGGCGCGGTCGAGGCGTCGAGCGGCGGCCCGGCACCGGCCGGGGCGGCACCGGCGGGCGCCGGCGACGAGAAGTCGGCATCGCCGCGGATCCGCAAGACCACCAGCATGGCGATGCCGACGAACGTCAGGAGGTAGAAGAACATGTCCGATCTGCTGCGCTCGAAGTGCAGGTTCACGTCCTGCTCGGTCGGGATGACGACCATGAAGTTGGGCGCGATCCGATACGGACCCTCGGCGCCGTCGACGGCCCAGTTCGGGAAGTAGCTGACCTTGACGAGCACGGGGACCCCGACCTCGTCGACATGGAACGACACCTCCTGCTCCCCGATCACCACGTCGCTGACCTCGACCGGCGGCAGCTCGACGGGATCGATCGCCTCGTCCGGCACGACGATGTCGACCTGCTTGCCCCTGGTGTCGGGATCGTCGGCCGATCGGTTCGGGTCTGGGACCAGGCGCTTCTGGTCGACGGACACGTCGATGTTCTGCCACTCGGCGGGACCGTCGTCGGCCGGCATCGCCGCCCACTCGTCGCGGTGCTGGAACCAGCTCGTGCCGAGCTCGAGGTTGCGCTCGCGCTGGTCGCCCGACCGGCGATCGACGACGACGGGTTGCACGGTCAGCGGCTCGACGATGTCCGAGTCGGCGACCTGGTAGATCTCCCAGGGACCACTGGTCGCCAGCAACGTCAGCTCGGGTCGGGTCGCGGCCTGGTCCTTGGCCTCTTGGGTGCGGACCATGACGTAGCGCACGCCGAGCGCCTGCAGGTACGGCACGCCGATCGAGGCGTCGTTGTTGTCGTAGCGCAGCTCGCGGACCGGGTTCGAGCTCTGCTTGGACATCGCCGCGGTGGTGAGGAAGTGGTACGGGGTCGTCCCCGACGCCTCGAAGAAGAGCCCTTCCATCGATGCCATGCACCCGTCGGTCCAGTGGGGCAGGAGCATCAGCGCCATCGTCGTGCCGTACTGCCCGTTGTCCTCGTTGTTCTCCCACGTCACGCGGCCGCACCCGTTGGTCTCGCCGATCTGGCCCAGGCGCTGCACGACGTCGTAGTACTCGGGATACTGACTGCGTCCCTCGTAGCCGGCGAAGTTGTACCGCGACCAGCCGTCGCCCTGGGCGTCGCCAGCCGTCTCGGTCTTGCGCAACGGGCCCCATGCATAGACCGGTTTCGATGCATCGTGGACCACCCTGCGGCCGTCGCCGGGGAGGATCTCGAACATGAAGCCGAGCACGATGAGCACGACGAGACCGACGCCGGCGACGGTGGCCGACCCGACGACCCAGCCCGTCTCGTCGCGGGCGCCACGGTCGCGCCAGGCGTTGACCAGCCATCCCACCACCTCGACGACCCCGACCATCATCAGCAGGTAGCGGACGAAGTAGATCAGCGGCAGCAGACGCGGGTTCCACAGCAGCCCGATCACCGGGAGGCTGTCCTGGGTCAGGTAGACGAGGGCGACCGTGACCAGTCCGATGACGCCGAGCGCGGTGCCGTTGGCGTGGCGCCGACCGATGCTGGACGCGAAACCGATCACGGCGAGCACGGTGACGACCGCGTCGAGCGGAGCGGTCAACGGGAAGAACATGTCCCAGAACGAGTCGGCGGCACCTTCCGGGCGGGCGCCGTACTTCATGTCCGTCATGTACTGGTGGTTGCCGACGAACGGCCCGATCCACCACGCCGACAGCAGGATCACCCCGAGGCCGACGCTGAGCCCGTAGACGAACCGCTTCACGCTGTCGAGGTTCACGAGCACGATGATCAGCGCACCGAGGACCGTGTAGATCGCGACGATGCCGTGGCTGACGATGGCCAGCGCCAGCACGATCGCCGCCCAGGACCGGTACCTGCCCGTCCGCATCCCGGCCGCCAGGAGGCCGAGGCCGAGCACCATGAGGCTGAGCGCGATCGAGAACGAGAACTCGCCGGCCATCGTCGATTTGAGGTTGCCGCCGTAGATGCTGAAGCTCTCGTCCAGCGCGAAGCACAGCCCGGCGAACGCGAACAGCTCGGGGATCGGCGCCCGGAACTTCGCCAACCGGCCGAACGCCCAGCAGCAGAACGGCAGGCTCACGAGGCCCGAGACGGCGATCAGCTTGAACGCCACGCCGTACGGGACGACCGCGTCGAGGGCCACGATGGCCAGGGCCGGCACGACCATGTAGAAGCGGTACACCGGCATGCCGGCGTACCAGTCCATCGACCAGCCCGACAGCTGGAGGTGCGGCAGCAGGTTGTCGCGCAGGTAGGCCGGGCCCCACACGTGGGCCCCCATGTCGCCACCTGTCGGCGTCGTGTTGTCCAGCACGAGGTCCGAACGCATGTTCAGGGGGTTGAGGTGGACGACGTTCATCATCACCACGGTCGTGATGAACAACGTCACCCCGGTGACAGCCACTTGCACGACGCGCGACGTCGGCCAGGGCCGCTGCGCCCAGTCGACCGGTCGCCGCACGATCCGCCGCACGATCCGCCGCGGCAAGGACGGGCCGGCCGCCCCACGCGTGCGTTCGGACGTCGTGACGATCGCCGGCTCGTCAACGGTCCCGTCGTCGACCTCGACGTCGGGCGTCTCCGGCACCTCGCTCGGCGCGCCGGGCGCGTCGACGACGGCCACGCTCGCCTCGTCGGACGCTCTTGGCTCGGTGCCGTCACCCATCGCGACCGGCAATGATGCCAGCCCGGCGCCCGGATCGCCGGTCACCGGCGCGCCGATCGCCGGTCACCGCACGGCCAGGAGCAGGCCCGTCACGTTGAACGCGACATGCGTCGCCACCGACATCCCGAGGCGCTTGGTCACCAACATGCAGGCCCCGACGACCAGCGCGAAGGCGAACAACCCTGGGTATTCGACGGGGCGGAAGTGGATGACCGTGAACCAGACCGCCGCGGCAAGCCACGCGAGGACGTGGTTGAACCGAGCGGTGAACGACCCCTGCAGCAGCCCGCGGTAGACCAGCTCCTCGACGATCGGGGCGCCGACGCACACCATCAGCACGAGCAGCACCATCGTCGCGCCTCCCGCCCGGTCGGCCAGCTTCTCGGCGTTCTCCGACAGCCGGTCGTCGGAGAACGTGTCCGGCCAGAGGCGGGCGAGCGGCACGTAGACGAGCGGAACGAGCACGAGCTGGCTGAGCACGCCGATCGGCACACCGACGACGTCGATCGGTCGGAACCGCAGCGCGTAGTCCTCGACGAAGTCTCCGCTGCCGGAACGCCGCGATGCCAACCACATGGCGACGAGGTAGGCGATCCAGCCGGCGGCGACCCCGGCGAAGAGGTACGGGATGCCGATCTCGTCGGTCGTCTCGGCCCCCGACGCGGCGTAGAACGCGACCGCGACGATCTGACCGACGATCCACGCGCCCATCCACGACGCGATGGCGACGGGGACGTCGACTGGACGACCGGTGGAGCGCAGGGGTGACTGCGTCAGCGCGACCCGCACGGGCGCCCACGATACAAGTGGCGACCGCAGGGCCCGCCCGAAGACGCGAGGTCAGGCGTCGCAGCAGCTCAACCGGCGAGGAGTCGGCGGGCCGACGTGGCTCGACGGTCCGCCAGGCGCCACCCGAGCGGCACCGAGAGCGTCTCGGCATGACGCCGGCAGAGGTCGTAGGCGTGTGGATCGCGGTCGGCGACGAGCTCGTCGAGCCAGACCTGGGACCGGCCGTATTCGTACGTCAGCGTCACCGTCGCCCGCTCCGCACAACCCGGCCGGGAGCACTGACGGGGCGTCCCGGACATCCCGCCGGACTGTACGGGATGCCGCGTCGGGCAGGGTGGATCCCAACGGCCCGCTGTTCCCTCGGAACGGCACGTGAGCAGCCCTGATGCGTCGAGGTAAGAGCAGCGTTGCAGAGGCTGGCTCGCTCACCGTTCACTGCCCCCGGCCCCTAGCATGGATCCATGAGCAACCTGCCTCCGCCGCCTCCCCCGCCCCCGCCGGGCCGCGGTCGGGGCCAGCAGCGACCGTCCGGCGACAACCGCCCGACGCCGTCCGGTGGCAACGGCAACCCGGGCCCGGACGGGTCGGGCGGGCGCCGTCCCGGCGGCTGGCCGCGCTGGACGATGTGGGTGCTCCTCGGCGTCGTCGCGCTCGCCCTGCTGCTGCCCAGCCTGTGGCCGAGCAGCTCCGGGGAGAAGATCACCTACACCCAGTTCATGGACCAGGTTCGCGAGGGCCAGGTCGACTCCGTCGTCATCAACAACTCGTCCAACACGATCGACGGGACGTTCGAGGACGGCAGCGAGTTCACGACGACCGGAGGCGGCGACCGCGCCCTGTCCGAGGCCGACGAGGCCGAGTTGCGCGAGCAGAACGTCGACATCGACTTCAAGACCCCGGGCAACAACTGGCTGCTCAGTATCGCCGGCCTGCTGCTGCCCGTGCTGCTGATCATCGGGTTCTTCGTCTGGATGCAGCGTCGGGCAGCCGGCCAGATGGGCAACGTCATGTCCATCGGGCGCAGCCGGGCCAAGGCGTACACCACGGACAAGCCGTCCACGACGTTCGCCGACATCGCCGGCTACGAAGGCGTCAAGCAGGAGATCACCGAGGTCGTCGACTTCCTGAGGATGCCCGACCGCTTCCGCGAGATCGGCGCTCGCGTCCCCAAGGGGATGCTGCTCGTCGGGCCGCCGGGCACCGGCAAGACGCTGTTCGCCCGGGCGGTCGCCGGCGAGGCCGGCGTCGGGTTCCTGTCGGTCACCGGTTCGGACTTCATGGAGATGTTCGTCGGCGTCGGCGCCAGCCGCGTCCGCGACCTGTTCCAGCAGGCCCGCCGCATGGGTCGGGCCATCATCTTCATCGACGAGATCGACTCGATCGGCCGCAAGCGCGGGGCCGGCCTCGGCGGCGGCCATGACGAGCGCGAGCAGACGCTCAATCAGCTCCTGTCGGAGATGGACGGCTTCGAGACCGCCGAGGGCATCGTCATCATGGCGGCGACCAACCGTCCCGACATCCTCGATCCCGCCCTGCTGCGTCCGGGTCGTTTCGACCGCAGCATCGTCGTGCCGTTGCCCGAGTTCTCCGAGCGGCGGGCGATCCTCGACGTCCACTCGCGGGACAAGCGGGTCGGCCCCGACGTCGACCTCGACGTGATGGCGGCGGCGACACCGGGCATGTCCGGCGCCGATCTCGCCAACCTCGTCAACGAGGCCGCGCTCGTCGCGGTCCGCCGTGGTGGCAAGCAGATCGAGCGCATCGACTTCGAGAACGCCCGGGACCGCGTCGTGCTGGGCGCTCGCCGCGAGAGCCTCGTGATGTCGGCGGAGGAGAAGCGGGCCACTGCCTACCACGAGGGTGGTCACGCCCTGCTGGCCACGGTCCTGCCGAACGGCGACCCGTTGCACAAGGTCACCATCCTGCCGCGGGGCATGGCCCTCGGCGTGACCTGGTCGCTGCCCCAGGAGCGCCACACGTACTCCAAGGAGTTCTTCGAAGACACGATCTGCAAGGCCATGGGCGGACGGGTGGCCGAGAAGGTCGTGTTCGACCACGTCAACAGCGGCGCAGCCAACGACCTCGAGCAGGCCACCGGCATCGCCCGCCGCATGGTCCGCGAGTGGGGCATGAGCGACCGAGTCGGGCCGATGGCCTGGAGCGGTCAGCAGCAGGTGTTCCTCGGCGAGGACCTCATGACCAGCGGACGCGAGTACAGCGACGACACAGCCAAGCTGCTCGACGAGGAAGTCGCCCGGATCCTCACGGAGCAGGAACAGCGGGCCATCGACGTGCTGCACAAGCACCGACGGGGCCTCGAGCTGATCGCCGAGGCGTTGCTCGAGCAGGAGACGATCGACGGTCGCGAGGTCGCCAACCTGATCCAACAAGGACTCACCGAGTCCGGCGACAGCAGCGCCTTCCACGGCAACATCCTCGACCCCGAGTCCGATGTGGAAGCCGTCACCGGCACCCACCTCCCCCGGGAGACCTGAGCCCGGCCGACGCCAAGCTCGTTCTGGTCCGGATATTGGTCGCACGTGCGACCGATATCCGGACCAGAACGCAGCAGTCAGGGTGATTCCCGTGCTGCGGCGACCGCGGCCCAGAGATCGGTGGCGGTGACGGGGCCGACGGTGCTGTAGCGCACGACACCGTCGTGGTCGGCGAGCACGAGGGTCGGCACGGAGTCGATCCGGTAGCGGGCGTGCAGGTCGCGCCGGGCGCCGAACTCGACCTCGGCGACGACGACGTCGGTGCTGGCGAGGACCTCGGCCTTGCCGACGACGTCGGCGCACGTGTGGCACGTCGCCGACGTGAAGACCGCGACCAGCCAGTCGGCGTCCGGGCGCTCGAAGTCGCGCCGATCGACCTGCGCCGGCACGGCACCGGCCGGCTGGGTCGGCGGGTCGGGGCGGCGACGCCGCACGACGACCGCCACGGCGACGGCGAGCGCCACGATCGCCGCCGCCAGCAGCAGCCGGCTCATGTCACGCTCCGGCCGCAGTCGCCACCGGGACCGCCACCGGCACGGCCCACGACGCGCTGCGTCCCTGGGCACCAGGCTCGCGTGGCAACGAACGCTCGACGAACACCGGCTGCGTCGAGCGCACGACGAGCTGGGCATCGACGACGGACGGGTCGGTCAACGGGAGCGGGAGGATTGCCCCGGCCGCCAGGACGACGGCCTCGAAGCCGGGGACGTTGACCGGTCCGTCGACCGTCACGGCCTGCAGCGTCACGGTCGCGTCGGCACTCGTCGTGTTGTACACGATCAGGCCGTCCTCCGTCGGCTCGCCCGGCCCGATCGCCAACGTCCACGTGTTGGCGATGAACGCATCCTCCCGCCGGCTGGTGCCACCGGCGAGGACGGACGTCGTCGGGATGTCGTCGATGGTCCGGGTCACCGCCCGCTCGACGACGACGGACTCCGAGAAGTCGTCGGTCGCGAAGACCACGGCGTGGCGACCGTCGGGGAGCCCCTCGACGTCGTCGGACGAGTACGTCACGACCTGCCGCGCCGGCACGTTGATCTGATCGACGAGGACCTCGGTCGCCTCGCTGATGCCGAGGTAGACCGGCGTCAGCGACACGTCGTTCTCGGTCGGGTTGTAGATGCTGAACCGCTCGGTCACGCCGGAGCCCCGGTCACCGTTCGCGAACCACCATTGCGAGCGCAGGGAGGGCGACGCGAGGGTCATGCTGTACCCGAGCCGCCCGCCGCCGTCGTAGACCTGGGCCCGACCGACGACGACGGTGCCGCGACTGACGTCGACCTTGACCGCCACCTCGGCCTCGTCGCGCGCCGCGATCGAGTCCATGTCGATCACCCGCACCGAACGCGGCGGGATGGGGTAGCCCTGCAGCTCGGACGGCTGGCGCGACCCGGCTGACGTGGCGAACCCGATCTCCACCCGGGCTGGACCGTCCGACGGGTTCGTCAGCACGAGCTGCTCGTTGCTGTCCTCCGTCGTGAACCCCTCGGCGAGGTACCACTCCCCGGACGTCTGGGTCGTGCACGGCGCCACCGACGTGCCGGCGTCCGTCGTCGCTCGCTGCTCGACGAGCCCACCGCCCCCGTCGATCTCGACGACGGCGCTGACATACGGCGAGGTCGGCGACGCCACCACGTCGATCGTCGAACGTTCGTAGGGCGGCACGCTGATCGCTTGTTGGGCGGCCTCGCCGGGACCGGCCAGGAACGTGACCCGCGCCTGCATCGGCGCCGAACCGGCGTTGGCGAGGACCAGCTGACCCGACGTGTCGTCCGTGCCCGCAGCCGGCATGCCAGGGCAGAACCACGTGCTGGTCAGCTCCCCGGCGACCGGCACCGCTGGCATCCAGGGCGCGAGGGGCTCGGCGAACACGGCGCTGACCGGTTCGGTCTCGCTGCCGTCGACGGCGATGATGCCGGCCAGCGCGACCACGCAGACGCCGAGCATGGGGAGGCGGCGGACGATCACGGTTCGGCCTCCTCGTCGGCGAGCAGCTCGTCGACCCATCCGCCGGACCCCGTGCCGTCGCCACCGGCTGGGGACGTCGTCGGCCGCACGATGCCGACCCCGGTGCGGTCGTCACCGCCTGCCGGCGCGCCGGGCAGGACGATGCCGGGGCCGGCGTCCAGGGTGATCAGCGTCTCGTCGCGGCCCCGCCGGCCCCGCAGGCGTGCCGGGACCGTGAGCCGGCTGGCCGCGACGAGGACGACCACCCACAGGAGCGCCTGGAGGACGAGCAGCATCGTGCGGGACACGGGCTGCCGGTAGGCGAGCTCGACCGTCCCGGCGGCCGGGAGGTCGTAGGCCGTGGCGACGCCGAAGCTCGCACGGCCGGTAACCGCGGCGCCGCCCGTCGTCAGCTCCCATGCGCCGTCGAGCGGTGTTCCCATGTTGATCGACCCAGCCGGCGCGTCGGCCGTCGCCCGCCGGCTGCGGTCGACTCCGGTCAGGATCGGGGTCGCCGTCGACGTGTCGACGCTGACGAGCGCGTCGAGATCGGAGTTGCGAGACGCCTCGGCGAGCGTGGCATCCAGGACCGCCGCGGTCGGGATGACGGCCCGGTTCTCGAAGCGGGCGAAGTCGGGCGGGCTGATCGAGCGAACGATGTCGAGCTGATCCCCCAACGCGGCGAGGAGCCCGTCAGGGATCGGCAGTGGGTCTTCGGCCGTCGACGTCGCACCGTCGAGGACGGGGACGATCACGTACCGAATGCCGAACGGCGCGAGCAACCGGCCGCCGCGCATCGTGCGGCCGGCGGCGATGTCCTGCACCACGTCGCGCAACGCGTCGTCGGCGGCCTGGCCGGCCACCGGCCAACGATCGCGAAGATCGGTCGCACCATCGTCGACCAGCGCCATCGCGACGCCGTCCTCGAGCTCGTCGGAGGGGAACGGGATGATGCGGGGATCGCCGACGTACAGCACCCGGTAGTCGCCGCTGTCGGCGGTCGGGACCAGCGCCGACTCGACGGCCTCGACGAGGCTGGTGCGGGGTGCGTACCAGGCCCCGTCGGTGAGCGTGAGGAGCGCGGGGAACACGCCGATGGCGACTGCGGCGATCGAGACGAGGCCGGCCGGCTGGCGCCACCCGAAGTTGCGGCCGGCGACGTCCTCGCCGAACGCCGCGACGGCCGACGCCGCGGCGAGGGCGAGGCCCAGCGCGACGGGCACGAGCAGCAGGCCGACGTCGGGCACGGCGAACGGAAGGTCGTCGCGATCCTGCAGGACGGCGAGGCCGAGGAACACGACGACGAGGCCGCCGGCTCGCGCCGCCCACGTCAGCCGCCAGGCCCGGGCAACCGCGAGCCCGACGAGGAGAGGCAGGTAGAGCGCGATGGCCAGCACCTCGAACCGGCCGCCGCCGATCGCCATCGTCGCGACGTGCAGCGCGCCGCGACCGTCGGCCCCGGCGATCGGCGTCGCCGCCAGGTCGCTCCACGACCACGTCGGCGACCACGGCACGTTGAGGATCCACGCGCCGGCACAGGCGACGAGGCCGAGACCGCTGAACCACGCGGCGGTGCGCCAACCGGCGCCCGAGACGAGGGACGTCAGTCCGAGCACGAGCGTCACGACCAGCACGATCGGCAGGATCGCCGGTGCCAGCGCGACGGCGACGGCCGTCGCCACCGTGAGCAGCGCGGTGCGCCGGACCCGTTCGCGCCACGACAGGGCGATGACGCCGTCACGCAGGTCGTCGACGGCGGCGGCCGGGTCTGCCGTGCCGATGCCCACGGCGACGCGCAGCAGGTGCACGAACCACGGGATCGCGGCGTAGGCGAACAGGGCGGAGAGGCGGCCGGTCGAGATGACACCGGGCACCAGCGGCACGGCGGCGTACACCAGCAGGGCACTGACCCTGGCCCGGTTGGAGGGATAGAGCGTGGCCAGCCGCCATGCCCCCCAGACACCGACGAACACCGACCCGACGACGAGCACGGTGAGTCCGAGCCCCATCCGGAACAGCCAGAACACGCTCCCGAGCGAGACCACCGCCCAGCCGGTCGGGTTGGCGACGCTCTGCCCGGCGCCGGCCGGGTTCCACGCGCTGACGAAGTCGGCCAGCCAGTGGCGTGGGCTGGCCGGCAACGGGCGCAGCTCGCCGATGCTCGGGACGGCGGTGTCGATCAACGTGCGGCTGGCGACGATGATGCCGACGATGACGACGACCCAGGCGATCGTGACGCCGATCGTGCTCTCCCGCCACCGCCGCACGGTGGTCTCCGTGCCGATGTAGGTCGCGGTGTCCCGAGCCCGCCGGTAGGAGGTCAGGCGGGCGCTGCCGCGGTTCTGCAGGTCGAGGATCTCGGTGTCGGCGACCCGGCGCAGCTTGCCGATCGTGCGGCGCCGAGCGATGAGGGTCGGCGTCCGCGGGAGCAGCCCGACGAGCGCCCTCGCCGACGCCCAGGCCTCGCCGAAGCGTCCGGTGAACAGACCGATGACGAGCTCGGCGACCGTGAGGAGGGCCAGCTCCAGCGACCGCACCGGCAGCCGGCCACCGCTGGTCAGCGTGGCGACGGAACGCATCCGGTGGCGCGCCCGGAGCAGGTCGTGGTGGAGGTCGGGGCGGCGGACCTCGAGCTCCTCGCGGTGGCGCACCCGCGCCTGGGGCGCGACGACGACTCGCGCCCCGCTCAGGTGGGTCCGCCAGCACAGGTCGACATCGTCGCCGTAGAACGAGATCGCCGGGTCGAAACCGCCCAGCGCACGGAACAGGTCGGCGCGTACGAGCAAGCACGCCGATGGCAGCACGAAGACGTCACGGACTCCGTCGTGCTGCTCCTGGTCGTACTCACCGGGCTCGGTGATGGGGTCGACCTCGCCGAACCGGTCGAGGCCGAGGCCGACGTGTTGGAGCACGGCGCGGTCCTCCCACGTCACCAGCTTCGGACCGACGATCCCCGCGTTGGAGCGGTAGAGCTCCTCGACCAGCATCCGAACCGCGTCGGGCTCGAGCGCGACGTCGTCGTGGCAGAACAGGAAGAACCCGCTGTCTCCCTCGACGAAGCGCAACACCTCGTTGGCCGCGGCACCGAACCCCGTGTTCGTCCCGAGGACCCGCACGAAGGCGTCGGGCAGCCACTCGGTGATGAGCGCGGCGACGTCCTCGTCGCCGTCTCCGGTGCCCGACGTCAGCAAGAACAGGGTGTTGAGGTTGGGGTAGTCCTGGTCGGCCAGTGACGCCAGTGCCTCGTCGAACCAAGGTCCGGGATCGTGGACGACGACGACCGCAACGACCGGTGGCGCCATCGGAGCGTCGGTTTCCACGGAGATGCGAGGCTACCGGCGGCTGGACGGGCGTCCCCGTCGGGCCGTCATCGGTCCGTCACCTCCGGCGACGACCTCGGCGGCCTGGCCGGTGACGCTTGCAATAGTTAGCACTCTGCGGTAGATTGTCTCAATGGCTTCCTACAAGATCCCCACGCTCGACGACCTGCCGTTCGGTCGGCCGTCGTTCACCATGCCGTCGTTCTCGATGCCGTCCGTCAACATCCCGAACTTCGAGATGCCGGCGTTCGAGATGCCCGCCGTGGACCTGCCGAGCGCCGAGCGCGTGCTGGGCGCCGTCCGGGACACCGCGTACGTCGGCGTCGGCCTCCTCGTGATGACGGCCGAGCGGCTGCAGGCGCTGCAGCAGCAGGTCGTCGAGCGGCTGGCGTCGCTCCGCCCAGCCGCCTGACCGTCGAGCACCGGACGTTCCGCCACACGGGTCGCCGTTCGGCGACACGTGCGGCGGGATAACGTTCCTGCCTCGTGTCCTCCCCGGCGTCCACCCGCACCCCGCTGCCCGAGGGCACGCTCCCGGTCGCCGCAGCGCTGCTGATCGCGGGGACCGCCACGTACGCGTTCTTCAAGATCGGTACGTGGGCGGTCGGTGGGGAGGACGAGTTCAACTCGATCTCGGCGCTGTGGTTCGCCACGTTCGCGCTGGCGCCCGGCTTCTTCATCCCGCTGGAGCAGGAGCTCGGTCGGGCCCTCGCCCACCGCCGGGCGATCGGCCAGGGCGGCCGACCCGTCGTCCAGCGCATCCTGCGCCTCGGTCTGATCCTCGTCGCAGTCGTCGTCATCGCGATCCTGTGCCTCAGCCCGATCATCACGGCTGACTACTTCGACGGCGACTGGGTGATGCTCGTGGCGCTCGTCGTGGCCTTCGCGGCATATGCACCTGCGCACGTCGCTCGCGGCATCTCGTCGGGGTCGGGGCGTTTCCGGTCGTACGCGATCGTGCTGGGCACGGACGGCGTCGTGCGCATCGTGCTGTGCGTCGCGCTGGCCGTCATCGGCATCTCGAGCACCGGTCCATACGGCTTCGCAGTCGCGCTCGCCCCGCTCGTGGGCGTCGGATACGTGTTCTCCAGGGGCTACCTGAAGACGGATACCGGTCCGGAATCGACGTGGAAGGAGGTGACGCCGAACCTCGGCTGGCTGCTCCTCGGCTCCGTCTTCGCAGCGTCCCTGCTCAACGCCGGCCCG
Source organism: Ilumatobacteraceae bacterium (assembly GCA_040507575.1). Classification (GTDB taxonomy): domain Bacteria; phylum Actinomycetota; class Acidimicrobiia; order Acidimicrobiales; family Ilumatobacteraceae; genus JALZMG01. The sequence continues at coordinate 17,489 of JBEVOM010000172.1, forward strand.
ATCGCCACGACGCTGCTCGTCGACACCTCGCAGCCGGAGGAGAAGGCGATGGCGACCCAGTTCGCCTACGGCGTGCTGCTGGCCCGCATCCCGCTCTTCATGTTCCAGGCCGTGCAGGCCGCGCTCCTCCCCCGGCTCAGCCGCCTGGCCGCCCGCGGCGAGCTCGACGAGTTCCGGGCCGGGCTCAAGCGGCTCATGGTCGTCGTCCTCGGCGTCGGCATCGTCGGCACGCTCGGCGCGCTCGTGCTCGGCCCGTTCGCCATCGACCTGGTCTACGGCGCCGACGACCTCACCGGGCGCACGCTGGCGATGCTCGCGCTGGGCAGCGCGTGCTACATGGTCGCGCTGGGCCTGGCCCAGGCCGTGATCGCCCTCCACGGCCACGCCCTCGTCGCGGTGGGCTGGATCATCGGCGTGATCGTCTTCCTGCTCGGCACATGGCTGTCGAGCGACGATCCGTTCCGTCGCGTCGAGATCGGGCTCGTGCTGTCGTCGATGGCGTCGATGATCGCGTTCGCCGTGTTCCTGTGGATGCGGCTGAACAGCGGTGACCGGCCGGACAACTCCTCGGTGCTCGAGGCGATCACCGACATGCCGCTCGAATCCTGAGCGCCCGTCGACCCGGCGGCGTCAGAGGACGGCGATGCGGGCCTTGCGCGCCTCCATCCGCAGGTCGTGGTCGACCATCATCTTGACGAGCGTCGGGAAGTCGACCTCGGGCGACCAGCCCAGCTTCGTGCGGGCCTTCGAGGCATCGCCGATCAACAGGTCGACCTCGGCCGGCCGGTAGAACTTCGGGTCCTGACGCACGTACGGCCGCCAGTCGTCGATCCCGGCCTCGGCGAACGCGCGCTCCACCATCTCGCCGATCGTGTGCGTCTCACCCGTTGCGATCACGTAGTCGTCCGGTTCGTCCTGCTGCAACATCAGCCACATCGCTCGCACGTAGTCCCCCGCGTAGCCCCAGTCCCGCTTGGAGTCCATGTTCCCCAGCACCAGCTCGTGCTGCAGACCGAGCTTGATCCGTGCCGCCGCGTTCGTCACCTTGCGGGTCACGAACTCGATCCCCCGGCGCGGTCCCTCGTGGTTGAACAAGATCCCCGAACATGCGTACAACCCGTACGACTCGCGGTAGTTCACGGTGATGTCGTGGCCGAAGACCTTGGCGCACCCGTAGGGCGAACGAGGGTGGAACGGCGTCAGCTCGTTCTGCGGCGACTCCCGCACCTTGCCGAACATCTCCGACGACGAAGCCTGGTAGAAGCGGATCGGATTCCCCTGCGATCCACCGATCATGCGGATCGCCTCCAACATCCGCAGCACGCCCAGGCCGGTCGTGTTCGCCGTGAGCTCGGCCTGCGAGAACGACAGCGCGACGAAGCTGATCGCGCCCAGGTTGTACACCTCGTCGGGCTGTGCCATCTCCAACGCCGCCACCAACGACGGCAGATCGGCGAGGTCACCCGGCACCAGCTCGACGAACGGCATCTCCTCGACGACGGCCGAGGCCTTCGGGTTGTTCTGACCCTTCACCATCCCGAAGACGTCGTAGCCCTGCGTGTGCAGGAACGCCGCCAGGTGCTGACCGTCCTGGCCGGTGATCCCGGTGATGAAAGCGCGAGGCATGTCGAGTCTCCCGATCGCGACCGTGGCTCGGGTTGGCTGCATGAGCAGGGCACGACCGGACCACGGGAGTGTACGGAGCAGTATGGTCCGTGCTGGCTGATGTACCCGGTTCGCCTCGCCTTCGACGTCGGTCCGCTGCACGGCCACCGCACAGGCATCGGTGCTGCGGTCGCGCACCTCGCCGACGCGCTCGGCGACCGTGACGACCTGGTCCTGAGCCCGTACCTGTTGAGCTTCCGCGCCCGCCCGACGGCCGGCGTACGCCGGTTGCCGATGCCCGCGGCCGCCGCGCATCGGATGTGGGCCCGCAGTGACCACCCGACGATGGACCGCTGGCTCGAGGGCACCGACGTCGTCCACGGCACGAACTACGTGGTGCCCCCGACCCGCCGCCCCGCGGTGGTGTCGGTCTACGACTGCTGGTTCCTCCGCCAGCCCGAGCGAGCTGCGCCCGCGGTCCGCCGGGCCGGCGAGGTGCTGCGCCGCCGGGTCGCGGCCGGCGCATCCGTCCACACGTCGAGCGCGGCGACGGCCAGCTGGGTCACCGAGCTGCTCGGCACGAAGGACGTGCACGTGGTGCACCTCGGTCCGCTCGACGTTCCCGCCTCGCCCACCTACGCGCCGGCGGGGTGGCTGAGCCCGCTTCACGGCGTCCCCTACGTGCTCAGCGTCGGCACGATCGAGCGCCGGAAGAACACCCCCGGGCTCGTCCGGGCCTTCGCCGGCGCCGACCTGCCGCCCGAGGTGCGCCTGGTCCTCGCCGGTGCGCCGGGCGACGACGCCGACGCCCTCGACGAAGCCATCGACGCCCAGCCCGTCGCCGTGCGGTCCCGCGTCATGCGACCTGGTGCCGTCGACGGCGCCACCAAGGCGTGGCTGCTGCACCACGCCACCGTCGTCGCGTACCCGTCGCTCGACGAGGGGTTCGGGTTCCCGATCCTCGAGGCCCAGCAGGTCGGGGTACCGATCGTCGCCTCGTCGGCCGGGTCGATCCCCGAGGTCGCCGGAGCCGGTGCCGCGCTGGTGCCGGTCGGTGACGACGACGCGCTCGGCGCCGCCCTCGTCACCACGATCGACGACCAGGAGCGGCGGCGCGAGCTCGTCGCCGCCGGTCACGCCAACGTGGCCCGATTCTCGTGGTCGGCGACGGCCGACGCGATGGTCGCGCTCTACCACCAGCTCCTGGAGGATCGATGACCGGTGTGGACGTCGACGGGGCGGTCGCGCCGGGCGTCATCGACGTCGCGGTCATGTCGGGCGGCGTCGGCGCGGCCCGGTTCCTGCGCGGCCTGGAACAGGTCGTGACGCCCTCGCGGATCACGGCGGTCGTGAACACGGGGGACGACACGGTGCTGCACGGCCTGACGATCTCGCCCGACCTGGACACCATCACGTACACGCTGGCCGAGGCCATCGACCCCGAGCGGGGCTGGGGCCTGGCCGGGGAGACGTGGGAGGCGATGGGCGCGCTGGCGCGCTACGAGCGGGTGCGTCCGGACGGGTCGGCGGCCGGCGGCACGTGGTTCGGTCTGGGCGACCGCGACCTGGCCACGCACCTGTACCGCACGGCCCGCCGCGCCGAGGGCGCGTCGGCGACGGCGATCGCCGACGAGGTGCGCCGGGCGTGGGGGCTCGACGTCCGGCTGCTGCCGATGACCGACGACCCGTTCGCCACCGTGGTCGTCCTCGAGACGGGCGAGCCGGTCTCGTTCCAGGACTACTTCGTGCGGCTGCGCCACGGCGTGCCCGTCCGGGAGGTGCGCTTCGTGGGTGCGGCCGACCCGACGCCCGGAGTGCTCGCGGCGCTCGGCACCGCCCGCAGCGTGGTCGTCGCGCCGTCCAACCCGCTCGTGTCGATCGGTCCGATCCGGGCGCTGCCCGGCGTCGACGACGTGCTCGCCGGCCGCCGCGAGCACGTCGTCGCAGTGTCGCCGATCGTCGGCGGTGTCGCCCTCAAGGGCCCGGCCGACCGCATGCTCGTCGAGCTCGGCCACGAGCCGAGCGTCGTCGGCGTCGCCCGTCTCTACGCGCCCATCGCGTCGGCGCTCGTGATCGATCCGGTCGACGCCCACCACGCCGATGCCATCGCCGCGCTCGGGCTGCGCCCGGTCGTCGTGGCGTCGGTGATGTCGACACCCGCCATCGCCGCCGGGCTGGCCCGCGCCACCCTGGCCGCGGTCGCCTGACCCGCTCAGCGCAGGGCGTCGAGGCCTTCCGAAAGGCTGGTCCACGGGGACCAGGCGAGGTGGATCCGCGCCCGCACCGGCGACACCGAGAACCTCGACAGCTCATCGGGACGGGCAGCCGCGAAGGTCGCCGGCGGACCGGACGGCGCCACCAGCGTCCACAGGTCGCGCAACGATGTCTGGACGCCGGTGCCGATGTTGACGACCAACCCGCTGCCCCGCCGTCCGGCCCGCACGAGCGCGTCGACGACATCATCGACGTAGACGAAGTCCCGGGTCTGGCGGCCGTCACCGGTCAGCTGCGGGACGCGACCGCTCGTCGCCGCGGCGACGAGCGCCGGGAGGACGGCGGCGTCCGGACGCTGCCGTGGTCCGTACACCGTTGCCGGTGCCAGCGCGGTGAACTCGATGCCCCACCCGGCCCGATAGGCCGTCAGCAGGTCGACGATCGCCGTCGCGACGACACCGCGCACACCGCGCGCCTGCAGGGGGCCCTCCTTGGCCGGCAGCTCGCGCCCGCCCGGGTGCCCGTACATCGCCGTGGCCGGCAGCGTCACGATGACCTTCGCCACGCCGGATCGACGGGCCGCGTCGAGCACCACGAGCATCGACGTGAACGAACGGCCGTGGGCGACGGCCGACGCCGAGCTGCGCGGGAGCAGGGCGAGGTGGTAGATCTCCCGCGGCCGACGCAGCGCGATGAGCGCGGCCAGGTCCTCACCGGTGGCGTCGAGCGTGTGGATGCGCAGGTCGCTGACATCGAGGCGCGACGCCTCGGTCCGGCTGTCGGCCAGGTTGCCGAGCGATCCGGTCGAGAGGTCGTCGACGACGTCGACCGACCGGCCCTCGGCGACGAGCCGATCGACGAGGTGCGAGCCGATGAAACCGGCGCCACCGATGACGAGGACGCCGCCGTCCGTGACCCGATCCGACAACGGTTCAGTCGTTGGGCTCGGGGATCCGGGCGTCGCTGTGCTGTTCACCGTCGGGAATCATGGCGTCGGCACCGACCACGGAGCGAACGATCCGGGCCCGGGCGCCGACGATGCCGGCGATCGCCGACGCTTCGACGACCGCGCCAGGCCCGATCACGGCCCCGGGCAGGAGCACCGAACCGCTGACCACGGCCCCGGCCCCGACGACGACATCGTCGCCGACGATGCTGTCGAGGACGGTCGCCGACGGGTCGACGTGGGCGCCGGCCGCAACGGGCTCGCAGACCTCGGCGCGACGTCCGTTGACGAGGTCGAGGTTGGCCGACAGGTAGAGCTCCGGCCGTCCGGCGTCGATCCAGTAATCGTCCGTCGCCAACGAATGGAAGCGCCCACCGGCGGCCACCTTCGGGAACGTGTGGCGCTCGACGGAGACCCGACCCGGCGGGATCAGCTCCAGCACGCTCGGCTCGAACACGTAGGTCCCGGCGTTGATCAGGTTGCTCGGCTCGGTCCCGGGGGGCGGCTTCTCGACGAACCGCACGATGCGCCCGTCTGCGCCGAGCTCGACGACTCCGAACGCCGACGGCTGCTCGACCGGGATGAGGTGGATGGTGGCCTCGGCACCGGCGGCCCGGTGGGTGGCGACGAGGTCGGCGATCGACAGGTCGGTCAGGACGTCGCCGTTGGCCACGACGAACGTGTCGTCCACGTCGCTGTGCCCGGCGGCGAACTTGATCGCCCCGGCGGTGTCGAGCGGCTCGGCCTCGATGGCGTAGTCGAGCGCGACGTCACCGCAGCGACCGTCGGGGAACGCGGCGAGGAACGGATCGGGCAGGAAGCCGAGGGCGAGCGTGACGTGGTCGACGCCGCCCTTGGCCAGCTGCCCGATCAATCGCTCGATCAGCGGCACGTTGGCGATCGGGAGCATCGCCTTGGGGACGGTGTTGGTCAGCGGTCGCAGGCGGGTGCCGAAGCCGCCGACGAGGACGATCGCCCGCATCAGCCGCCGGAGGTGGTGGTCGGGGCGCCCGTCGTCGTCGGCGCGCCGGCTCCGAGCACCGTCGCGGTCGGCACGGACGCGGCGCTCGGCTCACCGGCGACGGTGGTCGTCACGCCGGCGTCGACCGGCACCGATCCGTCGACCGGGAGCGATGCGGGAGGCTGCGTCGAGGTGTTGTCGACGTTGCCCAGCGCGACCAGGTCGGCGGCCCACGGCGGCATCGGGATGTCGGTCCCCGACGGCTGGAACGCGATCGTGATCACGAGGCTGTTCTTGTCCATCCGGATGTCGTCGAAGTTGGACACGTACCGGGTCCCGTCGCTCGTGTCCTCCGGGCTGTCCCAGACCGTGACCGACAGCTCGCCGTCCTTGCCGTCGGGGCACTTCGTCTCGCCCTCCTCGTACTCCTTGCCGCCCTGTTCCTCCGGGAACTTCAGGGTGGTGTCGGTCAGCTCGACGCCGTAGTTGTCGAGGAACACGCCGAGCGTGGCCCGCCGTCCCACCGCCGCCGCCGTGTAGGCGTGCCAGTGGATGACACCGTCGTCGTGGCTGTGCACGCCGGTCCGCAGGAAGTCGGTGTTGACGAGCTGGCCGTTGGCGTCGGCTTCCTCCAGCGCGCCGTTCAGCTTCGTCATCTCCTCGCTGTCGCACAGGTCGAAGCCGTAGGCCATGTGCCAGTGGTCCTCGATGGTGGGCGGCGAGGCGTCGGCGGCCGGGACCGAGGCGCGGGCGTACACGACCGTGCCGAGGCCGATGACCACGATCGCGAGGATGATCATCGGGAACAGCGTTCCGCCCTGGAAGCGGACCCGCTTGCCCTTGCCCTTCTGCGCCAGGCGGGCCGCGCGCTTCGTCGATGATGAGGAGACCACGAGTGCGAGATGCTACCGGCGGGGTCGCCCGATGGACCGCCGCCCCCTGCCGCCACACCGTTTCCTCACCGTCGCCGCAGCGACCTGATCAGGCCCTCGTAGGCCTCGGCGACGGCACCGGGCGACGCCGCGCCGACGACCCACGCCCGCCCTCCGGCGCCCATCCGCGCCGCGCCGTCGGGGTCGGCGACGAGGCCGGCGACGGCGTCGGCGAACGCCGGTGCATCGTCGGGTGGCACGACGACGCCGCCCCCCGACTCGGCGAGGATCCGCGGGACCTCGGTACCGGGGTCGATGGCGGCGACGATCGGGCGGCCGGCGGCGAGGATCGAGTACGTCTTCGACGGCACGCTGACCGCGGCCAGTCCCTTGCGCAGGGGGACGGTGTGGATGTCCCCGGTCGCCAGCAGCTCCCCGAGGCGCTCCTCAGGCACGTAACCGGCGAAGCGCACGTTGGGGATCCCGGCGGCCCGCTGCTCGAGCGCGGGACGGGCCGAACCGTCGCCGTTGATCAGCACCGTCACGTCGGGGAGCCGTCGAGCGGTCTCGAGCAGGAGGTCCAACGACTGCGACCAGCCGACGTTGCCGGCGTAGAGCACGACCGGCTCGGCGCCGATCCCGAGCTCGGAACGGTATGCGGTCATCCGGTCCGCCGGGCGCGTCCTGGCCGTGTCCACGAAGTTGGGGATCGTGTGCACCGTTGCCGCGCGGGCCGCCGGCACCTTCGCCGTCACGTTCGCCCGCATGTCCTCGGACAGCACGGTCACCGCGTCGGCGAGGCGATAGCTGATCCGTTCCAACCATGATGCGGCGACGATGATCCGGCGATCGGTGATCGCGCCGGTCTCGACGGCGGCGTCCGGGAACACGTCTTGGACGTTGAACACGAGCGGGGCACGGTGGCCCCACGCGACGAGGCGCCCGGTGATCCCCATGGTCAAGGGCGGCGACATGGCGATCACCGCGTCGACCCGGCGGAACCACCCGCCGGCGCCCAGACCGCACCACCCGGCGACGGCCGAGAACGCGGCGAAGCCGGCGCCCCGCCGCAGGAGGTCGCGCTTGTCCCCGCCGGGGAACGGGTGGGTGCGGCGCACCGTGCCCCATGGTCGGCGCTCCCGGCGGGTCAGGCGACCCCGCCACCCGGGCTCGATGGCGTGCGTGCGGTACCACGGGAGCGCGGCGACGACGTGCAGCTCGTGCCCGCGCGCGGCGAGCTCCTCGACGATCCGGGTCAGGACCCGGCCGGTCGGCGCGGTGTCGGGCTCGAAGTGCGGGCCGAGCACGACGATCCGCAGGTGGCCGCCCCCTGCCACGTCCGTCGACGGACGCGTCATGTCCCCGCGCACCGGCGGTAGGCCTCGGCGAGCCGGGCGCCGGACTCGAACGTCGTGAAGCGGGCGGCGCGGCGTCGGCCGGCGGCGGCCAGGCAGTCGCGCTGTTCAGCAACGTCATCGAGCGCATCGGCCCACGCGTCCCGGTCCAGCGGGCGCACGAGCGCGGCATCGCCGGCCACCTCGGGCAGGGCGGCGCGGTCGCTGCACACGACGGGGGTGGCGAGCGCCATCGCCTCCAGCACGGGCGCGCCGAACCCCTCGTACTCCGAGGGGAACACCAGCGCCTCGGCCCCGGCGATCAGCCCGTCGCGATCGGCGTCCGGCACCCGGCCCGGACGCAGCACCCGCTCGGAGAGGCCGAGCGTCTCGATCGACGCGACGACATCGTCCTCGGCCAGGCCGCGACCGCCGAGGAGCACCAGGACGAGGTCCGGATCACTCCACGGACCGGCCAGCAGCTCGAGCAGGAAGCGGTGGTTCTTGTGAGGATGGGTGATCGCCGGGTACAGCACGTAGCGCCGCTCGCCGAGCCCGTACCGGATGCGCACCTCGTGCCGGTGCTCCCCGGCCGTCGGATCCGGGTCCACGCCGTGGGGCACGACCACCACCCGGTCGGGATCGCCACCGAACGCGTCGATGACGGTACCCCGCACGTACTCGCTGGGCACGGCCACGGTCGCCGCCCGACGCACCGAGCGCGGGATCGCGACGCGCAAGTACTGGCGCTTCAGCGGCGAGAGGTACTGCGGATAGGTGCGGTACTGGAGGTCGTGGATCGTCAGCAGCACCGGTCGCGGGGAGCGTGGCGGCACGGTCCCGCCGCCGTGGTGGACCACGTCGAAGCCCCGGGTCCGCGCGGTCAGCCACGTCGCCTCGGCGATGACCCGTCGGGTGCGCCGCCGGGCGTCGAAGCCGGCGACGACGACCTCGTGGCGGGCAGCGACGTCACGGTGGGCCGCGACGAAGCCGGGCACGACGAACGCCCGGGCCCGGATCGTCGGCGCGGCGTCGGCCAGCCCGACCATCTGGCGGGCGAGGTACTCCTCGGAACCGCCGACGCCGCCGGGTAGGCACCACAGGAGGTTGACGGCGACCGACAGCTCGCTGCTCACGGAGCCACCGTCGCCTCGAGCTCTCGGTACACGGCCAGGGTTCGGGCCGCCGCGGCGTCCCACGTGAGGGCACCGGCCCGCGTCCGGCCGGCTGCCGCCAGCTCGTCACTGCGGTCGCGGGCGGCGACGATGCCGGCGGCGATCGAGTCGACGTCGAACGGATCGACGAGCACGGCGGCCCCGCCGGCGACCTCCTCGGTCGCCGTCCCGGCGCTGGTGACGACCGGGGTGCCCTGGGCCATGGCCTCGGCGACGGGCAAGCCGAAGCCCTCGGACTCGCTGGGGTACGCGAACACGGTGGCCGCCGCGTACAGCGGCGCCAGGTCGGCGGTGGGGACGAAGCCGAGGAAGCGAACGTCGCCCGACATGCCGTCGGCCCCACCGCCCCAGCCGTCCGGGCCGGCGACGACGAGCGGCAGCGGGTCGGCGAGGCGGGCCATCGCCGCGGCGAGTCGGCGCAGGTTCTTGCGGGGCTCCAGCGTCCCGACGAACAGAGCGAAGTCAGCGGGCAGGTCGAACGTCCGGCGGACCCGCTCGACCTCGGTGGCGGTCGCCGGGACGTGTGCGACGCCGAGCGGCACGACCCGCAGACGGGTCGCGTCGAACCCGTTGGCCTCGAGGTCGAGGCGGCTCGCTGCGCTCGATGTCACGACGAGTGCTGCGTCGGTGCGCGCGATGTCGACGCTGCGGCGCATGACCCGCAGACCCTGGCGGGTGAAGTGGTCGGGCCGGTGGACGAACGCCAGGTCGTGGATGGTGACGACGAGCGGCGCACGGGACGGGCACGGTACGAGGCCCGTCGCGTGGGCCACGTCGACAGGCCCGGTCACCCGCTCGACCGCCGGTCGGCGCCAGCGCAGCCAGGCCTCGTAGAGCACGGGACGGGGCAGCCCGAGCTGGGCGATCGGGATCGGCGATCGCCAGGCCTCGGCCGGTGGCGCGGCGTGCCGCCCGGCCACGCCGACCAACGTGATGTCGTCGCGAGGGGCGAGCCGGCGAGCGATCTCGAGGGCCGCGACGGCCGTCCCGCCGGGCGCGTCGTGCCAGCACTGCTCGAGGGTGTAGGCGACGCGCACCGGCACATGATGGCGGCTGCGCGGCGTCCGGTGGCACCTATCCTCGATGCCATGCCCGACTTCTGGCCCGGCCGTCGCGTCCTCGTCACCGGCGGAGCCGGCTTCCTCGGCCGGCGCGTCGTGACCCGTCTCGAGGCCCTCGGCGCCCATGTCGTCGTCCCGCGCAGCGTCGATCACGACCTCACCGTCCCGGGCGTCGCCGAGGCCCTGCTCGCCGAGTCGCGGCCGACGACGATCATCCACCTCGCCGCCCGGGTCGGCGGGATCGGGTACAACCAGGCCGAGCCGGCGCCGCTGTACCTGGCCAACCTGCTCATGGGGACACATGTGATCGAGGCCGCCCGTCACGACGCCGGCGTCGACAAGACGGTCCTCGTCGGCACGGTGTGCTCGTACCCGAAGTTCACACCGGTGCCGTTCCGCGAGGAGAGCCTGTGGGACGGGTACCCGGAGGAGACGAACGCCCCGTACGGGCTGGCCAAGAAGGCTCACCTCGTGCACGCCCAGGTCAACCGGATCCAGTACGGGCAGCGCTTCGCGTACCTGATCCCGACCAACCTGTACGGGCCCGGTGACAAGTTCCACCCGGCGGTGTCGCACGTCATCCCCGCGCTCATCAAGAAGTGCGTCGATGCCCTCGAGAGCGGCGACGACAAGGTCGAGGTGTGGGGCACGGGGCGGGCATCGCGCGAGTACCTGTACGTGGACGACGCGGCGGCGGCGATCGTCCTCGCCGCCGAGGCGCACGAGGGCACCGATCCGATCAACCTCGGCACCGACCACGAGGTGACGATCCGCGAGACGGTCGAGACCATCGCCCGCCTCGTCGGCTTCGGCGGCGAGCTGCGCTGGGACCCCACCAAGCCGGACGGCCAGCCCCGACGGCGGGTCGACGCCACCCGCGCCGAGCAGGTGCTCGGCTGGCGGGCCCAGCACCCCTTCGAGGATGGGCTGCAGGCGACGATCGACTGGTACCGCGCCAACCGCGACGAAGCCGAGCGGGCCCCGCTCTGACGGCGCCCGCCGCGACGTGCTCGCCGCGGACCCGCTGGCTCATCCGGCGCTGACGATGCCGGCGGCGACGGCCGGTTCGCGGTACGCCGCAGCCAGTGTGTCGATCGTCTCGTGGGCGTTGAGGCCGCTCGGGTTCGGGACGACCCACAGGACCGCTCCTGCGAACGTGACGTCCTGGCGGCCGAGCACCGCCTGACGCCGACCGAACGCGACGCGGTACGCGGTGACGCCGGCGACGGCGACGACCACGGGGCGGTGCTCGCCCACGAACCGCTCGAGCCGGGCCCCGCCTTCGCGCAGCTCGGCGTCGCTCAGCTCGGACGCCTTCGGCGTCGCTCGCGCCACGAGGTTGGTGATCCCGATGCCCCGACCCACCAGTGCCCTGCGGTCGTCGTCACTCATCCCGCGCCCGCGGTCGATCGGGCGGTCGATGACCCCGGCCCGCAGCAGCGCCGGGTAGAAGCGGTTGCCGGGATGCGCGAAGTGGGTCGCCGTCGCCGCCGTCCACAGGCCCGGGTTGATGCCCACGAACAGCAGGCGAAGTCCGGGACCGACGAGGTCGGGCACGGTGGCGTCGCGGAACGACTCCAGCTCGGCTCGCGTGAACCCGGCCATCGCCGGCGAGGCTACGTCCGCCGTGGCGCCCCCCGGGCCGGATCGCGCCACTCGTGTCACGCCGAGATCTGGGCGCGCAGGTTCTCGATATCGAGACCGTGCGCGCCCAGACGTCGACGTCAGCGCCGCAGTCGGGCGACGAGCTCGCCCAGCGGCGCGAGGAAGTCGCGGAGCAGGGGCAGGCCGGCGGCGCGCAGGACGGCGTTGTCGAGCACGCTGTTGGCCGGCCGGGGCGCCGGCCGGGGTGGGTCCAGCTCGGCCGTCGTGATCGGCCGGACCATCGACGCGTCGTACCCGGCGACGCCCAGCACGGCGACCGCGAAGTCGTACCAGGACACGACGCCCTGGTTGGTGATGTGGTGCAGGCCGCTGCGGCGATCGAGCGCGAGGTGCCGCAGCATCGGCGCCAGGTCGGCCGTGAACGTCGGGTGCCCCCGTTGGTCGTCGACGAACGCCAACGCGCCCTCCTGGCCGGCCCGGTCCGAAGCCAGGCGCAGGACCGTGGCGACCATGTTCGAACCGTGCTCGCCGCACACCCACGACGTGCGCACGGTCGCCGCGCCTGTCCCCAGCGCCGCCGCCTCGCGCTCGCCGGCCAGCTTCGACGCGCCGTACACCGACGTCGGCCCGGTGGCGTCCCACTCCACGTACGGGCGGTCGAGCGTGCCGTCGAAGACGTAGTCGGTCGAGACGTGCACGAGGTGGGCGCCGGTGCGGTCGCAGGCCTCGGCGAGCCAGCGCACCGACAGCGCGTTGGCCGCGTGCGCCCGGGCCGGGTCGCCCTGGCACGCGTCGACGGCCGTCCACGCCGCGCAGTTCACGACGGCGTCGGGTCGCAGCGACGTGATCGCACCGAGCACGGCGTCGCGGTCGGTGACGTCGAGCGCCCGATGGTCGGCGCCGACGACGTCGTCGCCGGACGCGGTCGCCGACCGCACGACGTCGTGGCCGAGCTGGCCGCCGGCACCGGTGACGAGCAGGCGCATCAGAACGCGGCGCGAGCCTTCAACGGCTCCCACCATGCCCGGTTGTCGCGGTACCAGGCGACGGTGCGGGCGAGCGCGTCGTCGAGGTCGTGCTCGGTCGTCCAGCCGAGCGCCGCCACCTTGTCCGTCGTGATCGAGTAGCGGCGGTCGTGACCGAGACGGTCCTCGACCGGCTGGACATAGCTCTCGTCGCGGCCGCAGAGAGCGAGCAGCTTGTGGGTCAGTTCCACGTTGGACAACTCGTTGTGGGCGCCGACGTTGTAGATCTCGCCCACCTTCCCCGAGCGCAGGACGAGATCGACCGCCCGCACGTTGTCGCCGACGAACAGCCAGTCGCGGACGTTCATCCCGTCGCCGTACAGCGGCACCTTGGCGCCGTCGAGCAGGTTGGTGACGAACAGCGGGATCACCTTCTCGGGGAACTGGTACGGCCCGAACTGGTTGCTCGACCGCGTGACCAGCACCGGCAGATCGTGGGTCGTGAAGTACGACAGGGCGATCAGGTCGCTGCCCGCCTTCGCCGCGGAGTACGGCGAGCGCGGCGTCAGGACGTCGGTCTCGGTGAACGAGCCCTCGTCGATCGAGCCGTAGACCTCGTCGGTCGAGATGTGCACGAACCGCTCGACCCCGGACTGGCGGGCCACGTCGCACAGCACGTTGGTGCCGTGGCAGTTGGTCCGGACGAACGCGTACGGGTCCTTGATGGAGCGATCGACGTGGCTCTCGGCGGCGAAGTGCACGACGGCGTCGTGGCCGGGGAGGTGGGCGCTGACGGCGTCCTGGTCGCAGATGTCGGCCTCGACGAACGTGCACCGCCGGTCGTCGACCAGGTCGCGGACGTTGTCCGGGTTCCCGGCGTACGTCAGCGCGTCGAAGATGGTGACCGTGTCATCGGACGTGTCGAGCACGTGCCGGACGTAGTTGGAGCCGATGAACCCAGCGGCACCGGTGACGAACAGCCTCACGTCCTGCCTTCCTACTCGACGTCGACCTGGCAGTGGTCCCCGACCATCAGCCGCAGGGCACGCGGCCGAACCTGCCGACGCCGGATCACCGCTTCCCGCCCGATCAGGCTGTCTTCGAGTCGGGGGATGTCGTGCACCTGGGAGTCGTCCATCACGACGGAGTGCTCGATCTCGCTGTTCAGGATCTCGCAGCCGGCGCCCACCGCGGTGAACGGCCCGATGAAGCTGTCGACGACGCGGGTTCCGGCGCCGATGGCGAGCGGGCCGCGCAACGTCGAGTTGACGATCTCGGCCCCGGCCTCGACCACGACCCGACCGTCGATCGTCGACGCCGCGTCGACCGTGCCGTCGAGGCGGGTCTCGATCCGTTCCAGCAGCAGCCGGTTGGCCTCGAGCAGCGGAGTGAGCTTGCCCGTGTCGATCCACCATCCGGTCAGCAGCTCGGTGCGGACGCGATGGCCGGACGTGATCAGCCACTGGATGGCGTCGGTGATCTCCAGCTCGCCGCGCGCTGAGGGCTCGATCGCCCGCACGGCCTCGTGGATCGTCGGGTCGAAGAGGTACACCCCGACGAGCGCGAGGTCCGAGGGCGGGTCGTCGGGCTTCTCGACCAGGGCGACGACATGGCCATCGGCGTCAAGGGTGGCGATCCCGAACCGCTGCGGGTCGGGGACCTGTTTGAGCAGGATCTGCGCAGCCGGCGGATCGTCCCCGGCGCGGGCCGCCTCGAACGCGGCGACGAACGCGCCGAGGTCCTGCTCGAGCAGGTTGTCACCGAGGTACATCACGAAGTCGTCGGGACCGAGGAAGTCCCGGGCGATCAGGACGCAGTGGGCCAGCCCGAGCGGCGCGTCCTGCGGGATGTAGGTGATGCGGGCGCCGAAGCGGCTGCCGTCGCCGACCGCCTCGCGCACCTCGGCACCTGTGTCACCGGTGATGACGCCGATCTCGACGATGCCGGCGGCGACCATCGAGGCGATGCCGTAGAACAGGATCGGGGTGTTGGCGACCGGGACCAGCTGCTTGGCCCGGGTGTGGGTGATCGGTCGCAGCCGCGTGCCGGCACCGCCGGCGAGGATGAGGGCTTTCATGCGTCAGCCCGGGACGGTCGTGGCGGGCGCCGGAGCGGCCCCGACGCCTCGGAAGTAGTCGAGGATCGGCTGGGCCTCGTCGTCGATCAGCTCGAGCGCCTGCTGGTCGCCGTGGACGACCCCCTCGACCGGCAACTGGTACGTGTTCAGTCCGACCTCGGCAGCTTGGCGCAGCGCAGCGGCGGCCTTCACCGGGTCGAGGGTGTTGTCGACCGTGACGGCCGCCGTCGCCGCGCCGACGAGCTCGCCGACCTTGAACGGATCGCTCTCCATCGTCTCCAGGAGCTTGGTGACGGCCTGGCGGATGAACTGCTGCTGGCGCGTGATCCGGCCGAGGTCGGCGGTGCCGTCGACCTGCCAGTCGCCGTCGACCCACTCCTCGTAGTACCGGCTGCGGGCGTAGGCCAGCGCCTGGGATCCGTCGAGGTTCGTGCACCCGGGGTCGAGACGGAGTCCGGAGTGGGTGTCCTGGGCGGCGACGAGCGTGCAGATCTGCACGCCACCGATCTGGTCGACGAGCTGCTGGAAGCCGGCGAAGTCGATCTCGACGTAGTGGTTGATCGGGATGCCGAGCGACTGCGTCACCGTCGCCACGAGCCGCTCGGAGCTCTCGTTGAAGGCCGAGTTGATCTTCGCCGAGTGGTTGGTCCCGGCGATCGGCACCCACAGGTCGCGGGGCAGGCTGAGCAGCGATGCGCCGCCGTTGCGCTCGCGGCGCAGCACCATGATCGTGTCGCTGCGGTGGTTGCTGACCTCGTCGGTGTTGCCGATGGCGCCGGCGTTGGGATCGTCGGCGGCGATGCCCTCGCGGGAGTCCGACCCGACGAGCAGGTAGTTCTCGGCCGGCGAGTCGTTGACCGGTTCCTCGAGCGCGGCGACGACCGCGTCGTCGCGCTCGACGGACTGCGTCCGGTCGCGAGCCGAGACGAGGATGCCAGTGCTGCCGGCGACGCCGACCAGCACGGCGAGGCCGAGGGCCAGGGCTCCCGGCGGACGACGCAGACGGCTCCCGGACACGGCTGACGAGGCTATCGGCGGCTCCCTGCCGAAAGCCGGCACCCTGGCGCCCGCCCGACGTAGCCGTCGGGCGCGTCGGCTCAGATCGTCCGGAGGTGCACGACGTCGCCGACGGCGAGACGGTGGCTGACACCGCAGGCGTCGAGCACGACCAGCTGTCCGTCGGCGCCGACATCCACGGCTCGACCCTCGAGCACGCCGGAGGGTTGCTCGACGCGGACCGCCCGGCCGAGCGTGCCCAGGGCGCCCCGGTACGCGGGACCGATGTCGGCCGGAAGGGCGTCGTACGCGGCCAGCAGCGCGCGCAGGACGTCGAGGCGATCGACGTCCTCGCCGAGCCGGGCGGCGCCGTCGGGCGCCCAGCCGACGTTCAGCCCGATCCCGACGACGACCGCACCCGTCGGACCGCGCTCGGCGAGGATGCCGGCCAGCTTGGCGTCACCGACGAGCAGGTCGTTCGGCCACTTCAGCGCGACGTCGGCGCCGGCCACCTGACGGCACGCGGCAACGGCCGCAAGGCCGACGCGCCTGGTCAGCTCGCCGGGATCGTCCGGCACGACGTGGAACAGCATCGACGCCAGCAGGTTGACGCCCGGCGGCGCGTCCCAGCGCCGGTCGAGGCGACCCTTGCCGGCCGTCTGGTGATCGGCGACGAGGACGCTGCGGTCCGGTAGTCGCCCGGCGGCCGCGAGCAGATCGGAGTTCGTGCTGCCCGTCGTCGCGACGCGCTCGACGTGCCAGCCGGCCGGCCACTGGACCCCGCCGAGCCCGGATCCTTCGTTGGCGTCCCCGACGTGCACGGCACCTACATTGTCAGCCGTGCTGCAGAAGATCCTGATCGCCAACCGGGGCGAGATCGCTGTCCGGGTCATCCGGGCCGCTCGTGAGCTGGGCATCGCCACGGTGGCGGTGTACTCCGAGCTCGACCGCGACGCCCTCCACGTGCGACTCGCCGACGAGGCGTACGCGCTCGGTGGGCAGACGGCAGCGGAGAGCTACCTCAACACGGATGCCATCCTCGACGCCATCCGTCAGAGCGGCGCCGACGGCGTCCACCCCGGCTACGGGTTCTTCAGCGAGAACGCCGCGTTCGCCCGATCGATCACCGAGATGGGTGTCGCGTTCATCGGACCTCCGCCGGCCGCGATCGAGGAGATGGGCGACAAGGTGTCGAGCCGCAAGGCGGCGCTGCGCGGCGGCGCACCGATCGTGCCCGGTACGACCGAGTTCGCCCAGTCCGCCGAAGAGATCCGGGCGTTCGGCGAGGAGTTCGGCTGGCCCGTCGCCATCAAGGCGGCGTTCGGTGGCGGCGGTCGCGGCATGAAGGTCGTCCAGTCGGCGGCCGAGGTCGACGACGCGATGGCGAGCGCGCAGCGCGAGTCGAAGAGCTTCTTCGGCCGTGACGAGGTGTACGTCGAGCGCTACCTCACCTGGCCGCGCCACGTCGAGGTGCAGATCGTCGGCGACCAGCAGGGCGACGTGGTGTGGGTCTCGACCCGCGACTGTTCGGCCCAGCGCCGCCACCAGAAGCTGATCGAGGAGGCGCCGGCACCGGCGCTGCCCGACGGCGTCGAGGACGCGATGGGTGCCGCCGCGGTGAAGGCGGCCAAGGCCGTCGGGTACTACAACGCCGGAACCGTCGAGTTCATCTACCAGGACGGCGACTTCTTCTTCCTCGAGATGAACACCCGCCTGCAGGTCGAGCACCCGGTCACCGAGGTGATCACCGGCATCGACCTGGTCGAGTGGCAGATCCGCGTTGCGTCGGGCGAGCCGCTGCCGATGACCCAGGACGAGGTGCGGGCCCAGCAGCGCGGCCACGGCATCGAGATCCGGATCAACGCCGAGGACCCGACGGGCGGGCGGTTCCTCCCGTCACCGGGCCGCATCACCGAGCTCAAGGTGCCGGACGGCTTCGGCATCCGTTTCGACGGTGGGTACGAGGCCGGCGACGAGGTCAGCCAGTACTACGACAACCTCGTCGGCAAGCTCATCGTCTGGGGCAAGGACCGCCCGACGGCGATCGCCCGCACCATCAGGGCGCTCGAGGAGATGCGGGTCAGCGGCATCGCGACGACGATCCCGGCCGATCTGGCCATCCTCCGTCATGCCGACTTCGAAGCCACGGTCCATTCGACGAAGTGGGTCGAAGAGACCCTGGACCTCTCCGGCGTCGCCGTGCCGCGCCCGCCGACCGGCCCGCCGGTCGCCGAGGGCGAGGAGCCCGAGCCGCTCGTGCGGCGCACCACGACCGTCGAGGTCAACGGCAAGCGCTTCGACGTCAGCCTGTGGGTCCCCGAATCGGCCGGCACGGCCGCCGCGCCGACCGCGGCGGCGAAGGCCCGCAAGCCGAAGCGGGCGGCCGGCGGCAGCGGTGCCGGCGCGGTCGGCAGCGGCGACGTCACCGTGCCGATGCAGGGCACGATCGTGAAGGTGCTGGTCGAGGTCGGCCAGGAGGTCGAGATCGGCCAGGCGATCGTCGTGCTCGAGGCGATGAAGATGGAGAACCAGATCGCCGCCGAGAAGGCCGGCACGGTCACGGAGATCAAGGTCGCCCCCGGCGACACCGTCGGCGGCGGCGACATCGTCGCCGTGATCGCGTAAGTGCTCAGGTTCGGGCGGCCCGGCGCGACGTCGCCCATTCGCTGAGCGGCCACACGTCCTGGTCCTCGCCGGCGAACGAGCGGTCTTCGGCGTCCCAGGCCAGCAGGGTGTTGATGCAGATCGACGTCGCACCGGTCAGCACCATCCGCGTCGATGCCGTGCCGACGGCCTCCAGCCGGCGGCCGAGCTCGTCGGTGGCATCGAGCTCGATGCGCGTGACCCAGCCGTCTGCCGGGTCGCGGACGTCGGTCCGCCGACCCTCGACGAGTCGCGCCACCGTCCCGTCGCG
>JBEVOM010000204.1:0-24654 GCA_040507575.1 Ilumatobacteraceae bacterium
AGCCACACGGGTCGCCACGTGGTGACGATCCTGCGGCACCTGGGGGCGGCCGCGGTGCTGCGGCGGGCCGCGCGCTCGCGTCGGCCACGGGCCATCGCTTCGTGCGGCAACGCGGCGATCGCCGCGGCGACCCTGGCCGAGCGGGCCGAGTGGCCGATCGAGGTGTTCGTGCCGGACTGGGCGTCGCCATCGGTGCTCGCACTCCTCGAGGTGCTCGGTGCGACCGTCACGACGTGCCCGCGCCGGGCCGGTGGTCCACCCGGGGATCCGGCGGTGTGGCGCTTCCGTGAGGCAGTCGCCGAGGGCCACGTCCCGTTCAGCGTGCAGGGCCCGGAGAACGCGCTGTGCCTCGACGGCGGGCGCACGATCGGATGGGAGCTCGCCGACGCCGGCGTCGCGCTCGACCGGGTGCTGGTGCAGGTCGGCGGGGGAGCGTTCGCCGCCTGCACCGGCTGGGGGCTCGGTGACGGGGTCCGGCTCGACGCGGTGCAGACCGAGGGGTGCGCGCCGCTCGCCCGAGCCGTCGAACGGGCGGCCGCGCTCGATCCCGCCGACGTGCCCCACCGCTGGTCGGAGCTGATGACGCCGTGGGAGGGTCCGCACTCGTCGGCCGACGGCATCCTCGACGACGAGACCTATGACTGGCTCGGCGTGCTCGACGTGATGCGGCGGTCCGGCGGCCGGCCCGTGGTCGTCGCGGAGGACGCAGTCGTCGCGGCCAACGCCCTGGGCGTGGCTGCGGGGTATGCCGTCAGCGCCACCGGATCGGCCGGACTGGCCGCGTTGCTCGCCCCCGGCGGCCGCGAGCTCGGCGAGCGCGTCGGCGTGGTGTTCTCCGGGGTCCGGCGCGGCTGAGACCGCTACCGTTCGGCGGTGAGCTGGCGGGCCCTGGCGGCGGCGGTCGTGATCGTGGTGCTGGCGGCGTGCAGCGGCGACGACGAGCAGGGTGCGCCCGGCGGGACTGCGGCGGTCACGGACGGAGGAGTCAGCACCGCCGGCCCGGCGACGACCGAGCGGTCCGACCGTGAGCGCGACGACGACGCCCGCGATGACGACGACGCCGCCGGCGATGACGACGACGATGACGACAGCGACTACGACCGGTTCGCCGTCGATCCGTTGCCGGCACCGGACGCCGCGGACGTCGTCGTGCCGGAGCCGGCCGAGCGGGTCACGTGCCCGACGGCGACGACGACGGTCGCCGACGCCGATGGGCTGGCCGCGGCGCTGGCCGCGGCGTCGCCCGGCGACGTGATCGAGTTGGCGGCCGGTCGGTACGACGGCAACTTCGTGGCGTCGGCCGAGGCCAGCGACGACTCGCCCATCTTCCTGTGCGGGTCGGCCGACGCCGTCCTCGCCGGGGAGGGCCCCAAGGAGAGCGGCTACGTCCTGCACCTCGACGGCGCGGCGTCGTGGCGCGTCGTGGGGATCACGGTGCGCGACGGCCGCAAGGGCGTGATGGTCGACGGCGGTGTCGGCAACGTGCTCCAGGACCTCACGGTCACCTCGATCGGCGACGAAGCGATCCACCTGCGGGCTGCGTCGACGGACAACGCGGTGCTCGACAACCAGATCTCCGACACCGGCCGACGCCGCGAGAAGTTCGGCGAGGGGGTGTACGTCGGTACGGCACAGAGCAACTGGTGCACCGTCTCCGACTGTGAGCCCGACCGCAGCGACCGCAACGTCGTCGAGGGGAACGTGATCACCGACACGACGTCCGAGGCGATCGACATCAAGGAGGGCACCGTCGACGGTGTCGTGCTCGGCAACTCGTTCGACGGCAGTGCCGCGACTGCCGCCGACTCGTGGGTCGACGTCAAGGGCAACGGCTGGATCGTGGCCGCCAACACCGGCGTCGCGGCCCCCGAGCACGGGATCCAGGTCCACGAGATCATCAAGGGGTGGGGGAGCGGCAACGCGTTCGTCGGCAACACGCTCGCCGTCGATGCCGACGGCTTCGGGTTCGACCTCCACGGACCCGAGGGGTCCAACCTCGTGGCCTGCGACAACGACGTGACCGGCGCCGCCGAGGGCATCTCCAACGAACCCTGTCGGTGAGCTCGCGGTTCTGACGCTTCTGACTCTGTTCCGGGGCCAGAAATGGCACCGGATCTCACAGAGAGTTGTGGTCGTCGCGGTCCGATCGCCGCGCGCCCAGGCCCCGGCCGACGACCCCCGGCCGGTAACCTGGCGCCATGCCGGAGACCCTCCCGCCCGTCAACCCGTACATGCTGGACGCCGGGGTCGACCCCCGTGCCGACATCTTCAACCGCCTCCTGCGCAACCGGGTGATCATGCTCGGCGCCGCGGTCGACGACGACATCGCCAACCAGGTCTGCGCGCAGCTGCTGTACCTCGAGGGCGACGACGACAAGAAGGACATCTGGCTGTACGTCAACAGCCCCGGTGGATCGGTCACGGCCGGTATGGCGATCTACGACACGATGCAGTTCGTCAGCTGCGACGTCGCCACGGTGTGCCTCGGGCTGGCCGCATCGATGGGTCAGTTCCTCCTGACCGCCGGCGCGCCCGGCAAGCGCTTCACCCTGCCGAACGCCCGGATCATGATGCACCAGCCGCTGGCCGGTCTGCGGGGTCAGGCCTCGGACATCGCCATCCAGGCCGAGCAGCACGCCTACACGAAGCGGCGCATGGCCGAGCTGATCGCCTTCCACTCCGGCAAGACGCTCGAGCAGATCCAGAAGGACTCCGAGCGCGACCGCTGGTTCACCGCCGAGGCCGCCGTCGAGTACGGCCTGTGCGACGAGGTCAAGTCCCGGCGTGGGGAGATCGCCAACGTCGCGGTCACGCCCTGACGGACGTCCGGCTCAGCCGGCGGGCACGCTCGTGGCCGGCGGCGGCGCCGCAGGCACGATCGTCGCGACGGGCCCGATGTCCACGTTGCAGTTGGCCAGCAGCCAGTCCTTGACCGCGACGGCCGATCGCTCGGTCGCGTAGGCCTGGCGGGCTGCGGCCTGCAGCGAGTCGGGGTCGTTCGGTACGACGCTGTCGGCCGTCTCGAAGCTGAGGCTCAGAGCCTGCCAGTGCGGCGCGATCGCCAATGGTGCGACCTCGCCGATGCGCTCGTAGAGCGCGAGGAATCCGTCGATGTCCTCCACGGTGGCGGGCCCGGTGACGAGCTCGGCCGTGTGATCGCGCACCTCGCCGCAGAACCGCTCCGCATCCCCCGGGCCGTCGTCGTCGCAAGCGCTCAGGATGCCTCCTGCGATGACGGTGGCGAGCGCGGCCGCGGCGATGCCGAGTGGTCCGATCCGTCGCCGCAGCACGGCCGGGAGTCTGGCACGACGACCGCCGGACCGGTCGGCACAGGTCATGGCGGCAGCTGACGGGTGGCGAACGGCGACCGCTCCCCACCCCTCCGTGGCACTGTGACACCCCGTTGGTACGTTCATGCCAACGCCGTCGTGGGACCGGTCACCGTCCCTCCTCCGATCCGTCTGCGAATCGTGGGAGGGCTCCGTGCTCGCCATCATCAAGTCCGCCAGCGTCCTCGGTGCGAGTGGCAGCCCGGTCGACGTCGAGGTGCACGTCGGGAAGGGCTTGCCCGGCTACCGCATCGTCGGGATGCCAGACGCCGTCTGTCGCGAGTCGCGCGACCGGGTCCGCGCGGCGGTGCTCAGCTCCGAGCTCGAGTGGCCGACGAGGTGCATCACGGTCAACCTGGCGCCGTCGGCGACCCGCAAGACGGGCGCCGGCCTCGACCTGGCGATCGCGCTGGGGGTCCTGGTCGCCAGCGAGCAGGTGCGGCCAGGCGCCACCGACGGCTTCGGGTTCATCGGCGAGCTCGGGCTCGACGGCTCGTTGCGGCGCGTGCCAGGTGTCGCGCCGATGGTCGCCGTCCTCGGCGACGTCGTCGCCGTCGTCCCGGCGGTCGCGGGTGCCGAGGCCCAGGTCGCAGCGCGGCGGGAGGTGCGCGTCGCGTCGACGCTGCGGGCCGTCGTCGCCGCGCTCAGCGGTGCCGAGCCGTGGCCCGACGACCCCGTCGCCGATCCCGGGTCCGAGGCGCCGCCGCCGCCCGACCTGGCCGATGTGCGGGGGCAGCCGATCGCCCGCCTCGCTCTGGAGATCGCGGCCGCCGGCGGTCACCACCTGTTGATGGTCGGCTCGCCGGGGTCGGGCAAGACGATGCTCGCCCAGCGGCTGCCCGGTGTGCTGCCGGCGCTCGACCGGGACGCCTCGCTGGCGGCGACGATGGTGCACTCGGCGGCCGGCCTGCCGATGCCTCGCGGCGGGCTCGTGTCGGTCCCCCCGTTCCGATCACCGCACCACACCAGCTCGACGGTGTCGCTCGTCGGCGGCGGGTCGGCGACGCTGCGGCCGGGTGAGATCAGCCTGGCGTCGGGTGGGGTGCTCTTCCTCGACGAGCTGGGGGAGTTCGCGCCCAGCGCGCTCGACGGTCTGCGCCAACCGCTCGAGGAGGGGGTCATCCACGTGTCCCGGGCCAGCGTTCGCGCCGTGCTCCCGGCGCGGTTCCTGCTCGTCGCGGCCACCAACCCCTGCCCGTGCGGCGGTGGACCGCCCGGTTGGTGCGAGTGCGACGACCTCGCCCGCCTGCGCTACCTGCGGCGGTTGTCCGGGCCGTTGCTCGATCGCTTCGACCTGCGGATCGCCGTGCAGCGGCCGGGCGTCGAGGAACTGCTCGACACCGGTGCCGGGGGCGAGGCCAGTGCGATCGTCGCCCGTCGTGTGGCGGCGGCGCGTCGGGTTGCCACCGATCGGGCGGGTTGCTTGAACGCGGCGCTCGACGGCCCGAGCCTCGACGAGCATGCCCCGCTCACGAGTCAGGGGCGCAGCGTGCTGCGCACCGAGATCGAGCGCGATCGCCTGACCGGGCGCGGCTACCACCGCATCCGCCGGGTCGCCCGCACGATCGCCGACCTCGCCGGCGCGGACGGCGGCGGTCCGGGTGTCCCCGTGCACGTCGACGTGGAGCACGTCGAGGTCGCGCTGTCGTTGCGCACCCGCCTGCGGGCGGCGACGCAAGGGCTGGTGGCGTGATGGGCGCGGATGCATCGGGTCCAGTGGCCGCGCTCGCCGGGTTCGACCTCATGACCGTCGGCCGCCTGCGCACGTTGCTGGCTCATCACGAACCGGCGGAGGCGTTCGCGGTGGCCGCCGGCTGGACCCGGCCGTCACCGCCCGTGGCCGGTCTGATGTCGCCAGACGTGCGGGCGGCCTGGCGATCCTCGGCGGCCCGTCGTCCACCGCAGGAGTGGGCCGAGCGGTGCCGCCGAGCAGGCGTCGACGTCCTCACGACGCGCGACGACTCGTTCCCGTCGGTGTTGCGCCTGGACCCGCAGCCACCGGCTGCGCTGTTCGTGCGTGGTGACCTCGCTGCGTTGGACGCCCGCCGGGTCGGCGTCGTCGGCACGCGCAACGCCACCGGGCCTGGTCGGGAGGCCGCCGCCGAGCTCGGCCGCCACCTCGCCGAGGCCGGGGTCGCCGTCGTCTCGGGTCTCGCCAAGGGGATCGACGCCGCGGTGCACCGGGGCGTCATCGCCGTGCCTGCGGGGCGGCCGATCGCGGTCGTCGGCAACGGTCCCGACGTGCCCTACCCGAGGGTCAACGCCGAGCTGTGGTCACACGTCGTCGGGCGCGGCGTGCTGATCTCGGAGTGGCCGCCGGGTACGGCCCCCGAGCCGTACCGGTTCCCGCTGCGCAACCGCATCATCGCCGCGCTGAGCGAGGTCCTGGTCGTGGTCGAGAGCCGCGAGCGCGGCGGCTCGCTGATCACGGCGCAGGCGGCGCTGGAGCGGTCCGTCGACGTGATGGCGGTGCCTGGAGCAGTCCGCAACCGGGCGGCGGCAGGGACGAACCAGCTGTTGCGCGACGGCGCGGCGCCGGTGACGGATGCCGATGACGTCCTGGTCGCTCTGGGTCTGGACACCCGCCGGGCCGGTCCGGTGGCCTACGACCCGCGCCCGCTGCCGCGCGGTGTCGAGGCGGCGGTCCTGGACGCCTGCCGGGCCGGTCCGTGCACGCTCGACGAGATCGTCGTCAGCCTCGGGCTCTCCCTCGCCGACGCGGCGATGGCGCTGGCCCGACTCGAACGCAGCGGATGGCTTCACGACGCCGGTGGGTGGTTCGAGCCGGTGGTGTCATGGTCCGGGCGATGACGAGGCAGTACCGTCCGCGAGGTGTCCGCCACGCTTCCGATCGCCCCGGCTGTCGTCGACGACGTGCCAGCGGCGTGGTCGGTCGAGCCGTTCGCGAGGTCGCTGACGTCATTGTCCGAGCACACCGTGGCTGCGTACGCGTCGGACGTGCGGGGCTTCGCGGTGTGGGCGGGGCGCGCCGGCATCACCGGCCCGCGCGGCGTCAAGCGCACGAACCTACGGCGCTACCTGGCGTTCCTCACGACCCGGCAGTACGCCCGGCGCAGCATCGCCCGCAAGGCGGCCGCCTTGCGGCGCTACTTCGCCTGGGCGGTGCGGGCCGGTCACCTCGACACCGACCCGTCGGTGGGCCTGCAGGCGCGCGGGGGCGACGGCCGACTGCCGCGGGTGCTCGAACGACGCGACCTCGACCAGCTGCTCGACGGCGTCGCGCCGGAGGACGAGCCGGACTGGCGTCGCCGGCGCGACGACGCCGTCCTGGAGGTCCTCTACGGCTCGGGGCTGCGCGTCGGGGAGCTGTGCGGGCTGCGTGTCGACTCGCTGGACCTCGACGGTGGGGCCGTGGTCGTGATGGGCAAGGGCGCCAAGGAGCGTCGTGTGCCGCTGTCGGCACCGTCGGTGGTCGCCGTGCGCCGGTGGTTGAGCGTGCGCCGCGACGTGCTGGACGCCGACCACCCGGACTCGGCCACCGCGCTGTTCGGCAACGAGCGGGGGCGGCCCTTGACGCCCCGCGACGCGCGGCGCATCGTCGACCGGCGCTCGCCGTCGCCGACCCACCCGCACGCCCTGCGCCACAGCTTCGCGACGCACCTCCTCGACGGCGGGGCGGATCTCCGCGCCGTGCAGGAGCTGCTCGGGCACTCGGACGTGGCGACGACGCAGCGCTACACCCACGTCAGTCGAGAGCGCCTGCGCGCCGCCTACGCGGACGCTCACCCCCGAGCATGAGCATCGTCGACGTCGACCCCTACCTGGCGCAGCAATGGGACCGTTGGCTGAAACGTCGGATCTCGTCGGCGCGCGACCACCTGATCGTCTCGTACGCCCCACTGGTCAAGTTCGTCGCCGGACGCGTCGGCTCTGGGCTGCCGGCCAGCGTCGATCCGGGGGACCTGGTCAGCTCCGGGGTGATCGGGCTGATCGACGCCATCGAGCGGTTCGACCCACAGCGCGGCGTGAAGTTCGAGACGTTCGCCACGCCGCGGATCAGGGGTGCGATCTACGACGGGCTGCGCGAGCTCGACTGGGTGCCCCGATCGGTGCGGTCACGGGCGCGGGAGGTGGAGCGGGCGATCGCCGAGCTCGAGGGGCGCAACGGGCGCGGGCCGACCGACGAGGAGCTGGCGACGTACCTGCAGATCACGCGGGTCCAGCTGCGACAGTGGCTGTCGTCGATCGCGTCGGCGACCATCGGTCCGCTGGAGCGAGCGCTCGACGTCGGCGCCGAGCCACGGGCGCTCAGCGGCGAGGTGCCGATCGTCCCGTCGGCGATCGTGGAGGAGCGCGTCGTGCGTGATCTCATGCGGGCCGAGATCGACAAGCTGCCCGACCGGGAGAAGCTCGTGTTGTCGCTGTACTACGACGAGGGTCTGACGCTGGCCCAGATCAGTCGCGTCCTGGGCGTCAGCGAGAGTCGGGTCCCGCAGATCCACACCAAGTCCGTGCTCCACCTGCGGGCCCGGATGGTTGCCGCCGGAGTCGCCTGACGCCCCTTCGAGCGCGGCCGAACGGCCTGGTCGACGCTCCTGCGCCCTCGCGACCCCTCCTCGGTCGCCGATCCCGCAGCCACGCTTCCGTGGAGGTCGCCGTGCCCATGCTCTCCGTGCCCGCCCTGCATCTGCTCGCATCGCTGGTGCTGACCGCGCCCGCCCAGCTGGCGGGACCGTCGTGCCTGCTCCCGCCCGTCGTCGCGCCCATCGTCGATCCGTTCCGCGAGCCGGAGTGCACGTGGTGCCCCGGCAACCGCGGCCTGACCTACGCCGCGCCGTCGGGGGGCGTGGTCCGGGCGGCGGCGGCCGGGAGGGTGACGTTCAGCGGCGTCGTCGCCGGCGTCCGCTACGTGGTGGTCGAGCACGCCGACGGGCTGCGGGCGACGTACGGCGGCCTGCAGGCGACCGAGGTGGAGGCCGGCGCGGTCGTCGTGGCCGGTGCGGTGGTCGGGCGATCGGGCGAGGAGCTGCACTTCGGCCTCCGGCGGGGCGAGACGTACCTCGACCCGGCGCCGCTCCTCGGTCGGCTCGTCGAGCGGGCCCGACTCGTGCCGACGGACGGCACCGGCCGCCGGTCGGCGCCGCCGCCGACGCTGCGATGCGCCGCACGAGGACCTACGTGACGGCGCGAGTGCCCGGTACACTGCTCGGTCGGTCCGCCACCCTGGTGGTCCACGATCAACCACCCGCCACCACACGCGGTCGCTCCGGCGCCGGTGGCGGGACGTCAACCGCGAAGGAGAGTTGCGATGGCTGTCATCACCATGCGGCAGATGCTGGAGGCCGGCGTCCACTTCGGGCACCAGACCCGGCGCTGGAACCCGAAGATGAAGCGGTTCATCTTCGGCGAGCGCAACGGCATCTACATCATCGACCTCGAGCAGACGTTGACGCGCGTCGAGCGGGCCTACGGCTATGTCCGTGACCTCGTGGCCGGGGGCGGCATCATCCTGTTCGTCGGGACCAAGAAGCAGGCTCAGGACCCGGTCCGCAGCTACGCCGAGAAGTGCGGCATGCCGTTCGTCAACGAGCGCTGGCTGGGCGGGATGCTGACCAACTTCGACACGATCTCCAAGCGGGTCGGCAAGATGCTCGACTACGAGCGCATGCGCAACTCCGGCGAGTTCGACGCCATGCCGAAGAAGGAGGCCCTGCTGCTGACCCGCGAGATGGAGAAGCTGCAGCGCAACCTCGGCGGGCTGCGCGGCATGACGAAGAAGCCCGATGCGATCTTCGTGCTGGACACGAAGAAGGAGCACATCGCGGTGACCGAGGCCAACAAGCTCGGCATCCCGGTGGTCGCAGTCGTCGACACCAACGTCGATCCCGAGCTCGTGCAGTACCCGATCCCGGGCAACGACGATGCCATCCGGGCGAACTCGCTGCTGGCCCGCGTCATCGCCGACGCCGTCGAGGAGGGCCGGTTCATCGCCGCCAAGCGCGACCCGGGTCACACGCCGGCGCCGCGCACGGCCGAGCAGGAGGCGGAGTTCTTCGCCCAGCAGACCGAGGCCCGCAACCAGGCCGCCCGGGCCCAGGCCGAGCGGGAGGCCCGCCTCTCCGCGGCGCGCAACGCCACGCCCGACGACGAGCCGGCCGAGACGCCGGCGCAAGAGCTGTCCGCCGAGCCCGACGCTGCGCCCGTCACTGAGCCCGACGCCGCGCCCGACGTCGCACCGGTCGTGGCCGAGGCCGCGTCGGCCATCTCGGTCGACGAGTCGGACACGACCGATGCCGAGACCCCCGACGTCGCGGTCGGCACGCCCGCCGACGTGGCGACCGAGATCAACGAGGAGAACTGATCGCGATGGCGTTCACCGCCAAGGACGTCCAGTCACTGCGCCAGGCGACCGGCGCCGGCATGATGGACGCGAAGAGGGCCCTGGAGACCAACGACGGGGACATGGAGACGGCCAAGCAGTGGCTGCGTGAGCAGGGCCTCGCGGCGAGCGCCAAGCGCGACGACCGCGAGAACGCGCAGGGAGTGGTCGCGCTCGTCGTGGACGAGCAGGTCGGCGCGCTGGTCGAGCTGAAGTGCGAGACCGACTTCGTGGCCAGCAGCGAGCACTTCAAGCTCGAGGCCCAGGAACTGGCCCGCCTCGTCGCCGCGAAGGGTGCCGAGGCCGTCGCCGATCGCACCGACCGGCTCGAAGACCTGAAGATCACGCTCAAGGAGAAGATCGAGATCGGTCGCGTCGTGCGCATCGAAGCCGGACCCGGTGACATCCTCGACAGCTACCTGCACGTCCAGGGTGGCCG
This sequence comes from Ilumatobacteraceae bacterium, assembly GCA_040507575.1. Classification (GTDB taxonomy): domain Bacteria; phylum Actinomycetota; class Acidimicrobiia; order Acidimicrobiales; family Ilumatobacteraceae; genus JALZMG01. The sequence continues at coordinate 10,109 of JBEVOM010000204.1, forward strand.
GGGCGTCAACGGGGTCGTCGTCGTGCTGTCCGGGGGGACGCAGCAGCTGGCCCACGACGTCGCCGTCCACGTGGCGTTCGCCCGCCCGAAGTACCTGAGCCGTGACGACGTTCCGCTCGACGTCGTCGAGTCCGAGCGCCAGACGCTGGAGGCGATCACTCGCAACGAGGGCAAGCCCGAGCAGGCCGTGGCCAAGATCGTGGAGGGCCGCCTCGGCGGGTTCTTCAAGACGTTGGCGCTCCTCGAGCAGCCGTACGCCAAGGACGACAAGCAGACCGTCGGTCAGTTCGTCGGCAACGCCACGATCGTCGACTTCGCCCAGGTCGAGATCGGCTGACTCTGTGAGCGAGTCGTGGTCGGCCGAGCCGCGTTGGCGCCGCATCGTCTTCAAGCCGTCGGGCGAGGCGTTGGCCGGGCCGTCGGGCAACGGCATCGACGGTGACACGCTGGCGAACACGGCGCGCGACATCATCGACCTGCGCCAGAACCTCGACGTCGACGTCGCGGTCGTCGTCGGGGGCGGCAACTTCTGGCGCGGCCGTACCGGCGCGATGGCCGGGATGGACGCCACGCAATCCGACCACATCGGGATGCTCGGCACGGTGATGAACGCGCTGGCGATGCAGGACGCGCTCGAGCGCCTGGGCCAGCCGACGCGTGTGCAGTCGGCGATCGAGATGCCCCGGATCGCCGAGCCGTACATCCGTCGCCGGGCCGTTCGTCACCTCGAGAAGGGCCGCGTCGTGATCTTCGCGGCCGGCACCGGCAACCCGTTCTTCACGACCGACACCGCCGCCGCACTGCGGGCGGCCGAGATCGACGCCGAGGCGTTGATCAAAGGGACCCACTCCGGTGTCGACGGGGTGTACGACGCCGACCCGAGGACCAACCGCAACGCCACGAAGTACGACGAGATCGGCTACATGGACGTGATGAACCGTGACCTGCGGGTCATGGACGCCACGGCGATCGCGTTCTGCCGTGACAACAAGATCCCGATCGTCGTGTTCGACATGTCGTCACACGGCAGCCTCCGCGCCATCCTCGAGGGACAGAAGGTCGGGACGATCATCCGTTGAGGCTGGCGCCAAAGCGGTCGCACGCCCCGGGGCCCATGGCCGGAGGTGCTGGGGTTCTCGAACTACGCTGGTCTCGTGATCGACGAGACCCTGATCGAGGCCATCGACAAGATGGACCGGGCGGTCGGGCATGTGCAGACCCAGTTCCAGACCGTGCGCACCGGGCGCGCCGCACCAGCGCTCGTCGAGCGGCTGACCATCGAGTACTACGGCTCGCCCGTGCCGCTCCAGCAGCTCGCGTCGATCCAGGTGCCCGAGGCCCGGCAGCTGCTCGTGCGCCCGCACGACCGGGGGACGCTGGCGAGCATCGAGAAGGCGATCAGGGACTCCGACCTCGGGGTCAATCCGAGCAACGACGGGACGGTGATCCGGCTCTCGTTCCCCCCACTGACCGAGGAGCGCCGTCGCGAGTACGTGAAGGTCGTCAAGCACATGGCTGAGGACGGTCGAGTCGCGGTCCGCAACCTGCGGCGCGACGCCCGCAAGCACCTGGAGACCTCGGAGCGGGGCGGGGAGATCTCCGCCGACGAGTTGGAGCGGGCCGAGAAGGAACTGGAGAGGATCACCCACGATCACGTCGAGGCGATCGACGCGGCGCTGGGCCGCAAGGAGACCGAGCTGCTCGAGGTGTGACCTCGAACGGCTCGTGTTGCAGGAGGCCCTCGTGGCGACGACGACAAGGGAGACGCGATGAGCGACGACATGTGGCGGGGGCGAGAGCGGGGGGCCGACCCGTCCGACGAGTTCGGTGGTCCGCTCTTCCCGGACGACCCGGCAGATGGGTCGGAGCGCCAGGACGACACGGACGAGCGCCGACTGCGCTTCAACCCGAACGACACCGGTCCGCTGCCCCATTGGACCGATCCGCCGACCGGTGAGATCCCGCGGATGGCGCCACCGGTGAGCGCGGCGGCTGACGACGAGGACGAGGTCGACGTCTGGTCGTCGTTCACGACCGAGTCGCCCGTGTGGCGGGACGACGATCCCACGGGGGGAGACCCCACCGGGGACGTGACCGCTGACCCGAGCGGGGGATTCGACCGCGACCTGACCGGCGAGGTGCGTGCGGACAGCTTGTCCGAGCCGCTCGGCCGGCCGCCGGCCGGCGACATCCCGCCGGCCCCCGAAGCGCGTCGGGAGCCCGGGCGGATCACGATCGGGACCGATCCGTCAGGGGTGACCAGGCGGCCACCGGTGGGGACGCAGTCGCGCCGCAAGGCCGCCGCCCAGCAGCGCTCGGGCCGTCCGGCCGGTCCGGCCCGTACGACCGCGGCCGGGGCGGGAGCCCCGCGCAACCTGCCGGCGGCCATCGGTGCCGGCGTCGTGATGGCCGCGCTGTTCGTGGTCGCCACGCTGTGGCGGCCGGCCGCCGTCCTGGCGCTCATCGTCATCGTGCTCGGCATCGCCGGGTTCGAGTACTTCGGCAAGGTCACCGAGAAGGGCTACCGCCCGGCGGTGGCCCCCGGCCTGGCGGCGTGCGTCGCGGCGCCGCTCGCGGCCTACTGGGTCGGGGACCAGGCGCTCCCGCTCGTCGTGGCGTTCGCCTTCATCGCCGGGGCCGTCGGTTTCATCGGGGCGTCCGGCGTGGAGTCCGGTCCGCTGCCGAACATGGCTGTGACGTCGATGGGTGTCGTGTGGCTCGGGCTGCTCGGTTCGTTCGCCGCGCTCATCTTGCGGTGGTCGAACGAGGGCGCGGCCTTCGAGCACGTCGGGACCGACACCCTGTTCGTGATCGTCCTCGGCGTGGTGGCCAACGACATCGGCGCCCTCCTCGTCGGTTCCGCCATCGGGCGCACGCCGTTGCGCGGGTGGATCAGCCCGGGCAAGACCGTCGAGGGCGTGATCGGCGGCACGGTGATGACCCTGCTCGTCCTGTTCGTCGTCGGACTGATCGGCACGAGCACGACGTGGAAAACCGGTGAGCTGCTGATCCTCGGCGTCGTGATCGCCGCGTTCGCGCCGCTCGGGGACCTGACGGAGAGCATGTTCAAGCGCAACCTCGACGTGAAGGACTTCGGGACCGTCCTCAGCGGCCACGGCGGTGTGCTCGACCGCTTCGACGCGTTCCTGTTCGTGCTGCCGGTCGCGTACTACGTGACGCTGGTGCTCGAACCCTGGACGAAGTGACCGCATCGGAGGCGTCGGCAACCACCACGCCGCGGCGCGTTGCCATCGCCGGGTCGTCGGGCTCGATCGGGACCCAGACGCTCGACGTCATCCGGGCCGAGGTCGGTCGCTACGACGTCGTCGGCCTCGGCGTCGGCTCCTCGGTCGACGTCCTGGTCGCCCAGGCCAAGGAGTTCGGGCCGCAGTTCGTCGCGGTCGGTGATCCGGCCAGGCGAGCGGAGGTGGCGGCCGCCCTGCCGTGGGTGACCGTCGTCGACGACATGGTCGACCTCGTGGCGGCGGCGGACGTCGTCGTCAACGCCGTCGTCGGGTTCGCCGGTCTGCCGGTCACGATCGCCACGTTGGGGCAGGGCAAGCGACTGGCGCTGGCCAACAAGGAGAGCCTGATCGCCGCCGGACCGGTGGTGCAGCCGCTGCGGGCGACGCCTGGGGCCGAGCTCGTGCCGGTCGACAGCGAGCACTGCGCGATCCACCAGTGCCTGCGCTCCTCGCTGGCGCCCGGGCGGGAGGTCGCCCGCGTGCTGCTGACGGCGAGCGGCGGTCCGTTCCGCGGTCGCACCGCGGCCGGGCTGCGCGACGTCGGGATCGCGGATGCGCTGGCCCATCCGACGTGGTCGATGGGCCCGAAGATCACGATCGACTCCAGCACGCTGATGAACAAGGGCCTCGAGGTCATCGAGGCCCACGAGCTGTTCGGCACTGCGTACGACCAGATCGAGGTGGTCGTGCACCCGCAGTCGATCGTCCACTCGATGGTGGAGTTCACCGACGGCTCGACCATCGCCCAGCTCAGCCGGCCCGACATGCGGCTCCCGATCGGCTACGCCCTCGGCTACCCGGACCGCATCCGGACCCCGTACGGCAGCATCGACTGGGCGGCGATCGGCGCCCTGGACTTCGAGCCGCCCGACCTCGACACGTTCGTGTGCCTGCGGCTGGCCTTCGAGGCGGGACGGGCCGGCGGGAGCGCCCCGGCCTGGCTCAGCGCGGCGAACGAGGTCGCCGTCGAGGCGTTCCTGGAAGGTGAGATTCGCTGGCATCAGATCGGCGACGTGTGCAACGCCGCCCTGGACCGGCATGATCTAGGGGTGCCGGCAACGGTCGAGGACGTCGTGGCAGCAGATCGGGCGGCGAGAACGGTCGCTCGCCAGGAGCTGAAGAGGATGCGCGAGCGATGAAGACGACGACGGAGAACCCGGCGGATCGCGGGCGCTACGACCGGTTCCGCAGTGAAGTCGTCTCTGGCGGGTCGGTCACCGAGCGCGACGGAACGGGTGCCGACGAGGCGCCCGAGGAGCGGGTCTCACCGCTGACCGCCGTCATCGCCGGCATCGTGATCGTCGGGCTGCTGGCGTGGCTGGCCGTGACGAACGGGTGGATGTTCATCTTCGTGCTCGGCATCCTCGTGTCCGTCTTCCTGCACGAGACCGGCCACTTCGTGACCGCCCGGATGACCGGGATGAAAGCGACGCAGTTCTTCCTCGGGTTCGGTCCCCGCCTCTGGAGCTTCTGTCGAGGCGAGACGGAGTACGGCATCCGGGCGCTCCCGCTCGGCGCGTTCGTTCGCATCATCGGGATGAGCAACATCGACGAGGTGCCACCGGAGGACGAGGCCCGCACGTATCGCCAGCAGAGCTATCCGCGGCGGATGCTGGTGATCTCGGCCGGCTCGATCATGCACCTGCTGATCGCCATCGCCCTGCTCTTCACCGTGTACTCGGTGCGCGGCGAGTTCACGGAGCAGCCGGGTGCCGAGGTCGGCACCGTGCTCGTCGGCGGCCCGGCCGCCGCCGCCGGCATCGAGCCCGGCGACGTCGTGCTGCAGATCGACGGCGTCGCCATCGACGGTCCCGACGAGCTCGGCGAGCAGGTCCGTCGGCACGATCCTGGTGACGTGGTCGATGTCGTCGTCCGTCGCGACGGTGTCGAGCAGACCGTGTCGGCGACGCTCGAGGTGAACACCGACGACGCCAGCCCGATGTTCGGCGCGGCGATGCTCGGCGTGTCGAGCGGGTCGGCCGGAGCGTGGCAGGAGAAGTCGGTCGGCGACGCCGCCGTCTCCAGCGTGACGGACGTCTTCCCCCTGGCGTGGGAGTCGACAAAGGGTCTGGTGCAGGTCGTCAACCCGGTGAACCTCTGGAACCAGGTGACGGGTGCGACCGACGATCCGACCACCCGGCCGACCACGGTGGTCGGGGTGACCCAGGTCAGCGGCGCCGTCGGTGAGCAGGACGGGGTCATCGGCGTGATCTACCTGCTCGCTGCGCTCAACGTGTTCGTCGGCGTCTTCAACATGTTCCCGCTGCTGCCGCTCGACGGCGGCCACGCCGCCGTCGCCACCTACGAGCGGGTCCGCGAGCGCGGCGGTCGGCGTTACTTCGCCGACGTCTCCAAGTTGATGCCGTTCGCGATGGGCGTGATCGTGGTGCTGCTGATGCTCTTCCTCTCCGGGCTCTACCTCGACATCGCCAGGCCGCTGCGATGAGGACCGGCACGGTCACGGAGCGACGGTCGACCCGTCAGCTCCACGTCGGGTCGGTCCCGGTCGGCGGTGGCGCACCGATCTCCGTGCAGTCGATGACGATCACGAAGACGGCCGACGTCGAGGGCACGCTCCAGCAGATCTACGGGCTTGCCGCGGCGGGCTGCGACATCGTCCGGTGCACGTGCAACGAACAGGAAGCGGCCGAGGGGTTGGCCCAGATCGTGCCCCGCTCGCCGGTGCCGATCATCGCCGACATCCACCACCAGTACAAGATGGCGCTCGCCGCGATGGAGGCCGGCGTGCAGGGTCTGCGCCTGAACCCCGGCAACATCCGCAAGCCCGAGCACATCAAGGCCGTCGCCGCCGAAGCCCGTGACCGCCAGGTGCCGATCCGCATCGGGGTCAACGGCGGATCGCTCGACCCGGCGCTGTACGAGCGCCACGGCGGGGTGACGCCCGAGGCGATGGTCGAATCGGCGCAGCGGGAGATGGCCTACTTCGACGAGGTCGGTTTCGACCTGATCAAGATCTCGGTCAAGGCGTCGAGCGTGCCGTTGATGGTCGAGGCGTACCGGCAGCTCTCGGAGGTCACCGACCACCCACTGCACCTCGGCGTCACCGAGGCCGGGCCGTTGCCGAACGGCTTGTTGAAGGCGACGGCCGGGATCGCCACGCTGCTGCTCGAGGGCATCGGCGACACGATCCGCTACTCGCTCACGGCCGACCCGATCGAGGAGGCGCGCGCCGGGCGCACGTTGCTCGAGTCACTCGGGTTGCGGGAGCGCAAGAACATCGATCTGATCGCCTGCCCGTCGTGCGGGCGGGCCGAGATCGACGTCATCGACGTGGCCCGGAGGGCCATGGAGGCGTTCGGCGAGCGGGAGATCCCGCTGCAGGTCGCGGTGATGGGGTGCGTCGTCAACGGGCCCGGGGAGGCGCGCGAGGCCGACCTCGGCATCGCCGCCGGCAACAAGCGGGGCCATCTGTTCGTGAAGGGCCGCAACGTCGCCGTCGTGCCGGAGGACGAGATGGTGCCGGCGCTCGTCGAGTGGGCCGAGTTCATTCACGAGTACGGCGCCGACGCCGCGATCGCCAGGGTCGACACCGCGCTCGCCGAGCGCGAGGCCGCTCGCGACCGCAACGCGCTCCTGCAGACCCAAGGCGGCGACGCCAACAACGCCACCGAGAAGATCGTCGAGATCCGCAAGACCGTCGCCGGCTGACGGTGTCCGATTTCGTCAACTGTTGACGCCAGCGGACACTTTTCGTCCTCCTGGGTCAACAGTTGGGGACGGTTGGCGCGAGCGGGTGCCGGGTCGGTCAGCCACTGGCGACGTAGGCGGTGGTGCCGGCGGCGACGGTGAGCGTCGTTCCCGGGGCGAGGTGACCCGTCTGGCCGGTCGACGTCACGACGATCTCGTGACCGGCTGCGGTGTGGTCACCCTCGCCGGCGACGACATCGAGGTGGATGGAGGTGCCCGGCAGCGTGAGATCGCGGCCGACGGTGAGGACCGGGTCGGCGAGCGGGGTCGCGTCGAACACGGCCAGGAGGTCGTCGACGTCGACGGCCTTGGCGGTGAGGCCGCCCCGCACGACGTTGTCGCTCGGTCCCATGAGCTCGATGCCGGCTCCGCCGAGGTAGGCGTGGAGGTTCCCCGGGCCGAGGACGATGGCTTCGCCGGGCTGCAGATGCACCCGGTTCAGCAGCAGCGTTGCCGCCACGCTGGGATCGCCCGGGTACCGCTCGGCGAGTGCGGTGACGCAGCGGGCCTCCTCACGGTCGCTCCCGGCGGCAGCATCGACGATCGGTCCGACCTTGATGCCGCCGCGGTACAGCGATGCCATCGCGCCACCCGGGCCGTGTCGCCGCAGGGCCGCGGCCAGGTCGGCCGCGCCCAGCTCGTCGAGCAGGTCGATGGTGGCGTCCACCGGCCGGACCCCGCACAGCGCGTCGAACGGCGTGAGTGCCACGAGCAGCTCCGGCTTCGGCTCGGGATCGGGGTAGCGGCCGGCTGCGAAACCGGCCTCGGCCTGCTGTCGTGAGGGGTGGGTCTGCAGCGACAGCGGCTCGGCCGCGGCCAGCACCTTCAGCAGGAACGGCAACGGACCGGTGACGTCGGCCAGCGGGCGACCGTCAGGCAGCGTTGCCGGCCCGTTGGCGTGCGTGCCCAGCCAGAGCTCCGCCCACGGGCGACCGTCGGGCTCGACGCCGAGCAGGCGGGGGATGAACTCCCGGTCGCCCCACGCGTAGTGCTGGACGACTCCGGTGATCGGCTGCACCGTCGGCAGCCTACGGCCGTCGGCCCCGCACGGTCGGGAACCACGACTGGCTCCGGGACGTCTCATCAGCCATGCGACACTCCCCGCTCCTGCGCGCGCTCCTCGTCGTCCCCGTCGCCCTGGTGGCCGTCGCCGCCTGTGGCGACGACAGCTCCGAGCCGGGCGAGGCCAGTGTGCCGGCCGACGAGACGCTGCCGACGGTGGCGCCGGCCGGGGAGCCGGCGACGAACCACGAGTACGCCACGGGACCCGACGACGTCGTCATCTCGGTGGAGTACGAAGGCGGGTTCGTCCCGATGGACGCCGTGTTCACCCGCACGCCGCAATCGTTGGTGACGGGCGACGGACGGGCGCTGTCGACGGGACCGGTCATCGCGATCTACCCCGGTCCGCTGCTGCCGAACGTGTTGCAGCAGTCGATCACCCCGGAGGGGATCCAGTCGTTGCTGGCCGAAGCCGACGAGCTCGGCCTGCTTGCCGACGTCACGTACGAGCGCAACGACATGATCGCCGATGCGCCCGACACCGTGGTCACGATCAATGTGGACGGTGCGACGTACCGCCACCAGGCATACGCGCTGGACATCGACGAGGAGACCGATCCGGCCCGGGCCAACCTGTCGGCGTTCGTCGCCGCGATGGGCGACCTCGCCGGGTCGGTGGGCGTAGCCGAGCTCGGGCCCGAGGAGCCGTTCCGGCCGGCCAACGACCTGATGAGGGCCACGCCGACCGATCCCGCCACGCTCGACGTCGACGTCGAGCCGACGATCGTCGCCTGGCCCGACGACGCTCCGGTGCGCCTGGCTGACGCCGCCGACTGCGCCTCGGTGCCCGCCGACGCCGTCGCGTCACTGTTCGCCGATGCCACCGTGCTGACGTTCTTCACCGACGCCGACGTGACGTACTCGGTCGCGGCCGTCCCGCAGATCCCTGGCCGCACCTGCTGACCCGGCCACCGGTGTCCGAATTCCCCAACTGTTGACCCAGGTGGACAGTTTTCGTCCGCTGGGGTCAACAGTTGGGGGTGGGGACGGTCGGATCAGGTGTCGAGCTCGGCGGTGCGGGCGAGGACGCCGGCGCGCTCGGCGGCGATCGTCGTCGACTCGCCGTGTCCGGTGTGCACGACCGTCTCGTCGGGCAGCGCCAGCAACGAGTCGCGGATCGAACGCAGGATCGTCGGCTCGTCGCTGAAGCTGCGGCCGGTCGCGCCGGGACCACCGCAGAACAGCGTGTCGCCGGAGAAGATGCACCCGTTCGCGACGTCGTGGAAGCAGCAGCATCCCGGGGAGTGGCCTGGCGTGTGAAGTGCAGTCAGCTCGTGGCCGCCCACCGCGATCACGTCGCCCGCCGCGGTGGGGTGGTCCGGGACCTCGCCCGGCCACACCACGTCCCACAGCATGCGGTCGGCGTCGTGCAGCCAGATCGGCGCGTCGACGACCTCCCGCAACGGCACCGCGGCGTTGATGTGGTCGTTGTGACCGTGGGTCAGCACGATCGCCTTGACCCGCCTCCCGTGCAGCGCTTCGACGATGGGTTGGTGGTCGTGGGCGGCGTCCACGACGACGACCTCCCGGTCGTCGCCGACGATCCAGATGTTGTTCGTGACGTCCCAGGCGCCGCCGTCCAGCATGAAGATGCCGTCGGTCGTGACGAGCTCGATCGCCATCGGACTAGAGCACCACGACCGAGCGCAGTACCTCGCCGCGCTCCATCTTGTGGAACGCCTCCTCGACGGCGTCGAGCGTGATCTCCTCGCTCACGAAGCGGTCGAGGTCCAAACGACCTTGCCGGTAGAGGTCGATCAACATCGGGAAGTCGCGCGACGGCAGGCAGTCGCCGTACCAGCTCGACTTCAGCGCGCCACCCCGCCCGAACAGCTCGATGAACGGCAGCTCGATCGTGACGTCGGGGCGAGGGACGCCGACGAGGACGACCGTGCCGGCCAGGTCCCGGGCCTCGAACGCCTGGCGGTACACCGTCGGGTTGCCGATGGCCTCGATGCACACGTCGGCACCGAACCCGCCGGTCACCGACTGCACATACTCGACGGGATCCGTCATCGACGAGTTGCACGTGTGAGTGGCACCGAAACCCTTGGCCCACTCGAGCTTGCGGTCGTCGATGTCGATGGCGACGATCGTCGACGCCCCGGCCAGCACGGATCCGGCGATCGCCGCGTCGCCGACCCCACCGCAGCCGAACACGGCCACCGTCTTGCCGCGGGTGACGTTGCCGGTGTTGAGCGCGGCGCCGAGGCCGGCCATCACGCCGCAGCCGAGCAGTCCGGCGGCCGTCGCCGGTGCCGCCGGATCGACCTTCGTGCACTGGCCGGCGGCGACGAGCGTCTTCTCGACGAACGCCCCGATGCCGAGCGCCGCGGACAGCTCCGTGCCATCGGTCAGCGTCATCTTCTGCGTCGCGTTGTGCGTGGCGAAGCAGTACCACGGCTCGCCGCGCAGGCAGGCCCGGCACTGTCCGCACACGGCCCGCCAGTTGAGGATCACGTAGTCACCGGGAGCCACCTCGGTGACGCCGGGACCGACGGCTTCGACCGTCCCGGCCGCCTCATGGCCGAGGAGGAACGGGAACTCGTCGGAGATCCCGCCTTCGCGGTAGTGGAGATCGGTGTGGCACACGCCGCACGCCTGGACCTCCACGACGGCCTCCCCGGGTCCGGGGTCGGGGATCACGATCGTCTCGATGCTCACCGGGTCACCCTTGGCCCGGGCGACGACTCCTCGTACGTGTTGGGGCATGGCGGCGAAGGTAGCGGCTGGGGGTCGCCGGTCCCGGTCGACACGGGGATGGCGTCGCTACCCTGCCGACGTGGTGTTCAAGCAGATCGTCCTGTCCGACCTCAGCGACACGGAGCTGACCGATGACACGCACGTGCGGGTCGTGGTCCGCCATCCCGACCTCCCGTCGGCCGTCGAGCTCGACGTGAGCGCCGACGAGGCGTCCCGGCTCGTCAGCACGCCGTTGCGGCTCGTCGAGATGACGATCCACGCCCCGAACGTCCCGCCGCGGTCGGTGACGATGGAGACCAAGGTCCTCGACCGGCTGTTCGACGGCGTCGACTTCGACCGTGTCCTGGAAGGTGCCCGCTCCGTCGACGAACGTCGCATCCCGCCCTCGCAGCGCCCCGGCCGCCCGTCGGCGTCGCCCGCCGCGAGCACCGGTCAGCGCGCCGAGAAGATCGACTACACGGCGGCCGATCGCTACGGCCAGCTCCACCGTGGCCGCCTCACCGACGAGGAGCGCGAGCTCGTCCGTGCCAACCGCGAGCAGGCCAGCAGCAACCGTCAGGCCCAGGGCCACCCGCCGATCGACTGGGACGACGACAAGGAGAAGGCCCGCTACGGCCTCTGAGCTCGTCGGCCGCTACGTCGCCGCGACGAGCGCCGACAGGGTCGGCGCGATGTCCGGGCTGAACGGGGGACCCCACGGGATGGTCGCCACGTAGACCGGTACCTCGTTGACCAGTCGGCTGAGGTTCGTGAAATCGCGGGTCAGCACATCGGTCCGGCGCCAGCCGTGGACGCGCGGGAACGACATCACCGCGAACATCGCTTCGCTCGCACCGAGACGGGTCACCACGAGCTCGGGTTCGGTGCGCGACGGCGATGGGATCACGATGCCCCCGAGCGGCCGCGGCCCGGGCGGCGCCGGTGCCGGTGCGAACGCACGTCGCTGGTCCGCCGTCGCCCTGCTCGGGCGGTGGGGTTGGGCATCGGCGAGCCCGGCGGCCGCCTCGCGCAGGCGCAGCTCGGACGCACCGCCGGTGCACGTCGCCGGTGGCCCGGGCTCGACGACGAGCACGTCGTCGGTCACGAGGGCGGCGCCGTCGAGGCACATCAACGCGGCCACGGTGGACTTCCCCCGTCCGGACTGACCGACGAACGCCAGCGCGGCGCCGCCCACCGCCACCGCGCTGGCGTGCAGCACGGTGCGGCCGCGCAGCGCCAGCAGGAACGCGCTGGCCGTGCCGGCGAGGAGGATGGGCAGCACCTCGTGGCGGCCGGCCCGGTCCGGCCGCACGACGATGCCGGCCAGGTCGTGCGACACGACGAACTCGCCGCAGTTCGGGAAGCGCAGCACGTGACCGGCGTCCGACGTCGTCGCCGTGTACCAGGTCCGGCCCCCGGCCTCGTACAGCGCGATGACCTCGCCCGCCGGCGGTTCGGACGAATCCGCGACGTCGTCGCCCCAGCGCGCCTCGACGTCCCATTCGCCGGCCTCGATCGACGGCAGGTCGAGCGGCACCTCGGAGCGGATCCGCAGACCGCACTGCTCGTAGACGATGGGTTCCGGACTCATCGGGTCGCGGTGCCCGCCCCGTCGCCGAAGCGGGTGAAGCCGTCGAGCGTCTCGAGCGGACGACCCTCGACCTCCAACCAGGCGTGGGCGTGGATCGTGTCGCCGGCGCCCCGGATCCCGAGGTGCACGGTCGGGTCGAGGTCGCGGATGAGGTGCCCACCGACGAGCGCCCGCCGCAGGCACGGACCCCGGCTGAACGGCCACGCGTCGGCCACCGACCACGTCGAGCGCAGCTGCCGTTGGGCCCGTGGTGGCAGGGCCTCCAACGGCAGCGTCGCACCGGCGGCGGTGGACGGGCGCAGGTCGACCGGGACGCCGAGCAGCCGGCTCAGCTGCGTCAGCCGCACCGAGCGGATCAGCACCTCCACGAGCACGATGACCGCGACCACGTGCAGCGTGGTCAACAGATCTCGGGGTGGCTGGCGCAGTCCGCGCACTGCGGTCCGCGCGAAGCGGCTCAGGGCGGGCGGCATCGAGGCGACGGGTCGGCTAACCGTCGATGAGCTCACGGCGGCGCAACTCGCCGACGAACGCGGCAACATCGTCGGCCGCGCGCTGGTCGTCGATGCCGAACCGGTCGACGAGCGCAGCGGCCAGCTCGGCCTCGGTGGCCGGCTCGGCGAGCGCTTCCCACAGCACCCGCCCACTGCCGTTCAGCTTGAGGTACACCGACCCGCCGAGGTCGAGCACCACGACTTCGTCACCGGCGATCTGCCACGTCAGGTCGGTCGTTCGAAGTTGCATCCTCACCATCCACCTTGTCCACGTCCGTCGTTCAGGGACCGGAGTGCGAGGCCGCCCCTGCGACGCACGGCTCGTAGGCTACCCACGCAGTGCCCGACCCGCTGTACCTGCTCAGCCCGATCGAGACTGCGTGGGGGTACGTGGTCGGGTCGACCGGGTCGCTGGCGCCGTCGACCGACGAGTCGCTGACAGCGCGCCAGGCCCTCGAAGCTGTCGTCCTCACCGCGTTGCGCCGGCCGCCGTGCGGTGTGGCGTTCTCGGGTGGTCGGGACTCATCGGCGGTGCTGGCCATCGCGACGCACGTCGCCCGTCGCGAGGGCCTGCCCGACCCCGTCCCGATCACCAGGGTGTTCCCCGACGAGCCGGAGTCCGACGAGCGGTCCTGGCAGGAGCTGGTCGTCGGCCACCTCGGGCTCCGTGACTGGCAACGCCTCGTCATCCACGACGAGCTCGACGTCGTCGGTCCGCTGGCGACGCGCCACCTCCGTGAGCACGGCATCGTGTGGCCGCCCACGATCGCCGGTGACGTCCCGATGCTCGAGGTCGTGCGCGGTGGCTCGTTGCTCGACGGCGAAGGCGGCGACGACGTCCTCGGTGACGCCAAGCACCGCGTCGCGCCGTTGGCCCGACTGCTGCGTCAGCCGAGACCGCTCGGCTGGCGGCGCCTCCGCCGCGCCGCGCGCGCCGTGGCCCCGGCCCCGCTGCGGGCGCGCGCGTTCCGGCGCAACTGGCATGACGGCACGCCGACACCGTGGCTCACCGCGCCCGCCGCAGCGGAGCTCACCGCCGCGCTCGAGCGTCAGGAGCGGCGGCGGCCGCTCCCGTTCCCCGCCAGCGTGCGGACCGTCCCGTTGCGCCGCACCCAGGTCCTCGGGGCCCGCAACCGGCGGATCCTCGCCGCGCCCTACGACGTGCAGCTCACCAGCCCTCTGCTGCAGGCCGAGGTCGTCCACGCCTTCGCCCGCCAAGGTGGTGTGCTCGGCCCCGGTGATCGCTCGGCCGTGCTGCGGGGGTTGCTGCCCGATCTCCTGCCCGACGAAGTGCTCGGTCGCTCCACCAAGGCGGCGTTCACCGGTGCGTACATGGGGCGCCCCTCGCGCGAGCTCGTGGCCGGCTGGCAGGGCGATGGAGTCGATCCGGCGCTCGTCGACGTCGACGCGCTGCGTGGGCTCTGGCGGTCCGACGTCCGGGTTGCGCTCACCGCGGCGCTGCTGCAGCAGGCGTGGTTAGCGACAAACGTCACCTCCAACCCGTGAATTGCAACACGATCGTCAATCGGGCAGGTTGCTGCCGGGCAAATCGCTTGACAGAATCAAGTTGCCGCGGCGGGCGGAATCCGCAGGACTCGTTCCCGACATCTGGTGTCGGCGGTGCACGAACCCAACCAGACATCGGGAGACACTCATGGACAAGTACGAGGCTCCGGCCATCATCGAGCTCGGTTCGATCGCTGACTTCACGCGCGGTGACACGCCGGCGTGGAGGTGGGACGGCATCTTCGCCGAGAACATCCT